>CAZRWX010000132.1:0-9528 GCA_964603925.1 uncultured Bifidobacteriales bacterium | reverse complement strand
GAGAATCGTTCGAAATGACACGTTTTGCCTTCCCTAGATACCTGAGTAGTTACCATTGTTGTCATACTTTAACCCTGTCCCCCCCCCTCTGGAAGGATGAAGATGATAGTTATTGAGAATAGTGAACCAAATAAATTCAAACCCCCAGATTAGGCGTGAGCCAGGACCCACACCGGTGCTTCATTTAAGATCTAAAAACTAAACTGCCGATTTCTTAAGAGCTTCAGAGTAATAATTCTCGAAACCTTTTAAATTTTCTGGTGTATCCAATGCTATTGTCTCACCCTTATCCATAACCAGTATGCGATCTACATGACTCACCAGGGAAAGCCTGTGTGATACAAGAAACACTGTGCGCCCCTTCATAACCTGCTTAAGCGCTTTGCGGATGGAGTACTCCGACTCCACATCAAGGGCACTTGTAGGCTCATCGAGAATAAGGACTTTAGGATCTCTGACAATAGCACGGGCAATAGCCAGGCGCTGCATTTGCCCGCCGGAGAGCTTAAGACCGTTTACACCCATTACAGAGTCCAGACCCTGAGGAAGAGAACGGACAAATTCACCGGCATCGGCAAGTTCCAGAGATTCCCAGATAGTATCCTCGTTGACATTATTTTGACCGTATGTGACGTTCTCCCTGACTGTGCCCGTAAAGAACAGAACTGTTTGAGTGACTACGCCAACGTGCCTGCGGAAGGTGCGGAGGTCCATATCGTGAAAATTTTTACCATCTAACAAAATGCTACCACTCTGAGGCCGAATAAAGCCCAGTAAAAGCGCAATGGTTGTAGACTTACCGCAGCCACTCGGGCCGATCAGAGCAATTGTTTCACCTTCCTTTACTTTTAGGCTAAGGGCTTTTACTGCGGGCTCTGTAGAGCCCGGGTAGGAATAAGTAACATCGAAAAGCTTAAAGCCGCCCTCTACCTCTTCAAAATGCTTTTTATCAACATTCGCCTCTAAATCGGGTGCATTTAAAACTTCATATATAGATTTAACTGACTCATTAGCCTGTGCTAACTGGGGTATGATACTGAGCACACCCGATAACTGCCCTGTCATAGCCATAAAAAAACTGTTGAACATTACCACATCGCCTATAGTAATGCGGCCATGGAAACTGGCCAGTACAGAACCTGTAATAAATACCAGATGAAATGCACCCATAGTAAGAAAGGAGGATATACCGAACTTCTCCGTGGTCATATCAAAGGTTTGACCCTTTTGCCAGACAGTGTCGATGCGCTCTCCTACTTTGGTGAGTTCCTGCTCCTCCAGACCATGAGCTCTGGTCACTGGTATCATGGTCATCATATCCGACATACTACCGCTCATACCCTCAATGGACTGGCGGAAACCCTCAACAGATTGATTGATAACATTATTAAACTTATGACGCACAAGGGCTGCAGCCGGAACCAGAATAATAAAGGCAATAAGGGCGGGTGGTGAGCGGAAGGCTACAGTTGTAGAATATATAACAACCTGAATAAGAAAAGATAAAACAGTGTTTATAAAAAGAGGCGGCATATTTTCTACCATTTCTACATCCCTGATAGCCTTGGTATGAAGCTTGCCAACACTGGTCTTATCATGGTACAAAAGGGATAACTGCTGAAGCTGACGGCACAGCCCGGTGCGTAAATCTCTCCCCACACTGCGAACCACCCGGCTGAGAATCCGACGATTATACCAGGCCGCAGGCGCATTAATAAAGAGAGTAACTAAGAAGGCGAACGCATATACCCAGATTTTAATACCCCTGTCCTCTGGTGTCATAGGGATAAGGTCTATCATCCTGGCGATAAAAATGGGCACAAACCAAACTGGTGTCATTTTTAGAACAAATAAAAGCGCCATCCATATAATAGAGCGCCTGTAGCCATGAAAAATAACCAGAAAAGATTGAAAGGTATTTTGTGTGGAAGAAGCACTGGACATTGTGTAACCTTTAGGCATTGATTTCGAGTAAATTATTAGTTTATCAAATCATACTTAATTTAATTGTTTATATAAACAAAGGAGATGGAGTATACTTTCCCAATAAATTAAAAGAAAAAGCCTTCATCACCTGCCCAAAAATGCTCATTTTCTCAAAATTGAGAACATAAACCAGGTGAACACTGGGAAAACATGTTGAAGAACAAGTTTTTAACCTCAATTGCCCATTTTTATTACATTCTCCCCTAAAGAAAGGCATATATGATTGAACCCGGCAAATACCACGTTCTCAAATCAGATTCCACGACCCGTTCAGGACTTTATCTCAAAAACGAGGAGGGGGATACTGTTCTTTTACCAGGTAAATATATTCCCGCCGGCATTACGCCAGACAGCCTTTTGAATGTTTTTATTTATATGGATTCTGAGGACAGGTTAGTGGCCACAACTCAAGAGCCCTATGTTAAGGTTAATGAGTTTGCTTATTTAAAATTATTAGAACTTAATGACACAGGCGCCTTTTTTGACTGGGGCCTGGACAAAGACCTGTTCGTACCGTTCCGTAATCAAGGCCAAAAGCTGACAGCTGGCAGGCATTACATTGTGTACTTGTACCTGGACAACACAACCAAACGGCTGGTAGGCACCACCAAAATAGACAAGTACCTGGACAACTCCACGATAGACTATGAGGTTAACGATGAAGTAAACCTCTTAATCTGGAAAACCACAGACCTGGGCAGGCTGGCTGTTATTAACGGTAAACACAAAGGTCTTATTTATGGAAATGAGATCTTCAAAAACATCCATACTGGGGACAGAATAAAAGGTTACATCAAAAATATTCGTGAAGAGAATAAAATTGATTTAGCCCTGGAGAACCCCGGGTACGACAATATTGAGCCCAATTTAAAAAGGATAATGGAGACCCTGAAGACCAACCATGGGTCACTCAACCTTAACGATAAAAGCGACCCGGCCGATATATCCAGACAGCTTGAAATGAGTAAAAAACTATTTAAGAAATCCATAGGCACATTATACAGGAAAAAGCTGATCACTATCACAGATACTGGTATAAACCTAATCCGTAAACCATAACACAGTTTTATTTATGAAAGCAATACTTGCATGCCTGTGAAGTTTTGGAGCGGGGCCCATTACATTTCAGCATTTATCCAGATGCAGAGGGGCAGCCAGCCAGTTAACCCCAGGGAGCACACTCTCCATAATGTCCATGAAATTGCCGGTACGGGCACTATCTTTCCTAACGAAAAAGGGGAACCCATTGTACATATGCATATGGCATGCGGCCGAAATACAAACACTGTAACCGGTTGTATACGCAAAGGCGTTAAAACCTGGCATGTGCTGGAGGTTATCCTCTACGAACTTACCGACATCGATTCAAAACGTGTACTGGTTCCTTTCACAGGCTTTGAACTCCTGCAACCCTGAATAAACCCGAGAATCACATGAAATACCAAAAAGAACTTCACACGGCCCTCACCGCTGCCCGCAAAGGGGGCCGTTATGTTAAAGCCAACTGGGGAGCGGCCTCCATCAATAATTTCAAAGGAAGTTACAAGGATTATGCCACAAAGCAGGATATCCAGTCCAACCAGATTATAGTAGACATTATTAAAAAATCATTCCCTGATGATTACATCCTGTCCGAAGAGCTCTGCCCTGGTTTTGAGGACCATGACAGGATGTGGATAGTAGACCCCATCGACGGCACCCGCAATTTTGCCCATGGTATCCCCAACTTCTGCGTATCCATCGCCCTCTGGGAGGGCGGCAAAATAAGGGTTGGTGCCGTATACGCCCCCTGCCTTAATAACGAGTTGTTCCACGCTGTGCATGGCCAGGGGGCTTTTTTAAACGGCAAGCGCCTACCCCGCCTGCGCCCGCGTGTGGCTTTAAAATCATCCATAGTGGCCACTGGTTTCTTTTATCATAATGGTAAGGAGCTAACCTTTTCCATGAAACACTTCCCTTTGATTTTAAATAAAGCCACTGATATGATACGCTCCGGTTCCGCGGCTCTGGATTTATGTAATGTGGCCGCCGGCCGCCTTGGCGCCTATTACGAGAGCGGCATAAAGCCCTGGGACGTAGCGGCAGGCTGCCTGATGATAACCGAACAAAAAGGTCTATATACTGATTACGCGGGGAATTCTCTTGATATTTTCCGAGGAAGAACAAATGGTTTCGCCATTGAGATACTGGCAGCCAAAAACCGCCGTATACATGGGGAAATTGTAGATATCCTTACTTCGTAAGGCAACACCCCCTAACCCCCTAAGGGGGTAAATATTAGAATGTAAGCCCCGCAAAGCAGTATTTACATTCTAATAAGCTGATGGAGCATATCCCCCGCTCATCCTGAGCCCTTCGGCTGCGCTCAGGACAGGCTTAGACGAAGGATGTGAGAATGCTCATCAGACATTAAAAGCCATTCCAGAATTAATTTCACACCTCAGGGGGACGGGGGGCATTGCCGCACACGTTTACCTTCAAATGTCAGGCGCCAGCCCCTGCAAGTACAACTGGTCACACTATGCAATATCCTGTACCGGCAGGCCCAGACCCAGGCTTTGATTCTTCTGATTTGCAGCATGGGGTATCTTCCTTTTCTACCGGTTTTTCTGAACAGCAGTCTGAAGATTTATCATGTCCTTTACTCTCGCTTGAGCAACAGGAATTGGGGGGTTCTGCTGCCTCATTTCCACAGCATGGTTCTTTTACTTTATCATGTTGTAGTTCGCAACAAATATCTTTTTCAATACTTTTTGCTCCACATCCGCAGCCGACAGCGGCTGGTTTAGAAAGCTCTGCCGGGGCAGCACTGCCACCACAACAGGAAGATGAAGAGGCTCCTTCTCCAGAACAACCGCATTCAACTTTGCCGCCATTAAAATAACTGTTGAGTATTGCAGTAGCACAACCTACACCGGCTTGTACATCTATTGCAGACTCCGGACAGTTAAGGGCGCAGGCACCGCATTCCATGCAGGCATCTTTATCCACAATGACTACTTTTTTACTTTGTATGGCAAACACCTCGTGAGGACATACATTTAAGCACATACCGCAGCCTGTACATTTATCCTGATTCAGGCTGATAGTTGTAACATTTTTTAAATAAGACATTGTTGACATAATTCCTCCAAAAAAATATTTATTAACAACCGGTGTTAGAATGATTTTAATGATTTGATGAGCATGTATATTAGAACGGAAACTCACCAATTTGTTGATTTTTGTTCTGACAATCCGATGGTGCGTGTTCCCCTGAGGTGGAAGGCTCATCGGACATTATGCGCAACCAGCGCTCATCAGACATCAAGCAAACCTCCCGGCCACCCACAAGGTCAAGCCCACAATAGCAAACCCGCTCTGAAGAGGTACAGCAATACGCATCTCTTTTTTAACACCGGAAAGTGATGTATATGTGGAAGCACCAGTAAAATTCATAAGCAAAAAAGAAGCAACTGCAGGCATAATAAATAGCCACCCGGATATTTCCAGCCCACTTAGGCGCCCCCTTAATATAAAGAGTACTCCAATAGCCGCCGCCAGCCCGGCCCAGAAGCCTTTTAAAGAAAAAGCCCTGCCCGGCAGCCAGGGTAATAAAGCGGGGCCAGCGGCGGTACCGCTTAAGTACGCTGCCGATAATATTATAACAGCTAAAATGCCTTGAGTAAACACTGCCTTTATGGAATAGAACTGCTTGCTTATACCCGATAACACTAAAAGCCCCACTGCCGCCCAGGCAAAATACTTAAAGCTGCCGGTAACCTCTATACCAACCAGTTTAAGGCGATCGGCCAGGGGAAATTTTACCCTGCGCATATCCTTATTAGCCTTCATCCCCGCTTCAAGAAACGCTTTAATATAGCACGCCCTCACCGGGCCGTACATTACCTGAAACCCTGAATTTGCTTTAACCTCATGGGCACTTACACCGGGAGCCCCAAGCTGGGGGATAATAATTTTCCGATGTTCCACCACCTGATGGAGCTTTGTAAGCGCAATCCGGTTTACTATCTCAGCAGTACCAAAAGTACCCTTACCTGCAGCGCACCATACATTTATGCCTTTGGTATCTATAACAAGCACCCAGGCATCCAGGCCAGGAAGAGAGCTACGCAGGACGTCAAAACTGAGTTTGTAATTAGCAGACACCATTACGGGTGATTTAGCACCCGGGCTGCCGACAGCATAAAGCCCTGGTTCAATAATATAACTCATACGCCCCATACCCCAGCGCGCTTTCCACCCCCCGGCTTTATCACTGTAATCCAAAACCGTTTTAACCCTCGGTACTTGCCCAATGGGAGATTCTACCTGACTATCTATATATGTACTACTCATTTAAAATTATCCAATTTATTATTTATTTGGTATTAAACACATTTCTAAAAGCTGCTTGCAGCCATAAACAAATTCATAATGGGGCGTCGCAACACTCATTTACCAGGTATTCGCTCCTTCAAGCTCGCCTTTGCACTTCCACTAGAGCATTGGCTCGGTTCATAATTCATTTTTTTTCGTTGCTTAAAGTCTACCGACAACACCCTTTGTTTGCCTTGTTAACAGCCTTAAGTATAAGAGACAGTGAATGAATCACATTATCACGGTCCCCGGCGGGTATATTTTTTAAAATGGCCTTGCAGTAGTCGGCCGTACAACTATTAAGCTGCCCGGCAAGGAGTTTACCCTTGCCTGTAAGGCTGACCAGAACCTTGCGCCTGTCCTGTTCACTTTGCACCCTGCCTATAACACCATCCCGTACCAGAATATCAAGCACCCGTGTAAGGGAACTAACTGCCAGCCCCAGTTTACCGCTGAGGCTGTTCATGGTAATGGCACCCTCCCGGGAAATACGCTCCACCACAATACCCTGAGAAGCCGTAAGACCGCAGCAAACCTTCTCGCTGCGATCGAGTACCACCATAGTACGTGACAAGTCAAAGAGTAAATTTTGGAATTCTGTAGTTTTCATTGCATGTATCAATATTTGTATAATACAAATATATTACAAAAATTTAGGCTTGTCAAGGAATTACCACATTCAGAATCCAAATGCTTCATCTACAATAACGCCTGGTGGACAAACGGCCCCATAGACAAGGACTTCAACTACCTATTCGGCCATGGGTAAAGTGCCCCAATATCTGGAATTTCATGTTATCGTTGCTCCAAATTTTCAGACCAGAACGCAATAATTATCGGACTCCGGTTCTTTTAAAACCAGCTTTGTTGCCCACCTTTTTTGGTGTGCTGCGGCGGGGGCCTCTGCCCCTTTTATTCTCTGTTTTTTTATCAGCGCCAATGTCCGATGAGCGTAACTCATGTTCGCGCTCCATCGGGTTGTTAGAATAGTGCTTCGCACCTCTTCTAATATTTTTCCCATGTTGCCCCCTGTCCGCCTTATCTTTGGACCGCGGGCCCTTTTTTATAGACTTATTTTGCTTATTATTAATGAGATCACCAGCTTTCGGTTTGATTAAACACTGTGGACCAAGACCTACCAGGTCCATACGATGGGCAAGTTTAAGGGCTTTATAAATAATTTCATAATTTTCCGGCTTTCTGAATTGAAGCAGCGCCCGCTGCATGCGCCTCTCTTCATAGGAACTGGGAACACTTACTTTCTTCATGGTGCGGGGATCCAGACCTGTATAAAACATAGTGGTGGAAAGGGTGCCGGGAGTGGGGTAAAAATCCTGAACCTGTTCTGGATAAACGCCTGCTGATTTTAAATATTCAGCAAGTTCTATGGCAGAATCCAGAGTGCTTCCCGGGTGACTGGACATAAGATAAGGGATGAGATACTGTTCCTTACCCTGGCGCTTATTGACACGTAAAAATTTTTCCACAAAACCATCATAAACTTTCCGGGAGGGTTTGCCCATTTTGTTCAGTACAGCGGGGCAGATATGTTCGGGAGCGACTTTAAGCTGACCGCTGATGTGATGACGAACCAGGTCTTCAAAAAAGCGTTCGTCTTTATCCAGCATGAGATAATCGTAGCGGATACCTGAACGGATAAACACCTTCTTTACACCCTGAATCGCCCTTAGTTTGCTCAGCAGCATCAGATATTCACTGTGACTTACTTTGAGATTACGGCATGGCGTTGGCGTCAGGCATTGTTTGTCCCGGCAAACGCCGTGTTTGTCCTGCCTGTCACACGCCCTGTTTCTAAAATTAGCTGTGGGGCCGCCTACATCATGGATATATCCTTTAAAATCCTTATCCCGGGTAAAGGCCTCAGCCTCCCCGATAATGGATGTATCGCTTCGACGCTGAATCACCCGGCCTTGATGAAAATTAAGAGCACAGAACGAACAGCCTCCGAAGCACCCTCTATGGCTTACAATGCCAAATTTAACCTCCTCAATGGCCGCTATACCACCCATTTTTTCGTACATGGGATGAGGCACTCTCTCATAAGGAAGGGCATATATCCTGTCCATATCTTTTTCGCTTAGAGGCTCTGAGGGGGGGTTCTGTATCAGAAGCCTGTCACCATGGGACTGTACTATGGTTTTACCTCTAACGTAGTCCTGCTCTTCACTCTCCAGCATAAACGCTCGCGCATATTTTTGTTTGTCTTTGTACACATCTTCAAAAGAATCTACCAGAACATATTTATCACCATGCTCCTTATGTTCCAAAAATTCCGTAAGCTCTTTATTACAAACACTCTTAAGCGGAGCCACGCAGGTACCACGCAGATTTTGTAAATTATTTACAGGAACACCCTTCTTAAGAAGCCTGGCTATTTCCAGAACAGGTGACTCCCCCATCCCGTAAACCAGAATATCGGCCCCGGAATTAATCAACTCTGAACCTCTCACACGATCTTCCCAGTAATCGTAGTAGGCAAAACGCCTGAGGGAAGCCTCTACCCCTCCGATAATTATGGGGATATGCCCAAAGGCCTCCCTGACTTTGTTGGTATAAACTATAACTGCTCTATCGGGCCTTAAACCGCCCTGGCCTCCCGGTGAATACTGGTCGTTCTTACGTACTTTTTTGGAAGTAGTATAATGATTGACCATGGAATCGATAACACCGGAAGATATAAGCACGCCCAGGCCAGGCTTGCCAAGCTTTTTGAAATCTGCAATAGTCTTCCAGTTGGGCTGAGCTATAACGCCAACTCTATAGCCTTCACTTTCCAGAACCCTGGTGATAATGGCATGGCCAAAACTGGGGTGATCTACATAGGCATCTCCGGAGATAAAGAGGAAATCCAGGGTATCCCACCCTCTCTCCTTCATGTCGTCAACGCTTACTGGTAAATGTGCCATTCTCTATTAGTACCTCTCCCTTTTTTCTGGTCATCTAGAATTTAGTTTAACCTTACCGCTCCCCGCTTTGTTTACTGTAATATTGGTAGTTTTCCTCCTGGTTTTTCATTTCCTTTTGTACGAATAATGTCGTATAGATCCTTTCTTTTTGTAAAAAAGGTCGTTTTCAGAGGAGAAACAAGGCCCGTTATGGTCCTGCAAAATCCATTGTGGCTGAGCGATTTTACATCCTTCACACATCGGATGCTCTTTCCAT
>CAZRWX010000131.1:0-9623 GCA_964603925.1 uncultured Bifidobacteriales bacterium | reverse complement strand
ACGGCAGTCTAGAGCGCCTTGATGTGACCATAAGTATTTACAACGTAAAAGGCCGTCTGGTGCTGTCACCGTAAGCGTGCATGGTTGGCAAGGGGGCTGGGTTTGCAGCAACCGCTAACCAAGCAACTTTGCTACTCTTTGCTCTTCGGATTTAATAAGCAAAGGTGACGCGGTGGGTGGCAATTTATCAAGGTGATATAAATAGTGCCCCACCTTTATCCACTCCTGCCATAAGGAAACAACCGGACCATTCTTTAGCAGAGACAGCATGGGTTTGCCCCCGGCACCCAACTTATAAACTACTTTATTCTGTACTAATACAGAATCCACAATACCGGCGGCAGCAAGATCAGTCATAACGTTCCACACGCTCTTTTGGGCAAAGCCATTTTTGCGGGCCAGCTCCGGTGCTATGCATTGGCCATTCATGAGTAACTCCATTATAATATCTGCTCGCACTGTATTACCGAATATAATTTTGGACTTAATAAAGGGGTTCAGCGCCGCGATTACAGGTAAACGTGGAACATTATCTGAATTTCGAAATATATTTCTCTTCCAGCCATATTGAAAAAAGAGGGGATCGAATGTGCTACCAGAAAACGCTTGCCTTTTATTAAACGAAATAAAAAATGGTTTTGCATGTATACGCTCAGCTAACGTCCCCTTCACCGCCATGGGCTTAAAGCGCCTGTCCCCGGCATGCTCCACGAGAAGGGCGGCTACTACGGAAAAAACAGAAGATGAAGCCGGGTCCGCTTTCCCTATCATATATTTTATTTTATTTTTATTTATAAGGCCAGAGTAGCTTATAAGCAGAGACACCGCCTCATCGAAAAGTCGCTGATCATACCTCCCCAGAACACACAACCCAATTAAAGCTTCTTCTATACCAACCCTGCTCCGACCACCATTACTGAATAAACCAAGACCACGCCATGCGCGCCATAATTGACCCAGCTGCCGGGAACAGACATTTTTAAATTTTGCTGGCAACATCATTAAACTCCAACTGGTGTAACATAGATAAAAGCAGACTGCGAAATCCCTCTGAAGGGTCCTGCTCTAGCACCCATTTACATGCATCAAGCAGCTCACCGCTTTTTGGTTTAAGAGCTAAAAGATCATCAACATGGTAACCACCCCTGTCTACGCTCGCGTAAATTTTAAAAAAGACTTGATCGATACGGCTTATATAGCCAATACGCAAGCAGTGCCCATATTGCCGCCAGGTAAGACGCCCAACAAGACCGGACGGAAGCCCAGTTTTGAGATAGGACTCCGGACCGGTGTTGAGCCAATCCACAGGTAAGTTAAGTAATTCTGAGCAAATAATTATTTGCTCTTTGAAAAGGTCATCAAAAGAAGCGAAACAGACCTTATTATTAACCATTTTGCCTATTACATCAATATCTTTTGTGGTACGTGAGACAAGATTAAGAGCATTGAGCGCTGACCCACCGCATACGACCAAATCCCACCTTTGCCCAGGCATAACTAATGCTAAACGCTCCGAGAGTAAAAGAAGAACGCTTTCAAGATTTTTTGAATTTAAGTTAGTCATCTGTTAATATTCTACTATATTTAATCATCTAAATCAAGTATTTTATATACTTATTTCAAGTAGATAAACGTATTGATATATTTTGAAAATTACAGCAAATTTTTTAAAATACCGTCTAGTTTGACCCCTGCGTAGTCAGCCAGTTAACGGCTGTAGCACCTTGACGACGAGGCATTAACTTACGCCCGTTAACCAGATACATATTACGAAATACCCCCATTGGGGATGTAGTAAATGCACTGGCGTCATCAATTGCCAGAGATGAAATGTACTCAAAAGCTCCAATATCCAGGTTGTCCTCACTTAAGCGCACCAGGCGGGAGTTACTGAATTTAACTGCATTGGGGCTGAAGACAGGCGGTAGCAGAGCATTGGGAAATTCATAACCAGCCGGCCCGGGAGTAACCTGCACCCCTGCGTTAACCAACTGGCTGCCCTTTGTGGACTGCAAAGGCTCCACTTACGATAAAAAACATGATGAAATTGAAACTTAGGTGACTTAGAATGGATACCGCAACGCGGGGCCATTCTAATAATCTGATGGAGCGTGAATCACTCTTAAAGATTGTTAGAACCAATTATATCGTGACAGGTGTTAGGAACCAACCTTTTCAGCGATGAAAACAAGTGGAAAACCCCAATACCAATTTTTTTCGAGATCGAGGTTTTAGGCAAAAGAGTAATCCGGTTCGAAAACGAGTTGATTAAGCTAAAGGACTTTAGCTGGCGGGATTTCCTAAAAAACGAAGACCTCTATTTCGAAAAAATGATAGCGAGTTGGGGTTTATAAAGTATCCAGAATTGATTCTCTGGATACGTCTTTATGCCGGGAAACCGAACGTAGGATATTATTAAGAGTGCCGATTCGCAGGCTTTTATGATTGGGTACTGCCAGCCGATGATGGGAGGGATCAAATGACATGACTGCCTGCCTGGTGGATTTGCTTATAATCCCATTTGTAAGTGAGGGCCTTTACGAGTTTGTGTCACTGATATTCCTGGGCAGTTTCATGGGACCTGCAGAACTTCATCACGAACAAAATGAAGTCTGATGACAGTGGGCTTTTTGCCGTCAAAAAAGTAAGCTTCAACAGCTTCCTGAGCATTTTTGCGTAATTCTTCCCAGTTATCAGCCTGGGTAAAGATATTTTCCGTCAGGCATTCGGCCACAAAACCCCCATCTTCTTCCTGGCCTATCTCAAAAATAATTTCCTTCATATTTATGATGATACCATTGTTTCAAACTCGCAGCAAGGCACCAGGCCAAGACCACCTGGGAAATCTCCGGGATCAGGGTGAAAAACGTGCCCTGAACCCAGAATTTTGATCCTGAAGCAGGGTTGTGGGGTCTGTGAAGCATGGTTATGTGTCCAAAAACGGCAGTCACATTTAAAATTTGCTCATAAAGTTGGTCCGACCCTATACTTCCCTATACCTCCTCCAGAAACAACCACCTGACAGATTATTGATCAATGCTATACGTCGAGGTAGGCCCTTAATAGAAACTTGGATAGGAGCCAGAAAACTTAGCCGGGAGCACACCCTCATACCGGGTAGTTATGATTTGGAGAAGAGTTTACGGGCGTCCACAAATAAAAAAAGCCGCCTTTAAAAGACGGCTTTATTATGGTGGAGCCTAGGAGAGTCGAACTCCTGACCCCAACGCTGCCAGCGTTGTGCTCTACCAACTGAGCTAAGACCCCACTTGAGTTCAAAAATAGTATCAAACTCGATTTTTTCAAATATTTAGAGCATTTCAAATATTTCAAGCAATTTCCTAATCATAAGACCTTCTAACACCCTATTTGCTATCTTTAATAAATCACTCATCAATCTGCCTAAATCTTATGAAAAAATCACTTGATTCCCTTTTTGAAAAATACATCACCATCTCTGAGCAGCATGCGGGCAAAATTATAACCCTGGCTCTTTTAATCGGTCTAATTTGTCTGTGGCCTATTTCTAAAATACGGCTGGACCCGGACCTGGACGATCTTCTCCCCCGGGATACCCCCACTATCCGCGCCATGCATGAGACAAATAAGCGCTTTGGCAGTGCGGACCTTTTTACCATAGCCATTCAAATGGACAATGTGGAGGAATGCGCCAGGGTTCAGCAGGAGATCAAAAATGAGATAGAAAAGACCTGGGACGATGCCCTGTATGTGCAGATAGAGCGGGACAATGCCTTTTTTATGAAGCACGCGCTGCTTTATTTGCCGGTGGAAAATTTATCCCATATTCTTTCTAATCTGGAGGAGCTGGAGCTGGAGTTAGGCGCCAGGGGGCCGCTGGTGGTCGATCTTTCATCCGGGGATAGCACCGAAGAGCAGGTCATTAATAAAAATCGTGTCTGGTTTGACGCTGATTTACCCCAGGAGCTGGGGCTGCCCGATGAGGCGGCCAGTGTTTTTCAGAGTTTTCTTAATACTACCAAAGAGGATGAGGCTGAAGGTTCCGGGGAAAAGGCCGAGGCCTTTAACCCCAAAGCGGGCATTCCAGATTCCCTTAAAAACCGCCTTATGGGCTGGCACAGTGACGGCACACTTAATGCCGTAGTGCAGGCGGCGCTTAAAGAGCCCTCCAGCAATACCCAATATGCCAGAGACGTTATCAATCGCACCGAAAAAATGCTGGCCCCCATCCGCGCCCGTTATGGTGATAAAATTGATGTGGGCATAGAGGGTTCCTACCAGGTATTAAAGCAGGTTGAATCCCTGGCCATTAACGGCATTATAGCCACCATCATTTCCATTGGGCTTATTGTTGTGGTCATTTTCACCTTCTTCCGCAGTTTTGGGGCCCTTCTCGCTATCCTGTCGCAGGTGGCTGTTACCTGTACTTATACCATGGCCATTACGGGTCTCATCTACGGCCGCCTTAACCTGTATTCGGTCTTTGTCATTGCCATTCTTCTTGGGCTTGGTATAGACTACTCCATACACATACTGGGCCATGCCCAAAAAGACGCCCGCAAAGGCAAAAGCTGGCACCATGCTTTTACAGACACCCTAAAGGCCCTTTTCCGCCCCATGCTTCTGGCGGCCTTAACAACAGTTGCCGGTATGCTCACACTGCTGGCAGCCGATTTTATCGGCTTTTACGAGTTTGGTGTAATTGCCAGCATAGGTATTACATTCAGCCTGCTTAGCGCCATTCTACTACTACCACCGCTGGTATTCCTTTTTGAACGAACAGGCAACATCCCTGTTTTTTCCTGGTTTCTCAGGCTGCCTGCCACACCTTCCCGTCAGCTTATACCAAAATTTCTGCTCATACAAAACTGGGGCCGCAGCCTTACTATAGCCACTATCATTATCACAGTGGGTTCTTTTGTTATGATTTTCTTCGCCACACGGGCGGGTTTCGAGTACGACTTTAAAAACCTGCGGGATACTGGTAACAAGCTGGAGAGCAAACGCCATACAGGTGTAGCTATTTCCAGCAGCCGGCGCAGCAGCCAGCCTGTTGTTGCCCTGGCCAAAAACCCGGAGACTATGGTCGCCCTCCACGACACTCTCCTGTACCGTCTTACTGTAGAAAAGGACACCCTTTTAAGGAGTTTCCTTACTCTCACCACCTTTGTGCCCCCCGCGGGCAAGCAGGATAACCGCATGGAGGTCATTGAGGAAATAGGTGACATAGTAGGTTATCGCGTTTTTGACAGGTCCACCGGTTCAGACTCCATCATGATTCAAAAGCTCCGGGACATGAGCGATGTAGAGGCCTTTACGGCCGAAGATATCCCCAAATGGGCGCTCCATCTTGTACAGGAGCGTGACGGTTCTTATGGTCGCATCGCTTTTATTTACGGCAGTTTCATGTCTTCAAACGCTATAGAAGCCGGCAAATTTCAAAACCGCTACGGTGCCTTCCATCTCAACGGCGAGGACATCAGCCTTTATTCGTCCAGCTTTATATATAGTGACATTATCCGCCTGGTAGAAAAGGACAGCCGTCTGATGGCGTGGCTCATATCCCTCATAATTTTGCTTACTCTTACTCTTTCCCTGCGGGACTGGAAGCTTATCCTCATATCGGCCGTTGGTCTGGGGGGCGGTATGTTATGGACAGTGGGTCTTATGGGGCTTTTGGACATTAAGCTGGGGCCGTTTAATCTCATAGTAATCCCCACTATCCTGGGGGTTAGCGTAGACTCTGTCATACATCTCACTATCGCTTATCAAAGGTACGGCCCTGGCAAACTGGGGGAGCTCTTCAGCGTTACAGGTTCGCTGGTCACAGCCTCGGTTATTACCACCCTGGCGGGTTACGCAGGTATGCTATTTACCAGCCACATGGGCATAGCGTCCATAGGTAAAATAGCCATTCTGGGTTTTTCCTCCTGCCTGGTTATCGCCCTTATTATCACGCCCTGGCTTAGTGTAAAGCTAAAGGCGGAACAAACTTAACATAAATAATTATGAATTATGAATTATGAATTTTAGAATGTGGCCTGCGGCCATGTTGAATAGATTTTTTATGAATATAATGTGTTTTTATCTAAAAGTTAAGTGCCGAGATTTGTCACTATATCAACTCAAAATTCTTAATTCATAATTCATAATTATTTCATAGGGTGGTATCACTATTTTAATTCATAATTCAAAATTCATAATTCTTATTGGGAGTAACTATGGCTTTTTTTTCCCGTATGCGTGTACTGCAGAAGATAATGGATATCTCCGTTGTTCCGCTGTTTTACCATTATAATACTGAGACAGCGCGGGAGGTAGTAGAGGCCTGCGCCCGCGGGGGTGCTCTGGTTATTGAGTTTACCCACAGGGGTGATTTCGCCCAGGATGTTTTTAAAGAACTTGTGGTACACCTTAACGAGAAATACCCCCAGGTAATTCTCGGCGTGGGCTCTGTTGTAGATGAGGGTACGGCCGCCTTATACATTAACATCGGGGCCAATTTTATAGTAGGCCCCTGCCTTAATAAGAATATTGCTTTCCTTTGTAACCGGCGTAAAATACCCTATATCCCCGGGTGCGCCACCCCAACAGAAATCAGCCAGGCAGAAGAGCTGGGTGTTGAGATATGTAAAATTTTCCCTGGTGAGGAGGCTGGCGGCCCAAGTTTTATTAATGCCATTAAGGGCCCCATGCCCTGGTCAAACCTTATGCCTTCAGGGGGTGTGGAGAATACACCTGATAGTATCGGCTACTGGATAAGAGCCGGCGCCTGCTGCGTGGGCATGGGCACAAAATTAATTACCCAGGAACTTATGGATAAAGGTGATTATATGGGTATTGAAGAGAATGTGCGCAATGCCATCAGCTACGCGCGTATGGCAAAATCAGGCTGAAGTGCCCTAACAGCTTCAGGTTAATTTAATCCAGAGGTTTATAGTTGGAGTCCCGCTCTACGGGCATTAGCCCCTGACTTGTGATAAGGTCCCTTAGTCTTATGGTGGACATACCGGGTTTTGTCTCACCTCCCGCCATAGAGTAAATTTGAGTTGTGTCATCAATAGTGCCGTCAATATCGTCTGCCCCATAGCTCAGGCACTTTACGGCTAAATCTACCCCCAGCATAACCCAGTAAGCCTTTAAATGAGGAATGTTATTAAGGTAAAGGCGGGACAGCGCCATGGTTCGCAGGTCTTCCCCGGGCGCCACCTCTTTTAAATGGCCCAGCTTGTTATTAGCGCTGCGATAGCGAAGGGGAATAAAAGCATTAAAGCCCCCTGTCTCAAACTGCAGCTGTCTGAGGATGTCCAGATGCTCCACCCTGTGAGCGTATGTCTCCACATGACCATACAACATGGTGGCATTAGAGCTTATACCCAGCTGGTGAGCGTGCCGATGGATGTCCAGCCAACGGTGTGCGGGTGCCTTAGCCCCCGCAATTTGCCCCCGTACCTGAGTATTAAAAATCTCAGCGCCTCCCCCGGGCAGTGACCCCAGACCAGCGGCCTTTAAACGCTCCAGACAAACATTGATGGTAACGCCGCTTTTTTTTGAGAAGTAATCCACCTCCACAGCCGTAAAGGCCTTAATATGAAGCTCCGGCCGGTGAGTGTTTATATAAGAAAGCAGCTCCAGACCATAGTCCAGCCCCCTATCGGGGTGTACGCCGCCGGTAATATGAATCTCCGTAATTGTACCGGCAGGATGTGCCTCTAAAAGCGCCTGCAAGTCTTTAAGAGAATAGTCCCAGGCCCCCTGGGCTGCCCCCGAACCAGGCCGCCTGTAAAAGGCGCAGAATTTGCAGGCATATACACATTTATTGGTAGGCTCAAAATGTATGTTACGATTAAAAAAAATATGCGCGCCATGCAGACGCTCCCGAACCAACTGCGCCTGCTCCCCCAGCCACTCCAGAGGAGCGTTTTCAAAAAGGTAGACACCATCCGCTGACGTTAATGGTTCATCTGCAAGTATTTTGCCTTCGCAGGTTTTAAGCGTTTCAGTTTTTATTGGCATAGGGTAAAGTTAAAAAATAGGCACTGGTAGTGAATCAGGTGGCTGATCGATACCGTTTCCAGATAAAAGTTAATCAGTTTGGTATCTTTGGCAAGTCACAGCCAGCCAGCTGGAGAGGACTACGGTTTCTTTTGGCTGTCACCTCGCTTTCAGAGAGAATGCTCATCGGACATTGTACGGACTCATCTCGTGGTTGTCGTAATGGGTAAGAAGGAGTTCAAAGTTTCTTTTCAATACGCCGATAACCTGTTTAACGCACGCACCTGCTGAAACGAGAGTGAGCGCAAGTACAGATAAGCAATAGCAGCCCGAACCAAGAATCGGGTAGTCGCCGTTGGGGATGGAGGTGATGGCGGCGTTGGGCCAGCCGAAGATGCCCGTCGCCTTAAAGCCGTCACCGGAGAGCTGGAACCAGCGGCGGCCGCGGTGAGCAGGGCGCGCCCGGTGGCGTCCCAGTTCATCACCCAGATGGAGCCGGTGCTGGGTTGAGTCGGGGTGCCGGGCCGGGAAAAATTTTCTGTGAAATTTGGGTGTGCCAGTTCCCCGCCATCTCCATCATTCCATCCGGGCCTGGATGCAGCATGTCAACCGTGAGCCCGCCAAAGGTCCGCAGAATCTCTTTTGCCGGCACATAATGAATTTTGGCATGATCGCATTTGGCAGCGCTCTCCCGTACATGTTTCCGGAACACGTCCAACTTTTCATGTTGATCCGGGTCATAAAAAGAGGGGTAAATATCCGTACAAAATACCGGCTTGTCTCCATGCGCCCTGCCCAGCGTCTGAAAAAAATAATCGACCCGTTTGCGGAATTCCGTTGCTTCCACGCTTTCCAGAATATTCACCCCCAGTTCACACACCATCACATCCCAGTCATTGCGGCTGGCGAGATAATCGGCCATTTCCGGCTCCACAAAACAGCCTCCCGGGATGGCCAAATTCAGGGAATCCACGCCCAGCATAGTGGCCAGAGTGGCGGCATAGGAACCAGAGGGACGCTGACTGAGCAATCCGTGGGTGATCGACGAACCATAGAACAGGATCCGGCGCGCCGGCGCATGGCCGTTTCCGGGCGGCATGATATCTCCCTCGATATTCACCAGACGCACCACCGGCCAATTGGGCAATAGCACGCGAACCATCGCCGCATCATATATAACGCCGCTTTTTTGCGCCCGATTTTTGTAGACCTCGAAAGAACTGAACCCGCCGCTATATTCGATGGGTATCGCAACCGTTTCCGGACCTATCATGACTTGTTTGTAAAAAAAGGGGCCTTGGTATATTTCTGCCAACGCCTGAGCGCCGTCTTCCATGCACAGCGAAATGCGGCATTGTGAATGTTCGGCCATGATGAAACGAATTTCCACTCCCCCACCGGCGGGTCCAAAGGGCATCGCGGCACCGTTTCCCTGGTCCGCTAATTTGGTCAGAAGATGCAGGGGGTGGCGATAGAGCCGCCAACCCTTCCCATCTGCGGCCGGAACCGTTTCCACAACATTATACAGCTCGGCATGTTTAAATATCATTTCGTCACCTCTTGATTTCGGCAGCCTGTTCCAGGCCTTGCACTTGTGTTCCACTTCGGGTCGACTTCGGTTGATTAGGCGTCACTTGCATATCAATTCC
>CAZRWX010000130.1:0-9638 GCA_964603925.1 uncultured Bifidobacteriales bacterium | reverse complement strand
AAACTGCAAGAGTACCCAAACGATAGTAACGCCACACTTGCAGACACTCACCACTTTCCTTTCACACCGGTTTTATCTCAAAAAATGCCCGATTCAGATGCATTTTGGTGCTGCTAGTTTTAATATATTGTAAACTGAGATGAAACTTACCTGCTCAGTATCAGGTAAAAAGGAGGCCATATGCCCATCAGGCTTTTGTTTGTATTAAGTGCCTTACTGGTTACCGGCATAATGGCTGGTGAGCGCCTGCCCCTTGTCTATGTGGTATCCTCTTACAACCCCGTCACCTTCAGCTGGTCCCGGGAGATTGAAGAAGGTATAAATGGTATACCCGAAGGTTATCTTAAATCTTCTAAACTCAATTCACTTAAAAACCCCGGGCACAATATCACGGGCACATACCAGAGGACGCTATAGTGTTACTATCACCAAACGCTCTTGTTGATGAAGACGGCGCTCCATTGTCCTGGAATACTATAGCAGACTGGATATCCAAAAACAGTTAATCGCCAAAAACGTAGGTGAAACTTTAGATACACGACACCAGTATAAGGAAAAGCACATTTCTATGAATTTAATCAATACAAGAAATTCCTTGAAAACCAGAGTGCTGGACACTGTGCTCTTGTCTTATATAATATCTACTCTTATTATTATCGGTGTGAGTGCCTACTGGGTGGGCAGGATAATAACATCAGAAAAGCAACTTGCTTATGAAGAAGAGCTTAGCGGTATCCTTCACACATTGGAACGGCACCATGACAAGCTGGTGTCAACAGGTATGTTTTCGGTTGTGGAAGACTCTTACCGCCGAAAGCTGCTGATAGAGTTGATGGAACAATACCATGAAAAGTCGGGTTTTGTGCGGCCATTCATAATGGACTCTACCGGGGTGGTTATTCTTCATCCATTTCTTAACACAGATTCTTCCAGCTTAAAAGGCTCTGCCGAGTTTAATACAATAATACGCAATAAAAACGGCACACTGGATTATCAGTGGGATCAAGCGGGGTATTGGGCTGTTTATAAGACCTTTGAACCCTGGGGATGGACACTGGGCTACACCATAAGCCATCGGGATAAATTCTCTGTTATTTACGATGTAGTGCTGGCTATTTTTGTTATCAGCATAATATGTTTTGCCCTGTTCTTAACTGCTATCAGCTTTATGCTTAACAGGATAGTTGAACCTATTAAAGGTCTGGCTCGTGACGCTGCCTTTATAGGGGAGGGTAATTACCATCATGTTATAGGTCATATACAAAGTAAAGACGAAGTCGGGCAGTTGGCTCGTGCCTTTGAACAAATGCTTTCCCAAATTGGTAAAAAAGATTATAAAAGGGATGAACTGCTGAAAGAGTTGTCTTCCAGCAAAAATGAGTTAGAAAAAAATGTAAACAGGTTGTCCAAGGCAGAGCGGGAGGTCAGGGAGTTTAATGCCGAGTTGGAGGCTAGAGTTCTCAGCCGCACCAGGCAGTTGGAGACCGCCCATGAAAGCATGCTGCTTAGCGCACATAAAGCTGGTAACGCCGAGGTTGCCATATCGGTGCTTCACAATGTGGGCAATATTTTAAACAGCGTGGTAGTATCCAGCGAGGCCATTAAAAACAGCCTTCGGGAGACCCGTTTACCAAAACTGGATAAAGCCAATGCTTCTTTTAAAGAAAAGATCGATGAACTTGCCGCAGACAAGGACAAATTGAGCAAGTATCAACAGTACTACTCCGAAATAGCAAAAATTTTGAACAGGGAAAGGGAAGCCTTAGTGCAGAATATAGAACGCATTACAGAAAAGGTAGACTCTATAAAAGAGGTGATAATGGCTCAACAGTCTTATGCTTCGGGGTTTTCTGTAACGGAGAAATTAAAACTCCCCAATATCGTTGAAGACGCTATTTCTATACAGTCAAGTTCAATTGCCAATAATAATATTCTGCTTAAAAAAGATTTTCAGGAAGGTTTGCCTGCTATTTATCTGCAGAAATCGCATGTTATACAAATACTTATTAATCTTTTTAAAAACTCAACAGAAGCACTTATGAAGAACAGGGAAGACGACCGCAGAATCGGCATAAAAGTTTACCGGAAAGACGATGAAATTTACCTTGAATTTTCAGATAATGGTGAGGGTATAACTTCCACTGATCTAAAGAAAATATTCAATTTTGGGTATACCACCAAGCCCGGGGGCCACGGGTTCGGCCTGCACTCCAGCGCTAACTATATGGTGCAGATGGGCGGTAAAATAGGGGCTAACAGTCAGGGTCCCGGTAAAGGGGCACAGTTTGTTTTAAAATTCCCCATGAGGCAGGGCCCAAAGCCACAGGCCGAAGAAGACTAACAGCTGAAGGCGTACAGGTTATTTAAAAATTGAAGCAATTCTGGAAAAAATACCCCGCTTCCTTGTTTTGGTCGGGGACTTTTTAACAGCCCCCTGGCTCTGTGGCTTGCGGGGCGAATTAATAGGTTTTTTGTTCCGGGAGCTTTTAGGCCTTTCAGCGGGCTGCTCTGCGGGAGCCTGGGTGCTCCTGCTGGCAGGTTTTTTATAAGAAGAACCCTGCTTTATACTGCTGCTGCTGCGGGAACCGCCCTTATACCCGCCTGAACCTGAGCCCCCCCTGCGGGGACCACTACTACGTGGGCCTCCGCGTTTGTCACGGTCACCGGGCCTGGTGGTGCGCATACGCCGCTTATAGCTTTTACCGTCACTTTTATCTTCACCGTAAAAAGACTCGTCTGCTACAGTAGAAGGTATTTCTGCTTTTATAAATTTTTCGATGGGCTCCAGGTATTCTACATAAGACTCACACGCCATAGTGATGGCAGTACCGCTTTTACCCGCACGTGCTGTGCGCCCAATGCGGTGGACATAGTTCTCAGCGTCCATGGGTACATCATAGTTAACTACAAGTTCTAAATCGTCAATATGTATACCTCGGGCGGCCACATCTGTAGCTACCAGTATAGCAAGCTCCCCGTTTTTAAACCGCATTATCCTGTTTTCCCTCTGGTTTTGCATGAGGTCGCCTGTAAGGAAATCGGCATCAAAGCCATTGACACAAAGACGGCCTGCCACCTCTTCACACATGTATTTGGTATTAAGGAAAATAAGGGCACTTTTAAAGTCATGCTTGCGCAGCAATCCTAACAGCAGCTCCATTTTATGAGCGCCGCTGACATGATAAAGCATTTGGCTGATTTGATCGACAGTAATATTTTTTGATTCAATGAGGATCTCTTCCGGGTTGTTCATCTGCCTGGAAGCCAGGAGCTTTACACGGAAATTAAGAGTTGCGCTGAAAAGCATGGTTTGCCGATAGCGCTTGTCGGGAAGCCGGCCCAGAATCTTTTTAATATCGTCTACAAAACCCATGTCGAACATGCGGTCAGCCTCATCAATTACCGCATAGCTGTAATACTGCAGATTTAGAGTGCGCTTGTTGGCAAGATCGATAATACGGCCGGGTGTACCTATAAGGATATCCACCTTTTGGGCTAATTCCCGTTCATTCTTCTGGTAGCTGATGCCGCCGATGACGGTGATAATATTTAAATCCAGGAAAAGGGACAGCACTTTGGCTTCAGCCTCTATTTGAGTGGCCAGCTCCCTGGTGGGTGTAATGATAATGGCCCGCTCCCCGGATTTATCCATAAGCTGGAAAAGGGAAACTAAAAAAGCTGCCGTTTTTCCTGTGCCGGTTTGGGATTGAACAAATACATCTTTGCCCTCCAGAGCGAAGGGCAGCATGCGGGCCTGTACCTCCGTACATTCTGAGTAGCCTGCCTGGTCTATGCCTTTGAGTATGTTTTGATTAAGAGGGAATTCTGAAAATTGCATAAATATTTGGTGGGGCAATTACTTGCCAAGTTAAAGGTAAAATAAAGCGCAATATTTGGCTTAAAGCTCATCCAATGTTTTACGCCCAGGGGAAACGCGAAATTTTGCCGCGCTAACACTTTGTGGTGTAACAGGTTAAATACTATTTACCTTAAAAATGGGTAATAAAGAGCAATAACGCAATGATTATTATTGTCATATAGGCATTTTTATAAGCTAAAACTGGTAAAAAGCTGATATTTGCACGATTTTTGGGTTTTGCAGTACTTATTTAACAGGATCGCTGTGCTTATCCTCAGGTTTTTATTCAGTCCTGAGGCCGGTGATTATGCTTTTATTCCGGGATACGATAGTAGTGAGCGTAATCCAGAATAGGCCGTTAAGGCCAAGGCCCGCCAGAATAATAAAAAATGTATTCAAGGAATAGTCTGAGGGTATATTATTGATGTTGGGAAGAATTGTAATGACTGCGCCCCCTATGCCTCCTGCCAGTCCCAGGCACAATAGTACAACATGCTCCCCCCAGAGTAAGAAGGAAATGCGCCCATTAGTAAAACCAACAGCCCTCAGCAGAGCATAATCGTATACCCGCTCCCTGGCGCTTTTTAAAATGACAGCACCCAGCCCCAGGGTTCCAAGAAGAATGCCAAATACCCCCAGCATAAAGAAAATTGCCAGGTAGGTGTTTTCTACTCGGGCAAAGTTCGAAAG
Organism: uncultured Bifidobacteriales bacterium; assembly: GCA_964603925.1. Classification (GTDB taxonomy): domain Bacteria; phylum Fibrobacterota; class Fibrobacteria; order UBA11236; family JADFYW01; genus CAZRWX01. The sequence goes on along the minus strand of CAZRWX010000130.1, from coordinate 5,089 downwards.
TATATGGGGGGTAGGTGTAAGGTGTATGCCTAAGTCCCCGGCTTGCTGATAAAACTTATCTGTGCCTGATGGCATGGTTTCTGAATCTCCATTGTTATTAAAATCCATGAGGAAGGCCGCATAACCAGGTATGTCCGGGAAATATTGTTCAAATAAATTTTGAGATATTAAGATTTTACCCTGGAAAATGGAATTTTTTAAACCTGCGGCCAGTACCATTTTAATTTCCTCTCCCAGGGAGTTTACATAGCTGAGGGTGTCACCTACTTTTTTGCCCAGACCCCATTGTATTACTGTCTGGTCGGCTATGGCAGGGATAATGTCTTTACCTAAGGGTGTGGAAAGAAATTGCCAGGGGTTTGTACTGCCAATTGCCGGTAACATGGCGCTGAAACTAAAGGCGCCACGGGTGTGTAATATGTCTTCCCGGACACCGAAGATTTCCGGTCTGAGGGCGCGTGTAATATTCAGACAGCTGGCGTCATCACCCTGCCGAACCTTGATATTCATCCAGTTAATAGTGTCACCGGCCATAAGGGGCAGAGACCCCCGTAAAGCTTTGATATCATCTTCCGAATGTGAAATGGAGGATTTACCGATATATGTATAACCTCCCGCCCCCGAGTTGTGCAGGGTTAAGGCTGCGGTGGTAAAGCTGGAGCGGTGATGAAGACCCACTGTAAGTATAATGAAAGTGCTTATCTGCATCATGCACAGTATAAGCATACTGCGGCTGCTCTTTCGAGAAAGGTAGGTTTTAAGAAAAGCCGCGGAGGTAAATGTGCCGGTTAAGGAAATTCCGAACAGGGAAAGCCTTACAATTACGGCAACCAGGGCCATGAAAATAATGCCGATGATAAAAAACTCAACTGTACCCTGAGGCTGGGGGTCTAAAACCGCTTTTACCATAATTATACACAGGGATAAAAGCAGAACCACAAAGACTGTTGTATATGTTAAAAGGCCTTTGCCGGTTACAGATGGAGGCGACACCCTGCTCCACAGGCTTACGGGTAGACTGCTCTTAAGACGCAGGGAGAACCATTGAATGGCCGGCACCATGGCCAGAGTAATAAAAAAACCCATTAATAGTTTTGGCGCGCTGATTAAAGGCCGGGCCTTAAAGGATGTGGTAATATCCTGCCAGAAACTATTGAGTGCCCAAACCAGCACCTGCTGATAAAGCAGACTCAATATAATACCAGCCAGGCAGCCAAGTGTGGCCAGGACCAGGCCTTCAGAAAGCATAAGGGCTGAAATTTTGTTTCTGGAAAAACCAATAGCTCCCAGGGTGCCCAGTTGATGAGAACGCTGATCTATCATTAGAATAAAAAGCAGTGTTGTAAGCATAAGGGCCCCAGCCAGGATAAAAAAGCTTAAGCCGATGAAAAGTCCGCCAAAATCCACAGAGGAACCTACGGAATGAGCACCCTCCTGCCGAAGATTGAGGAGTCTGGTACCCGAACGCTCCGGGGTAAGGATATCTTTAAGGCTATTGCGAATTCCAGTTTCACGGTAAGGGGTGGCAGGTATGCGAAAGCCCGTATATGCTCCAAAGCGGTTGTTCCATATAGTTTGGGCTTTGTTCAGGTGAATGTAGGCTTTGGGTGTACCCCGCCACTTCTCCCAGTAGACTTCGTCCTGCTTTTTGATTTTTTGGAGGTCTATGGGTACGCCTGGATCCCAGTGACGGCAGGACAGAGCGTCGGTAAAACCCGGTATGGCGGGCATAAGGAGGGTGTCGGGATTTAACGTATCCATGGGTATGATGGAGTGAATAATCAAAGTGGTGGTATCTTCTAAAAGCCCCGAACCGGCACTGTGGGTAAAATATGTTAGAGTAAGCGTGTCCCCTGGTTTGGCGTTGAGCTCCTGTGCTGACCAGGTGTTAAGTACTATAGAGTTGGACTGGATTGGAAATAGTGAGTCCAGAGTATTGGATGTAGACACAAAGGAGTATGGGATACGTTCTCTGAAAGGGGTATTTTTTGATAAGGGACTCTTATTAAGAGAAAGAGGCCCTTTCATTGAAAGGGCGTTAACAAAATAGGTCAGGTACCCCAAACTGAAAGAAACCGAGTTTAAAATATCTCCCCCCAGGCTGGCCGGGAAGAATATTTTATTTGAGCGAAGTTCAAATACACCTCTGTCTTTAATATAGTCAAGGGAATAACCCCCGTCCCCCAGTTGCCAGCATTCCTTAATTACAGAATCAGGATCAAGCGGGGATATTGGTGAGGATGGCTGGGAAATTAATAAAAGATTGGAGCGCTCTTGAAGTTTGAGTTTTCTGGATAAGAAACTTAAGGGCATAAATATCGCAGGTTGTTCGTAATGGTTTTGATCCAGGCTGAACCTGCCCATTTGCCTGTCTTCTAAAATACCGTTTACGTCTATTACAATGGAAAGTGAGGACTCCTGCCCCCCGGCAAACAGGGCGTCAGTATTAAAGGGCCGGGGCACGCGTACTTTTAAGCGGATTTTTGACCCTGGCTGAAGGCCGTAGCTTAAAACGGCCCTGTTTACATAAGCTAAAGGTGAATTCTCATTCTGGAAACCGGCGCTGTCCAGGCCCATTTTAAAAAAATTATTATCTACACCATACACCGCGGTGTTCATGGATGGTCCCGAATTGTCCAGGGGTGTAGCCTCCCCCTGAATGTATATTACTGGTGCAGCGAGAAGACCTCTGGCTGTAAGGGAGTCTGCGAGGGCGCTGCTGAAGAAATGATTGCGGCCATACAAAGCATAATGCGCGCGCCCTACACGCTCAGCAACCAGTTGATTAAGGCTGCCCTTAAGCGTGGCCCCCAGCAGCAGCGCTCCGGTGAGAATACAGGCTGTACACGCTATGGCCGCTATCAGCGAATAGTGGGAGCGCCGGTAATAGATCAGACTGCGAAATACGAAATTCCAGTGGTTCATTACAATTTCAGCTTGGAGTAAGAGTGCCATTATTGAGGTTATACAACTGCCCCATTTGCCGGGCTAAGGCTGAGTTGTGGGTGGCCAGTACCAGAGTTACTTTTTGCTCCCTGTTTAGGTTGGATAATAATTCGATAAGCATCTGGGCGCTGTCACTGTCCAATGACCCGGTGGGTTCATCGGCCAGAATAACTCCGGGCTGGTTTATAAGCGCCCTGACAACGGCCGTACGCTGGCGTTCACCCCCCGAGAGTGCGGCCGGATACTGGTTAATCAGTCCCTTTAAGCCGACCACTTCAAGGAGTTCAAGGGCCCTTTGACGTGATTGAACGGCAGATATGTTTTTAACGGCCAGCGTGGGTACCAGGACATTCTCCAAAACTGTACACTGGGGAAGTAAATGGTGCAGTTGGAAGACGAAACCAATTTTGGTGCTGCGCATCCGGGCCATTTGGTCGGAACTTAAGCCTGCCATATCAACATTGTCAAACAATATATGCCCCCGGCTGGGAGTATCCAGAAGCCCCATGAGGTTTAATAGTGTACTCTTACCCGAACCGGAAGGACCCGTTATGGCGATGGAGGCCCCCGGCTGGAGCTCCAGGGATATATTGTCCAGAATTATGCGCTGCTCCCTGCCCTGGGCTTCCTCATACTGCCTGGATATATTTTTAATACTTATGTGCATGGAAGAACCTTGCGTTAAATTACCGGTTAGCTAGTATCTATCCAAAATAGTCATTCCCGCAAGCGAGTGAAATGAGCGCGACGGGAATCAACTTAGATTCTAAGCCATTTTAGTCAGCATTAAATTCTGATTCCGGCCCTTCGTCCCGCAGAGCGGGATCAGGATGAACCGGAATGACTGATAGTAAAATGTCGTATTTTAGACAGTAACTATTTTAAAATCTTCTTTTGCCTTAATATATATCCTTTCTATGTTTTGCGCCATTTGCCCGTCCGTGTTAAAGCGGCATACTGAATCTCTGCCTGACTTGCCTAGCTTTACCGCTGTTTGAAGGTCTGATAACAGGCAGGACAGGGCCTGGGCACAGGCCTCGACTGTATAAGGGGTAAAACAGACCCCCCCCCCTGAGGATTCTATCAGCTCCCGCATAGCGCCGAAATCAGATACTACAACAGGTACACCAAGGGCGTGGGCCTCCATCTGAAAAAGTGAATAAGCCATGGGGTCACGGGCAGGCACGCAAAGCATACTCAGGGATTTAAGGAAATTTATACGGCTTTGGTAGTCGGGGGTGTATTCAAACGTTACATAGGATTCCAGCCCCTGAACGAAAAGTTTCTTTTTAATAGTTTTTATGAAATTATCATCTTCGGGTGTGCTGCCTCCTGTAAGTTTTAATCTTACTGTGCTGTGCCCCATGGTCTTATGCAGCATAATAAAGGCATCGATAAGCAGCCCCAGTCCCAGGGCGTGGCTCAAGCGGGATAGGAACCCTATAACGGGTGGTACTGAGGGCAGAGAAGTAAGGGTGTCTTTTACCTGGGGAACACCTATAGGAACAGTATGCAATTGTTCCAGGGACAGGTATAATTTTTCTTTAAGATATTGGGTGTAATATTCGCTAACAGACACAATGGCACCTGCGGCCTGGCATTCTTCACCCATGGACTTCCATACTTTTTTTATGTAGGCGGGACGCATGCTTTCAACCCATACATGCTCATCCTGTACAGTGCAAATCACAGGTAAATTAAAAATATCCTGCAATGGTTTAATAAAACCGCAAAGAAGAGAATTGGCCAGGTGAATGACATCGGGCTTAGGTTGTGTATTAATCCACCCGACCATACGCTGAAAATCGTCAGATTTGCGCACCCAGCTGCTGCTCATCATGGAGAGCGTCATCTCTTCCAGGCCCTCTGCACGCATGGTGCCCGACTTACGGGCAATTAATTTGAGGAGACGATTGCTGTCCATAAGCTTTTTAAAAAAGCCCGGCACCCATTTATACCAGGAGATTACACTGCCCAGATAAACGTTAACGGCTCCGTAAAAAATAGGGGTGTGTTCCCACAGAACTTCATCCCCCTGGAGATAAGGCAGGTAAAGGGGGACCACGGTGACTTTATGCCCGCGCTGCTCCAGGGCCTTAATCAGGAATATGTCTCTTTCACAGTTCTGGCAGTAAAAAGTACC
>CAZRWX010000129.1:0-9782 GCA_964603925.1 uncultured Bifidobacteriales bacterium | reverse complement strand
CCACTCACAACTTTCCACTCATCTATAAATAGTATGACACACTCCAATCTCTTCGTCTCCGATCTGGACTGGACTCTCCTGCAAAAAGACGCTTCTCTTTCAGATTTCAGCCGCAGTGCCATTATAAGTCTTCTTGCCTCAGGTGTTAATTTCACTGTGGCCAGCGCCCGTAATCTTGTATCCATACGTCAAAAGCTGGGGCCCCTGCCACTTAAACTGCCCGTTATCGGCCTTAACGGTGCCATGGCCTCAGACTATGCCACCGGCACCCACCTGATGATAGCGCGCCTCTCCCCGCCCCTTGTCCCCGAATTAATAGGCCTTGTAACTAACTGCGGCCTTTTTCCAATCCTCTCTATTGTTGATGATTCAGGGGATCACATCCTTTTTGAAAAATCCGTAAACCAGGGCATGGACTGGTTTTTGGAAGAACGTATCCGGGACAAGGATCCCAGAATGATTATTGGTAAAAGCCTGGACTTGGGGTTCCCTCACAAAGCCGTTAGCATGCTTGCCATAGGCAGGAAGGCTCCCGTAACAAAACTGCTTAAACAAGTTCAGAAGGCCTACCCCGATGATGTCAGATCCACTTTTTATGAAAACCTGTATCACCCGGGATGGTACTGGTTAACGCTTCACCACTCTTCGGCTACTAAATCCAACGCCCTGCGCTGGGTTATAGAGCACTCAAGTCTGCAGGACACCCATATTACAGCATTTGGCGACAGCGAAAATGACATGGACATGCTGAAGATGGCACATACCCCCATAGCGGTAGCCAACGCTGAAGATGATATAAAAGAGGCCGCTGTACAAATTATTGGCCCCCATTATGATGACAGCGTATGCAGATATATGCTGGATGAGTGCGGCGTTAAGTGAGAGTTACTACTCCGCCATATTTCCATTTACTAGCCCTAAGCCTTAAGTCCCGTTCGGCTCTTTTATACCTAACGCTCCTTGTAACAGCAGTATACAATATCCTGGAGCTTTTATACCCTAAACTCCTGCAGCTGTTTGTAGACGCCATACAGGGCAACCCACTCTCCTTTCTAGGCCTAAAACTCAGCTTTATATCTGTATCCCGCGTCATTCTATTTATACCCGTTATCCTGCTTATTCTTGGTTTTTTAAGATGGTTCATTAATTACAATCGTTCAGTTCTACAAACCAGGCTGGGGCAGGGGGCCCTTTACAGCCTGCGCAGCCGCATATATAATACTGTACAGGCCCTCTCCTTTTCTTATCATAATAAAGCCCACAGCGGTACGCTTATTTCTAATGTGGTGGAAGATGTAGCCTATGTTTCGCGCTTTTTCGAATGGGGGCTTTTCCCCCTGGTAGAGGCCATTATTTATATAGCCTTTCTCTACCTGGTAATGTTTACCCTGTGCTGGCAGGCAGCGGCGGTCTCCATTTTAATGTACCTCATCAGTTTTACTTATCTGCTGTTCTTTTTTACCCGGGGGCGCCTGGTGTTCTCGGAATCACGCAATTACTTTGCCAATATAGTAGAGGCTTTTTCAGAAAACATTGAAGGGCACCTGGTTGTTAACGCCTACGGGCAGCACGCCCAGCAAAAGCGCAAATATGACACAGGGGTAAGTAGCGTTCATAAATATCTGTTTAAAGAGACATTCCTCAATAGTATGATGACACAAAGCCAGGTATGGGCGGCTACCCTTGGCATACCTGTGGTGGCCGCCATAGGCTTATGGGTTATGAGGCAATCGCCTGGCGCCATGACAACGGGTGAGTTTTTCATGCTCTTGTTTCTGCAGCATTCTTTAAACCCCAGGGTGCGTATGTTAACTCACAGCCTGGACTTATTCATGCGTTTTTCCATAACCGCAGACAGGCTTTTTAAACTTTTTACCACCCAGTCATTTTTAGAGGATAAAGGCAAACGCCTTATTGATACCCATGATGCCGGCAACATCAGTGTGAGCAATTTATCCTTTGCTTATAATAGCGGGCAAACAGTTTTAAAAGATATATCCTTTAATATACAAGCCGGCGAAACAATAGGCATCGTGGGTACCACAGGTTCGGGTAAAAGCACCCTGGCCCTTTTAATCTGCAGATTTTACGACCCCCAGGCAGGCAGTATTTTAATTGATGGAGAGGATATCCAGCGCTTCAGCGTAAACAGTATCCGTGATCAGTTCTCCCTTGTTTTCCAGGATACATTTTTATTTTCCGCTTCCATCAGGGACAACATAGCCTATGGGGCGCCTCAGGCCTCTTTTGAGGATATAATTCATGCTTCCACTGTTGCCCATGCCCATTCCTTTATTATGAAGATGCCAAACAAATATGATACGGAAGTTGGCGAAAAGGGTCTGAGCCTTTCGGGCGGGCAGCGTCAGCGTATAAGCCTGGCCAGGGCCATAGTCCGTAAACCCCGCTTTTTAATACTGGATGCCAGCACTTCCGCCCTGGATACCACTACAGAGGCGGCGGTTCAGGACAGTCTTATTAATCTTAAGGAGTCCACTACCACCATAATAATAGGACATCGTTATTCCAGCATTGCGGGAGCCGATCGTATTCTGGTTATGGACCAGGGGCGCATTGTAGAACAGGGGCCCCCCGGGGTGCTTAACAATCCCGGCACTTTATTCAGCAAAATACTCCAGACTCAAGGAGCAGGGGTATGAATACCAGTAACACCGGCAAATTAGAGGAAGTTCTTGAAGCCCGCCCTTTAAGCTTTAAGCTGATTACCAGGGTCTTCTCCAATTTAGGCGGATATAAGTGGCTGCTTTTGGCTGCAAATGTACTATGCTTAATTTGCGCAGTCTCAGATATGTACATCATACGCGAAGTACGCATCCTTATTGACAGAGACGACCTGCTTACAGCTGGTATTTTAACCCTTGTAGGGCCCCTGGCCTTTTACTGTTTAATTAACCGTATATCGGGTAAGGCCCAGTGGCTGCTCACCTTTTATGCCACTAACAAAGCCATGGAGCGGTTGCGCAAGAGCTTTTTTGAAAAGCTCCAGAGCTTGAGTAAAAGTTTCTATGACACCCACAAATCGGGCTGGCTTATCGCGCGTAATACCGGGGACATGTTCCAGGTTGGTATGTTTCTTACAACGTCCTTAATGATGTTTATTTTCATTATGACCATGGTGGGCACCGCTATTATTCAAATGGCGGATATTTCTCTCCTGTTGTTGGCACCCAGCGCTGTTCTTATACCATTAATAATGGTCCTCAACCGCATTTACAAAGTTAAAATGTCAACAGCCCAGAGATATATGCGCCAGCAGAACAGCCGTCTGGTGGCAAACCTGGCCGAGAACATTAAGGGTATACGTGTTGTTCAAGCCTTCTCCAGAGAAGAGCACAACCTGGCTGAGTTCAACAAATTAAACAAAATAAACCATGATATGGAGGTGCGGGTATCTCATCTTAATGCCATGTACCTCCCCTCCCTGGATTTTATCGGCATTCTTAATATTTCCCTGGTTATCGGTTTCGCGGCCTTAATCATCAGGGGTCATTTGCCATGGCTGGGGACCATCACCCTCTCCACAGGCGATGTTGTGGGGTATATCATGTACATGAATATAATTCTCTGGCCCATACGCATGCTGGTTGAGGTATACACTATGGCGATATCTGCCATGGCGGCCGCCGAGAGAATATTCGAAATTATGGATACCGAGCCATCAATAAAAAGCCCCCTTAAGCCTGCTCCCGTTAAAGCATTTATTCCCGACATTAAGTATCATGCTGTAAGTTTCCGTTATTCGGCAGAGAACCCCTGGGTAATACAAAACCTGACTTTGGAAGTTCCCGTATCCTCAACTGTAGCTCTTATTGGCCAGACCGGTGCAGGCAAAACTACACTCACCCATCTGGCGGCCAGGTTTTATGATGTTAATGCAGGGGTCATAGAAGTCTCCGGCCGGAATATAAAACAATTTGATCTGGAAGAGCTGCATTCCCATATGGGCATAGTACTTCAGGAGGGTTTCCTGTTCTCCGGGTCCATACTGGACAATATACGCTTCCGCAGACCCGATATGCCAAGAGAGAAGGTAATACAGGCCGCCATGGATCTGGGCACCCACGACGCTATAATAAACCTTGAGTCAGGGTATGACACCCTGGTACTTAACGGTGGCAGTAATATATCTGAGGGCCAGAGGCAGATTATCTCCTTAACTCGCGCTCTGGCAGCAGACCCAAAGATATTAATACTGGATGAACCAACTTCATCTCTTGATGTATATACAGAAAAAGTAATACAGAAGGCCCTGACCAGGCTGGTAGCAAGCCGTACTACACTTATTGTCGCCCACAGGCTGAGCACTATCCAGAATGCCGATATAATTGCGGTTATTGGTCAGGGGCATATTTTGGAAAAGGGCAGTCATGATGACCTTATTAAAAATAACGGCCCCTACACTGACTATGTCAGCCAGTATAACCGTAAATACCCTAAAAACCCGCACCCTTAGCCCACAGGGCCATCTTCAGATACTGTGCAACCTAAGATGCCACCTCGTTGACCTGCCCGTTAAGTATATGACTCTGATCGCCGGAAAGGGTGCCTGAAGATTTTACTGGATATGGTTGGCTGCTAAAGTTAAAAAATAACATTTTCAAATTTATACTTAATCCGATAAAGTACCGCAAAATATGATATAGTTCACACTTTTATGGCAGTTAAAATGGTATAATAGAGGTATAATGAAATTGTATCTTCTGATATTTAGCGGATATTTTATTTTTTCCGCCCTTATTTTTGCCCGTGCACTGCTCTTTCAAGCCGGCAGGTCGGATGAAAACCAGTGGTTTATGAAGCTTTTACCCCCACCTGTGAGCGGGCTTACAAAAAGCAAAGACATCAACTCTGACACACCCCGGCAAAAGGCCGCCTGACTCAGCTGGAGCGGAACTTCTGTTCCCATTCATAATCCCGGGATGTCACAATGCTTTCCATACGCGCCAAGCGCTTATTAAGCTTTTGATAAATGCGCTTGAGACGATCCAGAGCCATAGTTCGCGAATGAGTATATGAATCGTAAAACTCCTGCTCGTGGGTAGAGCCAAAGGGAATAGACGGCTCCAGCTTAAATATAAAGGGGGAAATCAAATAAAGAAGCCCCACAGGCCAGAATCCAAAGCTGATAAAAAGAACAATAGTGATAACGCGTACCCAGAATACCGATATGTTAAAGCGCCTGGCAATACCCCGGCACAATCCGAATATCAATCCATCACGGGAGCGATAGACCCCTCCCGGGGATCCTTTAATATGATTATTCATTTTTTTCTTCCTTATTCTTTTTATCCAGGAGCAGAGTTTCCAAAGACTCAATACGCTCTTCCATTTTGGCAAGGCCATTATAAAGCTGCTGGATAGTGCGTGATTCTTCCTGGGCCTGAAGCCGACTCTCTTTGGAGCCCCCGCTTCTTAAGATTTTAGCTGTGATAGCGATAAAAACACCTGAAATCAAAACCAAGGGGATTAATAATACCAGAGCAATTAGCCCAAAAACCGGATTCATTTATACCTCCCGCTTCCGGGAATTTGCTTTGAGCTGTTTTAGTTCATCCTCTATCTCATCATCACTCTGCAGGTTATTGAAAGCATCTTCTAAATCCCCCTGCCTGGAATTAACTATCTCCGCCTCTGCCTCCATACGGTCTATCTTTTTTTCGAACTGTTCAAAGCGCATGATAGTGTCAGAACTGGTGGCCCGGAGGATTTCCTCTTGAGCTCGCCTTTTGTCCCAGGCGTGGTTAAATCTGTGGACTAATACCCGCTGCCGCTCCTGGGCAGACTTAAGCTTGGCCTCAAGTTGAGAAATATCTTCCCGGTATTTTTGAATAATATCCCCATTTTGCGCAATTTCATTTTTAAGAATTTCGGCTTTTTCAAGAAATCGGCGTTTTTCTACAAGAGCCTCCCGGGCCAGAGGTTCTTTACCCTTTTCTAATGCCAGCCGGGCCCTGTCCTCCCATTTATCCGCTGAAGTACGAACTTGTTCCAGCTCCCGCTCCACCTGTTTGGACGCTGCCATAACACCCGCACAGGAAGCTTTTGTTTCAACTAAAGTATCCTCAATCTCCCTTATCATTAAGCGGATCATTTTTTGCGGATCTTCAGCTTTGTCCAGCATGGCATTCAGATTAGAGCTTACGATATCCCTGACTCTGGTAAAAATTCCCATTTCTTCCTCCTAAATTTTGTCTTTGATCCTAACAACGCAGAAATTGTGCCAATACAATATTGGACTTTTTCGTTAAAATAACAGGCTTTATCTTGATATCTTATTATTTTAACCAATATTTAGCTTTTTTAACCATTTTATGGTTTTTTTAACCATATATTCAGTGGCAACGATCTAAGACAGTGGGAGTCAGACTATGGATGCTCTGGGGCAAAGCGAAGCTTTCTTACAATTTAATGAGCGCTTGTCAGCGGTAGCCAAGGTTGAGCGCCCGGTGCTTATTGTAGGGGAGCGGGGCACAGGTAAGGAGCTGGCAGCATCCCGGTTGCACTACCTATCGCAAAGGTGGGGTAAACCCTTCATCACTCTCAATTGCAGTACCCTTTCTCATTCACTTTTAGAGTCTGAGCTTTTTGGATATGAAGCTGGCGCTTTTACCGGTGCCCTAAAAAGGCGGTCGGGCCGTTTTGAGGCAGCTCATGAGGGTACCTTATTTTTAGATGAAATCGGCAATCTATCCCTTACAGTTCAGGAGAAAATTCTTAGAGTTGTGGAATACGGCACGTTTGAAAGAGTGGGTGGAGCAGAAAGTGTCAGCGTAAATGTTAGAATTTTAGGTGCCACCAACGCAAATCTACCCAGGCTGGTTCAGGAGAACAAATTCATGCCTGACCTTTTAGATCGTCTGGCATTTGAGGTGCTTTATCTCCCTCCTCTTAAAAACAGACAGGAGGATATTCCCCTTTTAGCAAACCATTTTGCAGCACAAATGGCCCATGAGCTTGGGCAAGGGTCAGCGCCCCTTTTCAGTGGAGAGGCACTGACAAAACTCAGGCATTATCCCTGGCCTGGCAACATTCGTGAGCTTAAAAATGTGGTGGAAAGGGCCGTTTACCTGGAAAAAACAGACACAATAAGAAAAATCATCTTCAACCCATTTGCCATTGGTCAAACACAGCAGCAAATAATCCAACAGGAAGAGTTTCCAATTGCACACCGGCATAACGTTGAAAATATAGCTGGCAACCCCATTAACAATGGGGGTAAGGACCAAGTGAATGAGCTCCTTCCTTTTCCGGAAAAGATAGCCACATATAAAAAACTTCTTCTAAATACTGCCCTGGAAACATCGGAATTTAACCAGAAAAAGGCAGCCAGGTCTCTGGGTCTCACTTATAATCAATTTCGAGGTTTGTACCGAAAATTCAACCCTATTCGGTGATATTCTTTTTGGGCCTATACAGAGAAACCAAAAAAAACAGTTTATTCGATTTTAGACTTATACCAAAGGTTCATTCCTATTTCGAAAAAGACATTTTTTCTTTTCATTATGGATTAAATATGATATCCTTAATAACACACTAAACGGTTATGTTTTTGAATTATGGCTCAAAGCAGTACCTCATACAAATCCAGGGTGGGTTTTTTATCCAGCCTGTGGTTCTTTGCTTCTAAAAATAGTGAGCTTCCTACAGATATTGTAAAAAACCTTAACGCCCAACTGCTGTCCGTTCTTCTCCTGACATTTGCCACTGGTTTTGGCTTTATAGATATTTATAAATCCATTACGATGGAAACATACATGGTACCCTGGCCGGGATATTTAACCATGGCCTTTGCCTTCTTTCTGAACCGTTATTATTCATATCGCATCGCCGCCATACTCACTTGTATCATGTTTCCAGCGGTACTATTTTCCCTGATAGTCATTATTCCAACCCCTGATAATATACAGTCTCTTCAATATCTGGTTTTAGCGGCCATACTATCGGCCCTACTGTTAAAAGGCTGGGAGAGTTTCCTGTTTAGCAGCTCTATTGTAGTGGGTATTCTACTTATTCCCGTTCTTTTTTCCACGGTACTTTTAACCACAGTAATTACTCCTCTGGGGGTATTTATCTTTGGGTGGGTACTCGCCCACTTGCTGCGTTTTCAACGCAATGCCATAGAAGCCCGCCGTCAGCGCCAGCACCAAATCAGCGAAAGCCGCATACAGCACTTCATTGATGATTTTCATGGCATCGCCTATGAAATTGATTTGAAGAATAATGCCTTCAATATGTTTCGGGGCAATGTCAAGGGTATTACTGGTCAAACACAAAAGCATTTTTCAGGCAACAGTAGCAGCTGGCAGCAACTAATAAGACCCGAGGACAAAACCGTGTATGCAGAGGAGCAAAACAAACTTCTCCTTCTTCCGTTTCACACAACTGAGTTGGAATACCGCATAACACACGGCGACGGCAGTGTACGCTGGGTGCGTGACCTGTGCCATAAAGTAGAAGATGAAAACGGCGCTTACTCCCTGTTACGGGGCGCGCTCTTCGATATAACGGACACCCGCCTGATAAATGAGCGTTTACGCCAGTCGGAAAAAATGGAAGCTGTGGGGCAGCTGGCCGGCGGCGTGGCCCACGATTTTAACAATCAACTGGTGGGCATAGTGGGTTATGCAGACCTGCTGATGGAGGATTTCCCCGACCAGCCTGAGTTGCATGAATACGCTCAAGGCATATTAAGCGCCTCCCATACTGCCTCCGACCTGGTCAACCAGCTGCTGGCCTTTGCGCGCAAAGGCAAATACCAGACTGTAATGGTAGACTTACCAAAAATTATAAAGGAAGTTACAGGCCTGCTCAAGCACACTATTGCCCCCTCCATCATCATCAAACAGGGGCCTGTCGAGGTCGGGGCTTCTACTCTGGGCGATCCATCACAAATACAAAGCGCCCTTTTAAACCTGGCCCTCAACGCCCGTGACGCCATGCCCAGCGGTGGAGAGCTTACATTTGCTGTTGAAAGAGTTACTCTCGATGAGGAGTATTGTAATAACAGCCCTCACGATATTAAACCCGGCTGTTTCATTCAAATTTCAGTTTCAGATACAGGCTCTGGTATAGACAAGGAAGCTCAAAAGCATATATTTGAGCCGTTTTTTACGACCAAAGAGCAGGGTAAGGGCACTGGCCTGGGTCTGGCAGCCGTATACGGCACGGTTAAAAGCCACAAAGGCTCTATCAGTGTTTACAGCGAAATTGGTATAGGCACCACTTTTAAGATATACCTGCCCAGCGGCCAAAACCAGTCCCCGGAGCAAGGCCCGCAGCCGGACACCGCTGGTACCCACGAATCCGAACGTGTAAGAATACTGCTGATAGATGACGAAAAAATAGTCTTAAACATGGCGTCCACCATGCTGCGGCAAATGGGCCACACGGTTACCATAGCCCGGGGCGGTGCTGATGGAATAGACCTATACAAGTCCTGCAGCCAGAGTATTGACCTGGTAATACTTGATTTAATAATGCCGGAAATAAACGGCGGTGAAGTTTTCGCGGTTCTCAAAAACTTTGATCCGGAAGTAAAAGTACTACTGGCCTCAGGTTACAGCTTGAACAATACCGCTCATAAACTAATGGAGGATGGTGTAAAAGGTTTTATCCAGAAACCCTACCGCAAAAATGAGCTGGCGAAGAAAATAGCTGAAGTTATGGGGAACAAATAGTTGTAGAGCTGGGGAACTGTCCCAAGTGAAAAGTGACAAGCAGATTAACCCGTTGCTACACCTTTATCACTTTTCACTTTTAGC
>CAZRWX010000128.1:0-9840 GCA_964603925.1 uncultured Bifidobacteriales bacterium | reverse complement strand
ATTAAATAGCTTTTATTAATTCTTCGAATTAAACCGTAACTCATGTTCGCGCTCCATCGGGTTGTTAGAATAGTGCTCCCGCCTTCGTTTTCAACTACGTCGTGGCGGGGCCGCATCTATTCTAACATGAATAAGAGCCTTTTACCGGTACAATACAAGTACCAGACCTACCTGGATAATGCCAATGATAAAACCAATAAAGCCGCCAAGTCTTTCAATATAGCGGAACTCCCTGTGGGCTATTTCCTCTATTATACTCTCCAGCTTATACATGTCGAAGGCAAGAATATTCTCGCGGATTTTATTTTCTATTTCAACCCCACCCTCCAGAGATTGGGCCAGAAGTTTTACAAACTCATCAGCATTACCGCTAAAGGCTTCTACTATTTTATCGCGGATATCTGCGAGCTTTTCTGGGGGCAGAAACATTTGTATCATGGGCATGGAGCTCAGTATATCATCAATCTTTTCGTCCCACTTCCTGGTGATATAAGTCTGCAGCATTTGCCTGGCGTCTGCCTGTTTAATAATGGAAAGAAGATTTTCCTCAGTGAGGAAATCCTTAACTATAGTAGAAGATATACGCCCTGCCAGCTCATTGTGGCGGCGGGGTAAAAGCCCCTGAACTCTAACACCCAGTATATTTACAGGGAATAAAGGCCTCATCAGCATTTTTACGGCAATAAAATTTGTAAACCACCCGATAGCGCCTGATATAAAAGGCATGAGGCAAAGCATAGCCAGCTGGGGATAACTGCTGTTTAAAAACATCTAAATTCTCTCTCCTGTAAATGGTTTAATATTTGCGTGGGGATAATGTAATAAATTAGGCTAAATCGGCCTAAAATGCAGGAATTCTGCCATTATTAGCTGGACGCACCCACCAGCGTTTTGCACATTAGTATTATGGATCAAAAAGAGTGTAATGTGGAAAAAGCCGTGCTTAAGCACCTTACTGAGGGCAATTCCCCTTTATTAGAGCGCATCCGCCGCCATAACCAAATTATACTTCACAATTACCAGATAGCCGTTAATAAAGAAATGGTCTGCGCCCTGGAGGGCTGCGGTCGGTTTTTTTTCATTAAGCTAATTCCCAGTCAAATTCTCTACCCCAAGTTTTGCGAAAAACACCGCACAGAGCACCGGCGTCAACAGTTTCGCAAACCCCGTCATCTTTAGCGCTCACCCTTTACCCGTAGACGTGTCTCAATTATTCTATCAGTATATTTACCCCGCAATTTTTCGCATTGCCATCCATTGTGCCAGCCTGTGGTTAAGCACCCTGAGAATACACTGGGTAGATAACCAATACCAGTATCACGGCTGTATTTTTGCTCTCTGGCATGAACAGCTGCCCTCCTGTATAAGGGTATTCGGTCAAAAGGGCATAGGTGTCCTGATTTCACAAAGTTCAGACGGTAATATTGCCGCCCTTCTCTGTAAAAATATGGGCTACCGGGTATTTCGCGGCAGCTCCAGCCGCGGCGGGGTCTCAGGTTTAAAATCCCTGATAAGATATTTACAATTATCTGATAGCGGTCACACAGGGGGCATGGCCCTGGACGGCCCACACGGCCCCTACCACACTATTGGCCCGGGCACTCTATGGTTATCATCCAGGTTGGTTATGCCTGTGGTACCCGTAGATGTAATTCCTGGCTGGTTTTTCCGGTTAAATACCTGGGACAAAACTCAGATACCACTGCCCTTTTCCACCATTTATGTTAAAGCCGGCAAAGGCATAATGCCGGAAAATACTCAACAGCTGAGAGATGCCATGTATTTGGTAAGGAAAGAAAATGCATCATCCAGAAGAGCCAATAATCACGCCCCCGCTGAAGGCTGATTTATCACTCCACCAGACAGCTCATTTTACTACCTTAAAGTAATCTTTTAACAAGGAGTTGTATTGCTTCCTTTCATGACTTTTGTTGCCTTCGACCTGGAGACAACGGGCCTTAATGCTCAAACCGAGGAAATAATTGAGGTTGCATGTATCAAATTTACCCTGGAGAAAAAGGCAGGCAAACTGGTTTCTAAATCTCTGGCTACATATACAAGCCTGGTTAAGCCAGAGCGTTTCATACCAGAGGGGGCCACCCGGGTCAACCATATTACCAACGATATGGTAGAAGACGCCCCACCCTGCAAAAAAATATTAGGTGAATTCATGCGTTTTTGTGGTTTGAGTACTGTACTGGTAGCCCATAATGCCCCCTTTGACGCAGAATTCCTGGCCCACGCTCTCAAAAAGTACGGCCTTATTATCAGCCAGAACCCCATTATCGACAGCCTTCGCATCACTAAAAAAATTATGCCTGAGGCCACCTCTCAAAAGTTGGGCAATGTAGCCAAAAGGCTGAGCAATCAGCTTAATATCAGCGTTAATAATGATGAGCTTCACCGCGCACTTTACGACTGCGAGGTTTTAAAAGAGGTATTTGCCGCCTGCCTGCGTAAAAGGTTTCAGGAGAGCGAACTTACCATGGACAAAGCTGTTAAGTCCATTGAGAAGATCCACGGTCCCCCGTTATATCTTACAAATTATATCTAATGGTCTTTGTATATCAGTATGTAGCATATATGAATACCGCTATACTTCGACTATCATTCCGCTCATCCCAAGCGCTTGTTTGCAGGCAAACAGGCAGTCGAAGGAGCGGAATGGCGCTCAGCATGAGCGTTTTGAGCCTATAGGATATAACAGTATTTCTGAGGGAAACCACTAGGCTGGCAAAGGTTGAAGGCCCGTACC
This sequence comes from uncultured Bifidobacteriales bacterium, assembly GCA_964603925.1. GTDB lineage: Bacteria > Fibrobacterota > Fibrobacteria > UBA11236 > JADFYW01 > CAZRWX01. The sequence goes on along the minus strand of CAZRWX010000128.1, from coordinate 7,085 downwards.
CTTAAAAGCCCAGCGTTTTAAAAAAGCGCCCCCAGAAGTTGGGAACTTTTTCTTCTTTAGTTTGGCCTTGGACATCTTCGGATACTGAGCTTGTACTGTCAGCACGAGTATCAGAAACAGAGTCCGAAGGTATTTTAGCGACTATGGCCGAATCCCCTTGAGTAGCATTATTTTCTGGCCCGCTCTCTTCGGCCTCAGCCAATGTATCAGGGAAATTTACCGTATCAGCCAATTGGCTCCTGCCTGATTTGTCATTAGGGGATGCTGCTGAAGTGTCAGTTGAAATTACCGTATTGGAGACACTATCTGAGACGTTATCTGAGACGCTATCTGAGACGCTATCTGAGACGCTATCCCTTTCGGGTTTTACCAGGACATTTTTTTCCGCAGAAGATGAATCTTTCTGGAATACTTCCGGCCCTTCGGATAACGACTGAGCAGAGTCAGTTCCTGCACTGTCAATACCGGTGCCAGGGGTGTCTTCAGCAGAAGAATCTACTGCGCTGTCTGAATTCACCAGATTAATTTCAATGTCTTCTACATAAGGAGCATAATTTTCCCAGGTATCCCGCATCCAGGTAAGAACTACATCAAATAATTCTGAAGAATATTTACACCTGCCTGCTTGCAGGCTCTCTGAACGGTGGCAAAAGCTCTCATCAACCCCTTTAATTAATACCGCTCTGGAGAGAGTATCTCCATGAATTTCACCTTCCAGTTTTATTTTTCTCATAGTAGAAGATTTAAGCATAGAATCTGCCAGAACAGAAAGAATACTGACATGATGCTGACGCTTGGGAGGATGCCATGAATTAAGGCCGGAGATGTCTATCAATCCAACAGGGGGGTTATTTTTGTTTAAACGCAACAAGGCCTGTTGGGCATATTTAAAAAACTGAGTTCCACCAGCTACAGTGAAAATATAATACTTGCCGGTAAAACCCTGCACAAGGGATTCTATAACTTCAAAGATGCAGATTAATGTCAATTCCTCATTGCCGCATAACTGACCAGTTGATATGCCAACACCGGGTTTATCAAATTGGATTGTGGTATAACCTTTTTTATTAAGAACAGACTTCCACTCCTCAAACATTCCCGGAGAGTCTTTACCCGCACTTTTATCCAACCCGAAAATACCCGTATGATCCATATAACCCGTGGAGGGAAGAAAAAAAACAACAAGATCGTTTTTAGGCTCTGGAACCCCCGTGTAAACAGCCACATCAGCACCTTGGCATGGTATATAATGTATAGAGTCCCGTACACGCAAAGCACTCGCCCTCGTCCAAACAGGCAAGAGGATAAAGAGGGCTATGAATATCCTGAATATCAAAGGTCTTGTATAAGTTTACACGCTATGGATTTTATGTCCCGGGATGTGGATGTTTTATCCTGAAAAACTACATAAGGCATCTTTCCCCCGATACTGAGTGTAAAGTCCTTGTCCTGGGCCACATTACCTAACTCAATTATGTCAATACCCAGATATTTTTTAACAAGAGCCTTAAACTGGCTGCCGATATCAGCATCAATATCAGTTTTGATATTATTGACAACTATTGAAGGATGATAATCGGCAAGTGCCTGCCGGGCATTACCGGCGCTGGCCGGGTTCAACTCATCAAGGACCGCAATGAGTTCTTCTACCGTAGAAACATTTAACCGTGACCGGGCGTTTACGGCTTCTTCAATAAGTTTTTGGGACTCTGGGTTATTTTTGTACTGTTGAATAATAATTTTATAAACAGCATTTTTAATAAAATGGAAACTGCTTTCCAAAGCCGGTGGCTGAGGGTCAAGTACACACACACCCCCTGGTGCAAACAGAAACCAGTCCAGAGAGTCCGCACTTAAACCTGAGGGTATATCCAGAATAAGTATTTCGCAATTCAGAGATTTTAAGCCCCGTAAAAGCCTTTGCTTTTGACTATAAGCCAGCGTAGCAAAACCCAAAACGTCCGAACCGCCCGAAATAAGCTGTATATCAGAATAAGGGCTCTGGATTAAGAGTGAATGTAGGTTCTCATATTTATCATTAAAAAATTCCCGCAGACTGCGTGTTGGCAAGTTTATACCCAAAAAGGCGTGTAGATTAGGCGCCCCTATGTTAAGGTCCACCACTATAACTTTTTTACCCATGGAAGCCATATGTACACCAAGGTTGGCGGCCATAAACGTTTTACCGGTCCCACCTTTACCTCCGCCAATGGATATTATTTTTTTTATTCTCTGCATAATTTAAAACAACATAAAAACAGGATGCCAGCCGTCATCACTGCCTTCACACTCCCCTTGCTTACAGGCATGAAACCGACAACCCTTTAGAAAAAACTCTGAAGCGCCGCACCCAAGACATTGATATTCTCCACTCATTTCTACCAAAGCGCGAACCCCCTTGATACCGGATTCGTCCAGCCTGTCATCGGAATATTCCTCGGCCTGAACCCGGTTACTGTACCGACGCTCGCCAGACTTTGGGCTTAATTCTTCATCAGTATCATCAGACGCAGTTTCAACGGATATGTTGCCTTTATTTGAGTCATCATCTTCATCCTGGAATATTTCTTCATCCACTTCTACATCATCCAAACTTGAAAGCATATCTCCTTCCAGTTCGGCATCACTATCAGCGTTGTCTCCCATTATGTTATAAAACCCAGCCCCCGCGCTTATCTGGGTAGTTTCACTCTCCTGCTCCCCCGGTAAGTCAGATTGTTCTGGTTCTGATAATTGCTCTGAGTCCTCCGATTGGTCAGACGCATCTCCTAAAGTACCGGACGCTACCTCGTCAGCCGGAATGTCGAGGTCTTCAATTTCTATGGATTCTTCATTAACATCCTGAGCAATATCGTCGGATGATTCGAAGTTTTGGGGTATAACAACGTCATCTAACTCTTCATCACTAGATTCATCGGAGACAACCTTTTCGACATCAGATGAATCTACAGATTCCTCGGAGACTAGTAATTCTACATCAGAGGAATCTACGGATTCATCAGAGCCTGGTAATTCGACATCAGAGGAATCTACGGATTCATCAGAGCCTGGTAATTCGACATCAGAGGAATCCGCATTGCCCGAATCTTCTTCCTCCTGAAAAATATCTTCATCTACCTCTACTTCATCCAGACTAGAGAGTAAATCTCCCTCCAGATCAGCGTCATCGCCAGCGCTATTACCCATTATATTATAGAAACCCTCGCCGGCCACGGTTTCTGTGGTTTCTATTTCTTCTGTGGTATCAGGGTCTGCTGCGGCTTCGTTTGATGTATCTTCCTGAAGGTCTGTATCAGACTCTTCATCCTGATCTGAATCCTCTTCTGGTTCCAAGTCTGATTCAGTATCACCGGTTTCATCTTTAAAAGGGTCAACCGGACCCATCTCCAGATTGTCCGAAACCTCTGGCTCTATCTCACTAAAAGTTGCGTCTTCAACAGAATCTTCATCCTCTTCATCGCTTTTATTTGTACTATCCGGGGCAACATTCACCATCTCCTGGGAGTCAGCATCACTATCGCCACCTTTTGAAGGTATAATGGAATCAGCGGATTCCTTAAGGAAATCCAGATTCTGGCTCATATCCATTTTTGAAGCTAGAGAGGAAAGTTGATTAATATCTATACTACCCGTAATTGAAGCGTTTTCCTGCTCATACTGGACACCCTGCTCCTGCAGGACACCCTGCTCCTGCAGGACACCCTGCTCCTGCAGGACATCTTCCTGTTCCGGCAGATCATCCTTTTCCTGCTCAGATTCAGTTTCCATTTCAAGTTCAGAGGAAATTGATTCATCTACCTCTGACAATTGCTCTATTGAACTGTCTTCAAGATGTTCACCCTCTTTGCCGGCCATAGCTTCATCATCTGTTTCATCAGGATCTAATTCCTGTAAAAAAGACTCGTCTATCGCCTGAGTAAATATTTCGGCCCCTTTTGATTTGAGGAGGAAATCATCGAGTTTAGCATATAATTCGCAAAGGCTCGTCAGGCGGGCAGATTGCAGAAGTTCGCGCTTTTTTGGATCCACCCCGGTGATGGTAAGGCTCCCGCCTAAGGATTTTAAGTTCCTGAGCCACCGAGTAAAAATATTGAGATGGGCCCTGTCCAGCTTTTGGGCATTTTCAATGTCTAGAATGACATGGTCATAATTTTCTTTAATGGCACGACCCAGGTGGGATTCGATAAAATCAACCAACACAGTGGTGTCCATACCCATGGGAATTTTTATAATAATATACTTCTGGGGAAGATCGCTCATACTAAAGCACTATTAGCCACATTAAAAACACATATAACAAAACCCCGAATTAACCTCAGAATTATTGTAAAACTAAATAAATAAGCAAATCAATAGGATTTTTAATGGAAAATTGTGGGTATTATCACCCACTTGCTTTGAAAGCCTGAAAAGAGGAAAGCCGGCTACTTGCCCATTTCTCTAAGAACTGTGGAAATGCCTTTTTTGCTGATAGTGCGGGCCCCGTGTGCACTTACACGTAATGATACCCAGCGGTTTTCCTCAGGAATAAAAAAACGTTTACGGTGCAAATTAGGTTTTTGATGCTTGATGCTGTGATTCATCGCATGGGACACCGCACAACCTTTAAGGCTGGTTTTACCTGTAACTTCACATACCTGGCTCATAATAAGCTCCTCCTAGGGGCGATAATATAATAAACCTTTGGGTTTTACGCCAAATTTGAGAGACCTAATATATTGTGAATATCCTTAATACCTGTCGCCGGAACATTAAGTGCTTTATTCCGGCCTAATAATGACATTTCTTCAGAAAAATCCAGATTATTTACTTGATCAAGGGTAAGCTCTCTGCCCAGACCGTGATTCAAGATTTCCTGCTTTAAAAGTTCATACTCTGAGAACCCAAAACGGGGTATAAAGCAGAGGTTTTTGCCAAAATGCAGGCATTCACTCACCAGCCCATAGCCAAGCTTCCCAAAAATCATATTGCTGCTGACTGTTAAATCTGTATACCTGAGGCCATCATTAAGGCTTATCTGGTGATAATTATCCGGAGCACCTTTGAAATGATACAAACCCAAAAAATCCCAATCTGGATACTTGTTCAGGTTCTCCCATTTTATTGTCTCCAGGCCAAAATTCCCCACATAAATCAGACACCATTTATTTGTAGCCGACAATTTAAGTGAACGCCCAAGCTTTTGACGAATGTCCCCGCCATTGCGAACCACCAGCCCAATGGGAATAACCTTTTTAAAACCATGCATGGACATAGCCGGATACATGGAAAGGCAAGAATCGGCACAGGCATAGTCCTCAGTAATCTGCTCAAGTAAATGCTTATATTCAGGAAACTCACTCAAATATGGGGTATAAATATCCAGCCAGCTAAAATTAGCCAGGCCAACAGCCGGTATCCCCGCTCTCTTTGCAATAGGGAATGCCAATGGGGGTATATCTGCCAGTACAAGGTCTGCATTTACCCCTCTTAATAGTTTTGAATACTTATCAATTAATGCAGCTCTCTGGGAGTTAATGGCATCATAAGTAGTCATGGTAGCGGCAATGTCGGTATTAAGAGTATCTTTTTGAATACAGCCGCAGTCAAGTTTACAGGCGATAAGCTCATAGGGTCTTCGGATTTCCTCCCGAAAAAAGCTTTCCGGCAGACTGGAAAATATGATTATGTGTTTCTCCCCTGGAATTGAATTTATTACAGCGGAGCTTCGCACACCATGGCCAAAACCATGACCAGAAATAAAGTAAGCGATGGTTTTCATAAAATCATGGGGAGCAAAGCTCCGGCGGCAGGGGGAAATGAATATTTTCCTCCAGTAATATGCAATCCTCTGTATGAGACCCGGGATATTTTTCCTGGATCCATTGTACCACGTCCTGTACCAGGTATTCGGGAGCTGAGGCCCCGGAGGTAATACCAACCGATTGTATGCCATGGAACCATTCTTCATCAATATCACCTGGACCATCTATTAAATAGGAGCATTTACCGGTGGCAGCGCCTATCTCCCTTAAACGGTTTGAGTTTGAACTGTTGGCAGAGCCAATTACCAGTAGCATGTCAACCTTAAGAATTAAGGCGCTTAATACCTTCTGACGATTGGTTGTAGCATAACACATATCGCCTTTTTTGGGACCTATTACACTGGGATACCTCAACTTAATGGCATGGATAATATTTTTTGTCTCCTCAAAACTGAGAGTTGTCTGAGTGGTGTATGCTACGTTATCACTATTAATACCCTGTAAAGTTTCTACATCCTTAACTGAGCCAACCAGCTGCACTCTGCCCTGTTTAAGCTGCCCCATGGTACCCACTACCTCCGGGTGCCCTTTATGGCCAATGAGAATAATATCAGTGTCTCTTTTATCATGGCGCTGTACGGCTGAATGAACCCGCTTAACCAGAGGGCAGGTAGCGTCAATTGATACCAGATCCCTATTCTGAGCATTGTTAACCACTGAAGCGGGAACACCATGAGCACTGAAGATTACCACAGAGCCCTCAGGAATATGCTCCATTTCCTCAACAAAAATAGCCCCCTTTTGCCGCAACCTGGAGACCACAGCTTTGTTATGCACAATTTCATGACGCACATATATTGGGCTGCCGTATTTACGAAGGGCGGACTCGACAATGCCAATGGCGCGCTCCACACCAGCACAAAAACCCCTGGGTTTGGCTAATAGAATTTTCAAAATCTGTCTCTCAAAATTTCATCCATGAGTCATTCTCAACTACTCACAAACATACTTAATCACAGAAGATAAAATACAGAAATTTCTGCGTGATGTTGCAGGCATAAATTCCTGCGTGATGTTGCAAGAATACCGTGTAAAACGGCATAAAGAGGTGAAATTTACCCCGTAGAATGCCCGATGCCTGCGGGCGGGCGGGCCATGGCGTAGCTCCAAGAAGCGAAGCCGGGCCATGGCGTAGCTCCAAGAAGCGAAGCCTGGCCTTGGCGTAGTTCCAAAAAAGCGAAGCCAGGCCTTGACGTAGTGGGGAACCCACGAAGGCAGGAGCATTTTCACATCCTTGCTTCGACTACAAGTCCGCTCATCCTGAGTACTGAGCCTGCCGAA
>CAZRWX010000127.1:0-9934 GCA_964603925.1 uncultured Bifidobacteriales bacterium | reverse complement strand
GGCGTAGTACTGCAAAGCTGGACGAAGAGGGATGTGAAAATGCTCATCGAACGGTATCTCCTGTGTGGGGATACCGTAAATACTATTGGGGTTCCCTGTCAGGCTTAAAAGACAAACCATGAAGACTCTTATTAGAAAAGTTAAAAAAAACCAGAAAGTCTTTAGTCAAAATGATAAAAGCCGTGACATGTATTATATCCAGTCGGGGTCTGTTATTATTCAGCGCCATAAAGAGGGTGAAGTTTTAACCCTGGCTACTCTGAATAAGGGTTCCATTTTTGGGGAAATGGCCCTCATAGACGATAAAGCGCGTTCTGCCACAGCGGTAGCTTGTGAGGACACTGAGTTAGCTGTTATCACAGAAGACGAATATGCCAGCCGTATCAGCAAAGTTCCGCCCTGGTATTTATCTATCCTTCGGGTAGCCAGCGAGCGTTTACGGGCAGCCAACGAAAAGCTTAATATGGGCCATCGTCTGCAAACCATTTCAAATGCCGCTCAGCTTATCGTTCTCATTTTAAAAAAGTTTGAGCGCGATAAGGCCAAAAGCCAGGAGAGCGATGGGGAACCCGTACACGTTGATATGAAATATGTCAAAAACGAGCTGGTGGAGGTATTAGGCGTTACCCGCAATGTAATGCAGGATTCTCTGGATTTCCTGGAAAAGAAGAACATGGTCCTGCTTTATTCCAATAATATCTTTGTTGAGGACCCCGATGAGCTGCTCAACTATTCGCGTTTTTTAAAGGAGCAAACCCATTCCGCCAAAATCGAATTAATGAATGAAGAAGTTTTTAATTATTTATGCAATCTTAAAAACCTGCTGGATAAAGCCTTTGCTAAAAGTGATATAGCAACTTTCAGCTATGTCAACTTTGAAACTGAATTGCAAAAGAATATGAGTATGCCTAAGGAAAAGATCCAGTGGTTCTTAATTACAATAGAAAAAATGAATATTGTAAAATTTGTTTTATCAGATGGTAAGAGTACCAGCCGTTTTCAACAGTTGGCCAACAACGGCCAGCTGCGGTTCGATTCTAAATTTTTAGCTGAAATGCTGCAGACGGAAAATTTTAAAAGGATGGGCCTGTAGCCCTGATATTCAGCTCAGGCAGGCGCCAGGGTAAGGAAAGGTATTAATGAACCATATTAAAAATATTAGCCCTGGCAGCTTTACTTTCAGTCTGTTTCTATTGTGCCTCATACTGGTTAATTCAGCCCTTGCGGATACTACCGTTTGCGGTGAGATAAAGTCCCCCACAGACTGGATCAAAAGCAAATCACCATATATAGTAACTAATGACGTTCATGTACCTATGACCTCCCGCCTGGCTATTGAGCCTGGTGTAGTAGTGCGCTTTACAGAGCCCAGGCCCTGCGCAGACCGCATTACCCTGGAGGACAAGGAAGACTCCGCCTTTACAGGCATTAAGGTGGACGGCCCCTTCTTTATCCGCGGTACAGAGGCCCAGCCCGTTGTCTTTGAGCCTTTTAAAAAGTCAAAAGGTCTTGTTTTATGGGACGGTATCCGCATCAATCATAAAACTTCTTTTGTAACCGATATCGGGGGCGCCGTATTCCGGGGTGCTAATCGTGCCTTGCAGATCCGTGATTCCCGCTTTGAGATCAAAAACTGTATTTTTGAAAGCAACAATACCGGGGTTTATCTATTTGATGCCTCCAATGTTTCTATCATCAACTGTAATTTTATCGGGAATAAAAGCGCCGGTGTTTACATTAGTGGCTCCAACCCCGAAATTTTAAATTGTATTTTTGCCGGCAATTTATTTTACGGTATTTGGTCAGACAGTCGTGCGTCTATAAAAATCAATTACAATGCATTTTGGGACAATGCTGATGAGCATTGTTTCAAGTGCCCGGCGGGCACCCTGTTACTTTCAGGTAAAAACTTGAATGAAGATTCTGTTGATGCGTATAACAACCTTATTGCCGACCCTGTATTTAAGGGCACTCCTTCTCATAATAAAGCTGTTAAGGACGATATAACTCTTAATACTTCTGAAAAAAATGTTCAGGATAAAAAAATGGCCCAAATGGAGTGGGAAAATCAGAAAAACTGGCGGAAAAAAAAGCCAAAAAAACAGGAGTTTGTATTTCTGGGCGTTGGTCCATATCTTCTTACCAAATATTCCAGTCTGATCAATGCCGGCCACCCCAGCGATCTTTACCAGGATCGTGACGGCACTGTAAATGACATAGGCATACACGGCGGCCAGGTGGTAGAGGTTAAAGCCGCCCCTGTTGACTCTATAAAATAATTTTTGTCTTTTCCAGTTATGATAAGACCGGCAGTAGTGCTGCCAATTCATTTTTTTTAAATACGTGACTATCTGCCCAAAGTGAGACCTACAACCATAATTTCTAATTTCATGGGGTCGTGTCTTTCACACTTTTACAGCAGCGAAACCCCACAAAGAGGTAGCGATTCTGAGGATAAAAGCTGTATTTTGTCTGGGAGCATGTTGCCTGATCCCCAGTGTTCCAGTTTCCGCCTGCTGCCAGGTAATAGCCCTCTCTGACCTTGTGTGGTGTAGCCGTCCACTCCCACAGGTTGCCGGTAAGATCGTAAATACCATAATAGCTCCTGCAGGCGGGAAACCTCCCTGAGCGATTGACTTCAACCTCTTTGGAGGGGCAGTAATTTTCGTTATATAAATTGCCGTAGGGGTAACGGCTGTCCTGGGGGCCGCGGCATACAAGCTGCCATTCTTCTACTGAACATAGCCTTTTACCTTTTACCGAGCAGGAGTCTTCCGCCTCCTTATGAGAAACGAAGGCTTTGGGAACAGCATGTAAACTATTAGGCCACTCATACCTATCCATGCAAACCTGCCTGCCGCCTTGTGAAAAAGGCATCATACCCTCAGGGCAAAACGATTGAGCTCGTTCGATGTGGTATTGAATGCAAACTGGTTTGGTCTGATTAGCGTTTTCGTCCAAACCCGCAAAACATAGTGTGGTATCTTTTAATATGCGTAGCGGGTTGCTATATGTCTTGAGCTGGGCTGTGCCCTCAAGAGAATAGAGTACAATACAGCCCTGCCTGCAATAAAGGTTAACAGTTACCGAATCAAAATGTCTGCCGCCCCAGGGGTCGGCGTAAACATAGAGCGAATCTGCAGCCGGGGGCTCTGCGGCTATTTTGTGGTTTACCTCTTTTGGTGGTTTTACAGCTGCTGGCGGTTTTGCTTTCAGTTGAGTAACTTTGGGTGCCGATAGGGGGGGGGTAACAGGCAGAGCGGGTGGGGCAAGGTTTTGAGTATCAGGTGTTGACCGCACTCTGGCGGGTATCAGGGGTTTGGAAGGCGGCGCCATGATGCCGCAGGACCGCATAATCATGAGAAATGCCAGAAAAACAGAGGCCAGCACAATAATACCGAAACTCATACTCTTGTTGTTGGTTTTTTTGCTCATGATTAAAACTAATGTATGCTGGCAGATAAATTAAAGGTTAAATAAATTATTAGAACGAAAAGTTAGCTTTTCGTTCTAATAACCCGATGGAGCGTGTCTGATTAGCGTTGGATACGCTTATCAGCTCTCATATCTGTGAAAATGCTCATCGGGCACTAGTCGTATGGTTACCTTATCAAATAAAATTAAGAACTTAATAATAAAAATTCCTAGGAGTCTGTCGGATTCGGGCTTTGAATAGCGAGCCGGAGCAAAAAATTTCAGATCAAGGCGCGCTTTGCAGACATAATAAGGTGAATTACGTCGAAAAAGCGCAACGCTGAGCTGAATTTTTGGAGCCCGGCGCAGCTCAAATGCTGAATCCGACAGAATCCTAGTAGTAAAGTGGCGACTTATGGGCAAATTTCGGCCTTGGCCCGCAATCCCCTGGCGGCGCGCGCTGTTTCCTGGGTTCTTCATTCCTCTTCCCCATAAGGGTGGGGGTGGTCTTCAGAAAAAATTACTTCAGAGGCAGGGCTTAAAATTCAATAATCAAGGTCTTGCCAACAGTTTGCCAACCGCCTAACTTTTTAAAGTATTAAACTATTTCTTTTTTTTGGAAAAGGCAGGGCGTCCAATGTATGATGTAACCTTTATTGGTCATATGTGTTATGATGAAATCGACGGCAGGGCGCCGTCTGTAGGCAGTGCTGTATTATGTGGTGCTATGGTATTTGCACGGCTTAACCGGCCTGTTGCCGCCATTATCAGGCTGAATAGCAAAGATGAAGACATCATGCTCAAACCCATGAAAAAATCGGGTATAAGATGTTTTTTAATACCCTCAGACCATACATCCTACATGAAACTAACCCATCCCGATCCTTCCAATCCTGATAATCGTATTATGGTTCAAAAAGAAAACGCGGGTTATTTTAAAATAGAAGATACTCCGGTTATTAATTCCCAAGCCATTCACCTGGCCGGTGTTACTAATCAGGAGTTTAATCTGGAATATATTAAAGAAATTAAGGCCAAATACCCGTATACAACCTTGTCTACAGATATGCAGAGTTTTGTAAGGCAGGTGGACCCATCCACGCTTAAAATAAGCTATAGCGATGTCAGTGATAAGAAGGATATTACCAGCTTAATGGACAGGTTAAAACTGGATATAGAAGAGGCTGAAGTTCTTACCGGCACTAGAGATCTGGAAGCCGCCTCCAGAATAATTTCCACATGGGGCTGCCCGGAGGTTGTCATTACCAGCAAAAGTGGTGTATTAGCCAATGTTAATAATCAAATTTATTTTGAACAATTTTCAAACAGCAGTGATATAGGCCGTACGGGCCGCGGGGACACAACTTTTGCCGCTTACTTAACAAGCAGGCTGGGGAGTGATAACATTGGGCAGTGTCTCAAATTTGCTGCCGCCCTGGTTTCACTCAAAATGGAAACACCAGGTCCTTTTAGTGGTACATTGAATGATGTGATGTTAAGGATAAAGGAAAAACATTCTTAAAGGTCCTCAGTTAATCTTTAAAATACCCTGAGGCCTAAACCCCCAGATTACCGTAAATGTCGGGCCGGCGGCTTTTGTATACCGGCAGTTTAGAGCGGGCATCTTTAAGCTTTTCCAGATCCAGACGGGCCGTTATCAATTGCTCAGCATTGCCCCCGGCACCGGCCAGCACTGTGCCCAGGGGCCCCACAATAAGGGAGCGGCCGGCAAAATCCAGACCGCTATCGCTGCCGGCCCTGTTACAACCCAGGACATAACATAAATTTTCCAGGGCACGCGCACGCAGGAGAAGTTCCCAATGGGCGGCGCGCACTTGCGGCCAGGCTGCGCAGTTAATGAGTACGCTTGCCCCGGCCAGGGCGCCTTGACGATAGAGTTCGGGGAAACGAAGATCATAACAGATGGTAAAGGCCATTTTATAACCATGCAGGGTTAAAACCAGAGGGCTGTGCCCCGGTTTAAAAATACTGCTCTCATCCACCCTGGGGGAGGAAAAAAGGTGCAGCTTGCGGTATTTACCTAAAAGTGTGCCCTCCGGAGAAAAAACAGCCAGGGAATTGTATATGCCGGAAGACTCTTTTTCTGAGAGACCGCACACTATGTATATGCGGTACTCCCGGGCGGCTTTTTTAACTTTTAAAAATGCCTGACCGGGCCAGGCGCCTGCTTTACATGCAATGGCCGCTGATGTATAGCCAGTATCGCTAAGTTCAGGAAAGATAATCATATTGCACCCATGCCGTACAGCATCCTCAGTAAATCGGGATATTTTTTCCAGGTTGTCATCACAGGCGCCTGGTTCACATTGAATTTGGCCCAGAGCTATTTTCATTATACCACCTTCAAAACTTTCGCACCGCAAATCTTATGCTCTTTCAGCTCGGACAAGGCCTGGTTGGCCTGATCCAGCGGGTAGATTTGCAGTTGGGGTTTTAAAGAAATGCCGGCTGCCAGGTTGAGGAACTCCGATACATCCCGGCGGCTGATATTTGCCACACTCTTTATTTCTTTTTCCATCCACAGGTGACGGGCATAATCGAGTTTTAACAGTTGGCTTTTGTCTGTGTCCTCTTTACGGATAGCGTTAATAACCAGGCGACCGCCGGGGGCCAGGTGCTCCATGGCCTTTAAAACTGGCAGCCAGGCTGGCGTGGTATCTATAACAGCGTTCATATTATCAGGGGGGCTATCGCTTATATTGCCCGCCCAGTCAGCGCCAAGTTCCATTGCAAAGGCACGCTCCCGGGGGTTACGGGCAAAAACAAAAAGCTTAATATTGGGATAAAGATGCTTTGCCAGTTGCAGCACCAGGTGAGCGCTGGCTCCAAAACCTGTAAAACCCAGAGTGTGCCCTTGCCTTATACCTGTAAGGCGCAGGGACCTGTAGCCTATAGCCCCGGCACAAAGCAGAGGGGCGGCCTGCTCATCAGTAAAGATGTTGGGAATGAGGAATGCCGATGTCTCCGGTAGGGTAATGTACTGGGCATAACCCCCCTGAGCGTCCCTGCCGGTTGCATTAAATTGAGCGCATAAGTTCTCCTGCCCCGCTCTGCAGTATTCGCAGTAACCACAAACCGAATATAACCAGGAAGCGCCCAGCCTGTCACCGGGTTTATATATTCCCGCTCCCTGGCCCAGGGCCTCTACTACACCCACCACCTGGTGGCCTGGTATTAGCGGCATCATAGGTGGGGGTGTACGGCCTTCGATTATATCCAGCTCTGTATGACACACCCCGCAGGCGCTTACTTTAAGGAGTACCTCACCGGGACCGGGAACTGGTTTGGGGACATTTTCATAGTCCAATGGCTCAGCAGCCCCGGTAATATCAGAGAGCTTATGCAGTACCATTGCTTTCATTCTTTCATGCATACTGTTGCCCTCTGCGGCCTAAATCGCCAGCTTAAAATACTGGTCACGGCACATATTTTCTATATCGGTTAAGTCTGTAAAAGCGCCTGTAAAGTCATTCTCAGAGGCGGTAAAAAGGCCGTGCCCGTATACTATTACACCCCGGCCACCCTCCAGGGCCGCGGGCATGGTGTTGCAAAGGCCCGTGGGCCCTGTCCCCACTTCACCGGGCACTATGGGGATACCTCCCACCTTACGCATTTCGGGGCATTTAAGATGACATTGCCCCAGGCATTCGCAGTTGTCTCTGCGGCAGTGCATGCTCATTATTACACTGAATTTGGGATGGCCGTGAAGTATGGCGTTACGCCCTGTACGCCCTACTACTTCCCTGTGGGCGATGAACTCGCTGGAGGCGGTAATACTGTTACAGCTGGAACCATCCAGAGGGCAGGCATCCACACAGCCTTCAAGCTCGTCCAGACTTGAACCTGTCTGGCTTACATAGAGAATATTATTGTATGTATAGGAAATATTACCGAAAAAAGAATCTACCAGCCTGCTCTCCACTGTTAAACGGCCGGCCTGGTGTATGGCCTCATATACTTTATCCTCAGAATTTAATTCCCTGATTAAACCGGGCGGTTGTGAGCGGTATTGAGCTTGAGCCTCCAGAGCGGCTGCCAGGTCAAATACCCGCTGCCAGTCTTTAGGCACACCGCCATTCTCCTTTTTTTTCAAGTAATCTGTAAAAAATTTAACATAACAGGCAAAGCATACTGAACTGTAAAAAATATAAGCCTGTTCAGGGCTAACGGTCCCCCAGGTAACTATACCCCTGTCCGGGATAATGACGCTTTTACGCTGTTTGAGCTTGTCTATAACAGCTCCCGCCTCAAAGCTGGGGACTACGGGCAGGTCATGGAGAAAGGTGCGGGTCTCACAATCGCTGGGGTGAATGGCGCCATCGGCCTCTTTTGCCAGGCAGCTTATTATGGAGTTGTAGGGTTCTGCGGGCCTGGCAAAAAGCAGGGAATTTATATTAAGACCCTGGAATACTTTTTTCAGTTCTGCGCAGTCGGCGTCCTGCCGGCTCCATATGTAGTCTACATCAAGGCCGCCGAAAAGCGGGGAGCCGGATTCGCAAAGGCCTGCCAGCTCCAGCTTGCGCGTGTATTTTTCCAACAGGGGCATCATGCTTAAATTATCTTCCCGTATTCATATATTGTCATCGGGCCCCGCCAGGCTAAGGTCCAGAGCTTGCGCTTTTTCCAAAGTGGGAGCACCCTCTTCGCTCAGGCCGCGAATGGCATAATAACCTTTTCGCGCTTTAAGGAAATCCGCTCTGCTGAGAGCGGGGACCTCTATCCCGTGACCGCTTGTTCCCTCCTCTTCAAAAAAACGCGGGGGCAGGTCGTCGTCCAGGCTGGTAAAGGAGTTCAGGTTGTTCATAATTTGCTCGTGATAATAAATACGTTCCCCTGTGTTAAGCAGGTCCTGGGCATTAAATGCCTGGCCGGTAACAGCACTGAGGGCCTTGGCATACTCCTCCAGCGAACTGGCGAAAAACACAAACTTACAGGCTGTAAGAGAGTCTACAACCGCATTAGCGTCTTCGGCGATTTTAATAATGCGCGCTTTGCCTTCAAAAGTAAAACGGTCTGTAGCCACTGGTTTTCGCAGGATCTCATGGCTGATGGGGTAAGCTCTTAAATGACACCCCCCCCTGGTACTGGTGGCATATGCCAGCGCCATGCCGTAAGCGCCGCGGGGGTCGTAGGCAGGGAGCTCCATTTTTTTTACAGAAAAAGAAAGTGAACTTTTACCTTTTGATAGAGCGTATCTGTAAGAACCCTGGCCAAGTTCTTTACCCTGGTTTTGGCTCAGGGCGGTATCGGTTAACAGAGACTTTATACTGTCCGCCGAAAGTTTAAGGCTGTTTATTTCGCTGTAACAGGCCAGGGTTACAGCGGCGGATATAGTATCCATTCCCATTTCGTTACATATGCTATTTGCCTCCACTACCGCTTCCAGGTCGCAATTTTCCAGTAACGCGCTGAAGTGTGACATAGTTTCAAATTCCGGTATGTGGACACCCTCACGGTTTGATTTTTTGCATAATATATGGCACCCCCGGCAGCCTGTGCGTTTGGGGCTGAATTTATTTTTGTACGCCACAGCATTCATACCCGCTGCCTTATCAAACTTTGTTCTGCGGAAATTAGCTGTAGGCATCATGTGCCGGCTGTCCATCAAGTCGTAAAGTGCGCCTGTACCATAATTGGCAATACCGTGCTCCCCCATGAGAACAGGGCTGGCGGCAGTGAGACGGAATATTTCCTCTCTGGCTGATTTAAGGCTTTCCGGGTATGCTATAGAGGTTTTTATTTTACCTCCTGCTACGCTTAGGTATTTAAGGCCTTTTTGGGCCATTACCAGCCCCAGCCCCCCGCGGCCGGCGGAGAATTTGCCATCCACCATGATATTTGCATATAATACCCCATGCTCTGCGGCCGGGCCTGTGCAGGCAAGGGCGCCTTTGGGATTAATGTGCTTAAAAAGCCTGCCTGTTTCATACCCCTTAAGACTGGCAGCATCCTGGAAGCTGACTGTACTGCCCTCAATCTTAATACCTGTAAGACCACTGCTTTTACCTGATATTACCAGACCGTCATAACCGCATTTTTTAATTTCTGATGCCAGCTTGCCGCCTACAGAACAGTCGGCAATGGCGCCGGTGAGTGGAGAACGGCTCATTATGCACATACGGCCAGAGGTGGGTGAGGGGGTGCCAACCAGGGGGCCTGTCATAAAGATAAGGGGCATATGCTCATCGTCCCAATTATGAGTGACATATGGCCGCAGATAGTATCCCGCCAGGCCTTTTCCGCCAATCCATTTGTTGTAAATGGCTGGAACTGGCTGCTCAATCCGCGTAGTCCTGGTTGTAAGATTTATGTGTAAAATATTGCCCTGCCAGCCTTGCATGGAACTAAAATAGTTATTTCCAGTTCCAGTTGTGACAAGACGTAATCGTGGTAATCATAATTGGAGTAAATTTCGAATAAATTCAAGCAAAAACCAGAAATTGCCAAAATTACAAAAATGGAACATAATAATCGGTTGCTATTTAATAATTTGGGGATA
>CAZRWX010000126.1:0-9968 GCA_964603925.1 uncultured Bifidobacteriales bacterium | reverse complement strand
AGTCGAAGGAGAGACGAAGGATGTGAGAATGCTCATCAGACATTATTGACTTATACCCCTTTTCGGGGGGCATGCCCGTGCCTTAAGTTCTGCCTGTTATTAAGGCCTTGAGGGTATCGACCAAAGTAACCATATCCGGCTTGGCGGACTGATAAAAACCCGTAAACCCATGACTTGTCAGGGCCTCACTGGCAGAAGGTCCCAATGAAACGACAACCATTCGGGCAAGGTCTTCCCCCCCCTGTCCATCGTCCGGCCAGCAGCTAAAAAAGTTATCGACCATGGACCCTGAGGAAAAAAAGATGCCGCCGGCAGAAGGAAGTGCCCGTTTTATATTTAAAGCTGCCTGCGGCGGGCAAATTGTGCAATATACGGGGTAATTGGTTATGCTAACCCCTTTCTTGAGGAAATCCTGCGGCTGCAGGCGAGTGATTACTGAACAGGGATGAAGCCAGTGTGATTTTAATTGTTCATTAAATTCCTTAAGGAAACCCCTAAGGGAGTGGACCCCGGGCACAAAGGCTACATTAAGGCCCGCTTTCTTTGCCAAAACCGCGCTTTGGGGACTAAGTGTATACACATTAAGATGAGCCCATGTTTCTTTCTGGCCTGCAGATAATTGTTCCAGAAAATATTTTACCCCGCTTGAGCTGGAAAAGAATAAACCCTGATAATGTGATACTCTGGGAAAAGGAGATACAGCAGGTACAGATTTAAAACCTATCAGCGGCACCTCCACTGGTGTAAGCCCGGCATCCAGTAATAAGGCTGACAGTTTGCTGTTTTGACCAGCTGCTTTAGGATTTATTACAATTGGTTTCACAGTAAATGTTAAGGGGTATCAGGCAGATCCCGTGGCAGAGTTATGCCTTCGTCTTTGCAAGCCTCAGTTATCTCCCACAGAGCATCCTCTATCAGCTCATCAACACTGTCCAGCTCAGCACTCTTTTCGAAGCGCGTAACTTTGCCGGAACCCATATCACCCATAATGGCAATAAAACGAACCCCATCACCTGAGGGATATACATGGGCCGCCATGGGTACCTTACAACCGCCCCCTATACGTTTCATAAAGTTCCTCTCTATAGTAATACAGATTTCTGTAATGGAGTTGTTTATGGTCCTGCATATTTTAATGGTATCTTTGTCCAGACTGCGGCACTCCAGCGCCAACGCCCCCTGACCAATTGCCGGCACCAAATCATGCATGCAAAAAGACCTGGTTATTTTGCCGCCCAGCCCAAGGCGTTTGAGACCGGCAGCGGCCAGTATGATAGCGGCCAGCTCGCCATCCTCAACTTTTTTAATACGGGTACCAAGATTGCCGCGCAGGGGTTCGTATTTAAGATCGCCCCGCAGGGCCTTAAGCTGTATAAGACGACGGGGAGACCCTGTACCTATAACTGCGCCAGCCGGGAGTTCATTGAAGGACACTCCCTGGGAAATAAGCACATCACGGGCGTCCTCCCTTTCGGGAAAAGCGACTAATGACAAGCCCTCCGGACCCTCCTCAGGAACATCTTTAAGAGAATGTACGGCAATATCAATATCCCTGGTAAGAAGCGCTGACTGCAGCTCTTTTACAAATACACCAAACTCCCGGAATTTGTCCAGGCGAGTTGTAGTATCCTTATCGCCGGTTGTATTTATGACTTTTATTTCAAAACCGGAATTGGGCATAGCCTCCCGCATACGATCTACCACCCAGCGTGTCTGGGTTAATGCCAGTTCGCTGCCGCGGGTGCCTACTATTAGGGGTTTCATTTTATTCGCCTTTCTTCTCCACAACTATACTCCACTGACCGTTTTCCAGCTGCTCCCTGGCGAGCACAGGCTGTTCCTCCATCTCCAGAGATTTGGGTACATTTTGAATTGGGTCCCCGTCATCGAGTATTACCTTAAGCTGCTCGCCTTCATTCATTTTGGACAACTGGACTTTAACCTTAACAAAATTAAGGGGGCACTTTACACCTGTTAAATCCATTACTTCCAGGGAATCTTTAATTTTAACCCCGCCGGGTGCGGCCTCTGTGGATATTTCCTGCTTTTTGTCCAATGCGCATACCAATGCATGCCAGGCCAGAGAAGCGCATTTGACCCGGGCGGGGTAATCCTTAACACCTTGAAAGAGCTTGAGCTTACCAAGGTGATTGTCCTGGGATTCAGGGTTAAGGTCGCCCTTTACCATTTTATGAAATTCTTCAAAAATAATACGGACGTCTTCTAGCTTCTTACCCTTTACAAAAGTCGTCATCAATGAGGCGCTGGCCTTGGATATGGCACACCCAGAACCCTTAAAGCTGACATCGGCAACATAGCCGCCCTCCCCCAGGCTAAGGAAAACAGTGATAGTGTCGCCACAGAGAGGGTTGCGGCCGTCACATTTGTGACTAACCCCCTCAATTTCACGAAAATTGCGGGGATTTTTGTTGTGATCTAAGATAACCTGCTGATATAATTCTTGTGAATAAGCCATAACACGGCAAAATAGTTAAGATATCGGAACATGGCATCGGAAGCCGGAGTGACGCCTGAGAGCTGACTGCTAATTAGTATCTGCCTAAAATAGATTTAGAAACCACAGAGGCGCAAAGGACACAGAGAATAGACTGAATATGTGTAGATAAGGTCTACTCTGTGTCCTCTGTGCCTCTGTGGTGAATTATTATTACCAATTTAGACAGATACTAATTAAACAAGGATTTAAAATCACATAAACCATTTACCTCAAGCTCAGAAGCTGGAATAAACTTGAGAGAGGCTGAATTTATACAGTATCTCATGCCTGTTGGCTCGGGTCCATCGGGGAATAAATGCCCCAGGTGAGAATCACCATGCTTGCTGCGGACCTCAACACGCGCCATGCCCAGAGTTTCATCTCTGAGCTCAACAATATTGTCCCGAACCAATGGCTGCCAGAAACTGGGCCAGCCGGTACCCGAGTTGTACTTGTGTACCGAGGCAAAGAGCGGCTCCC
This sequence comes from uncultured Bifidobacteriales bacterium, assembly GCA_964603925.1. Taxonomy (GTDB): domain Bacteria; phylum Fibrobacterota; class Fibrobacteria; order UBA11236; family JADFYW01; genus CAZRWX01. Next base: position 6,991 of record CAZRWX010000126.1, on the reverse strand, counting down.
CGGATACTACATCCACATATACTCCAGCCTCTTTATTGTCCCAATAAGCATTATTAAAAGGGCTTTCCGTACCGTTTTCCTGGGTAACAGTGTATTGCAGTGATGTTAAATTCTGTTTTATAACATCATCTTCGGGTTTATTATAACTTGTAAGGGCGGCAATATCCTCCTTACCCCAAGTGCCGGCCAGATAAGATTTCCGGCCGGAACCCGCGCTGTAAGCCTGATAATGCGCGGGGTTTGTAAGATAATAGTCCTGGTGATAATCCTCCGCCGGGTAAAAAGGGCCGGCGGGCAATATCAGGGTAGCTATGTGTTTATCAAATTTACCGGAATTCTGTAAATTATCTTTTGATTTTTCCGCCTGGCACTTTTCCTCTACATTAGCGTAAAAAATAGCCGAACGATAATGAGCGCCCCTGTCGGCAAACTGACCTCCTCCATCAGTTGGATCAATACTGGTCCAGAATGTCTGCAGAAGCTTTTCATAGGAGACTTTGGAGGTATCATACGTTATACGCACCGACTCTATATGGCCGGTTTTACCAGAGGATACCTCAGCATAGGAAGGATTTACTTCTTCACCGCCAGTATAGCCAGATACAACACTTTGCACACCGTCCAGTTTTTCGAAAGGGGGCTCCATGCACCAGAAACAGCCTCCGGCAAAGATGGCTGTGCCCGCCTTACCAACAGCAGGCACCGGCGCGGATTTTTTCTGATTTGACTCTACCACATATGCCTCACAGGACAAAGCAGATGCCAGCCAGATTAATAACAGCAATAGTCTTGAGATCATTTTGTTTACCTCTTCTCATGAAAAATCTCCATATTTTTACAAAGGCATAATCTAAAAGCACAGTTAAATCATATTCCCTAACCATACTGTGAGTAGTTTATTGTAGGACATAATTACATCAGTATTTGGAGAAGAAAACCACACCCATATTAGGACGGAATCTCACCAACCTGTCCGGCGCAGTGCTGCAAAGCTGGACGAAGACGGATGTGTATTTTTGTTTTGGCTAAAAACGCCATTTTGCTTGACATTACAGCCTGATCAATGAGAATCTTTTTAAGAGAAGCAGGAGGAAACTGAATGATTTCAAATATTGAGCAGTCTATCCTGGACATGGGTAAACCCATTTGGGAAAAAATTCAGGGCCAGCAGCCCAGCATCTTCCAGTCCAATTACTGGCAGGATAAGCTGATGGATACTGTAATGAAGGATACGAGTTTCAAAACCGATCTTTTCCGGTTTGTAGATGTATTGCCAGCATTAAAATCACCATCCGGGATAGCCGAATATATCCGCCAGTATCTGGTAAAGGAAGATCGTCACCTGCCCCACCTGCTGCAAGTGGCCCTTGATGCGGGTACCCGTAAGTGGACTTCGGGGCTGGCCGCGCGGCTTATTCGCAGGAATATTAGAGAGATGGCCGGGCGTTTTATATCCGGAGAAGATTCCCAGCACGCCCTGCCTATTTTAAAAAGTCTCCATGATCAGGGCTTATGTTTTACCGCCGATATCCTGGGGGAAGTTACCATCAGTGCCAAAGAGGCCGATGTCTGTCAAAAGCGTTACCTAAACCTGCTGGAGGCCCTTTCTAAAGAAATCCCCTCCTGGGAGCGTAACAACAGCGCCATAGACACAAACCACGCCGGTAATATTCCCCGCCTTAATATATCCCTCAAGCTCTCAGCTCTGGATCCCCATCTGGATATACTTGACAGCGCCAGCGTGGGCCGGCTTAAAGTGAAGGTACTGCCAATTTTTATTATGGCAAAAAACCTGAATGCTTTTGTAAACCTGGATATGGAGAGCTGGCCTTTACATGACATTACCTATAACCTGTTCGAGGAGCTTCTGGGACATCCAGACCTTAAATCATATCCTCACTTTGGGGTAGTAGTACAGGCCTATCTGCATAACTCGGAGCTGGATGTACGCCGGCTTATAACATTGGCCCGGAATCGGGGAGTACCATTTACTGTAAGGCTGGTTAAAGGCGCCTACTGGGATCACGAGGTAATGTATGCAAAAAGCAACGGGTTTGACTGCCCGGTATTTACAGACAAAGCCAGGACAGACTCTAATTATGAATACTTGTCCGCTCTTCTGCTGCAGCACGCCGATCATATACATTCAGCTTTCGGCAGCCACAACCTACGTTCCATATTACACGCCGTTGCCGCGGCCCAGGCCCTGGGTCTGCCCCGGAACGCCTGTGAAATACAAATGCTCTACGGCATGGCTGAGCCAGAGCGCAGGATATTGCGCCAACAAGGCTACCGTGTGCGCGTATACTGCCCTATGGGTGATTTCCTCACTGGTATGGCCTACCTGGTGCGGCGATTGCTGGAGAATACTTCTAACCAGGGGTTTCTGCGCCTTACCTACCACGAAGGTGAGAGCCTTGAGGCCCAGTTAAAGAAACCCGAGCCCCGGCAAAATGAGGCGGAACAAGAAGCTCTGCTGGATAAAGCAGAATTTACAAACTGCCCCCTTACAGATTTCACCCGTCCCTGGCATCGTGACGCCATGAAACTCGCGGTTAAAGATGTAGAGGCGCTGTTACCCATTCACGTTTACCCGGCCTTCCCGGGCTTTAAAATTGACCCGGACCGGGAAATAAACCACTGCCCCTGTCCTTCAGATACATCCCGATCTATTACTCATACCACCCAGGGTTCTATTAAGGATGCCCAAACTGCCATTGAGTTTGCCTGGAAAGCCTGGCCGGAATGGCGGGATACAACCGTGGAACATCGCGCCCAAAAGCTGGAGGCCCTGGCCCGGCAGCTGAGCCAACACCGTTATGAATTGGCCGCCCTTATTACCTGGGAGGTGGGTAAACCCTGGCGGGAGGCCGATGCCGATGTAGCCGAGGCCGTTGACTTCTGCAGCTACTATGCCAGGCGGGCGCGCCTGGAACTCACCCCACATAAACAGGGCAATATCGCCGGTGAAGACAATCAGATACTTTACCAGGGCCGGGGGCCAGCTGTTGTGATAGCACCCTGGAACTTCCCCCTGGCTATACTCACCGGATTGTCAGCGGCTGCTCTTGTAGCTGGAAACACAGTAATTATGAAACCTGCTGAACAGTCCCCGGCAGTGGCGCTGGCTCTTTACAAGCATATGCTGGCAGCGGGTATAGGAGAGGAAGTCGTGTATTTTCTGCCTGGCCGGGGGGGGATTGTAGGTGATTATTTTGTGAAACACCCCAGAGTGGCGCTTATTGCCTTTACCGGCAGCAAAACCGTGGGGTTGGGTATCATGGAGACTATCGCACACACCGGCCGCACACAGCCTCAGATTAAAAAAATGGTGTGCGAAATGGGTGGTAAAAATGCCATTATAGTGGATGAAGACGCAGACCTGGATGAGGCCCTTAAAGGCATTATGCAGAGTACTTTTGGCTACAGCGGCCAGAAATGCTCCGCCTGCTCCCGGGTTATTGCCGTCGGGAGCGCTTATGCTCCACTGGAAGAGAGACTTATAGAGGCCTGTAAAAGCCTGAGTATTGGGCCTGCCACTGTCCCGGGTTTCCAGATGGGGCCTGTAATAGACAATGAAGCTTATCAGCGTTTAATGAATATAATTGACAATCCAGAGCCGGGCTCCCAGCTTTTATACTCCGGGCAAACCTCACAGCAGGGCTATTATATTCCACCAGTGCTTTTTAAAATCATCGATCCAAACCATAAGCTTTTCCGACAGGAGCTGTTTGGGCCTGTAGCCGCACTCACGCCGGTGGAGAGTTTTGAAGACGCCCTGCGCCTGGCCATGGACAGCGAATTTGCCCTTACCGGAGCTATTTACAGCCGCCATCCCGGACATTTACAACGGGCTCGGGAGTGCTTCCGGGTGGGAAATTTATATTTAAACCAGCCCTGTACTGGGGCCATAGTGGGCCGTCAGCCCTTTGGAGGGCTGCGCATGAGCGGTACGGGCATAAAGGCAGGCGGTCCGGGCTACCTCAAGCAGTTCTGCGACACCCGCTGCATCACCGAGAACACCAGCCGCCATGGCTTCAGCCCGGATTTAACTATTTAGATAGCGGGCATTCAATACATATTTCTTTAAATAGTCCTTTTCATTCAATAAAACCCATGATAAAATTAATGAATGTCCGTAAATAAGCCATTTCCGCCAGCTAAACACAAACCAGTAGAGCAACCCAAAGTTCCGCAAAACGAAGGCATCATCAACTCCATCGAGGGTCTGGACAGCTTTATATTGCGGGTATCCCGGCAGGGCATTATTGTTTACTGCAATCAGGCTTTCGCCGATTTCCTAAAAGTTTCCAGAGATCAGATTGTGGGGCAGGAGCTGCCCATTCTCAGCCGTTTTGAGCACCAGCCCCTGCTGGAGAAGATCCAGCCCATAGAGGTGGACTGCACCAGGACATTTGAAGTTACCGATGAATTCGCCAACCATTTTAAGCTTAAACTAACCACCCAGAATGGAGTGCTGGACACAGTAATTGAAGACACTACTGAGAACTTCAGATTTCGCACCTATATTAAAAAATACATAAACCCCGAACTGGGCAACCTTAAAGACGATGACCTTACAACATTCCGATTTCCTGAACGCAGGCTTATGACAGTGAGTTTCACCGATTTACGCGGGTTCACGGCCATGAGCGAAAACATGTACCCCGAAGAGGTTCGCTCCACTCTGAATTCATTTCTGGAATGTATAATTCAAGCAATAGACCACAATGGTGCCACTGTGGACAAACTGGTGGGTGATCAAGTCATGGCCCTGTATGGGGCCCCCCGGTATTATAAAGATCATGCCTTGAGAGCAATAAAAACAGCCGTTGACCAGCTGGCCAACTTGTCTGTAGTAAGAGACGAGTACATCAGGCTGGGCAAGGAGATGCCCGAATGCGGCATCGGCATTAACACCGGTGAGATGGTTATTGGCAATATGGGTTCCAGCACCCGGCAGGACTATACCGCACTTGGAGCTGCCGTTAACCTTGCCGCCCGCTTGTGCGGAGTAGCACAGGGCAGTCAAATTATCACCTCAGAATCCACTTTTAAAGAGGCCCTTAAAGCCATGCCACAGGACTGGGAAATTATTGAAGACAGAGCTCAGGCCCAGGCAGATCTAATTGATGAATTTGGCAAAAGTAATAATATGATTCCGCTTAAAAAAAGCCTGAGGGGTAAAACAGTTTATATCGGGCCCAAAGGTCAAAGACTGTATACCTTCCGTTATCTCTTCGCCGCTAAATTTAAAGGTATCGCGGAGCCTATGCCCTTAATTGCTGTCACAGGCAAAAAGGCGGATATATATACTGTTCTTTCCGAAGAGTCCGTAAGCAATTCAAAGGGTTTTAAAATATTCGGTAAATACCGGCTGGTAGAGCAAATAGGCAAGGGGGGCATGGGAGATGTCTGGAAAGCCTTTGACTCTTTAGGAAATAAAGTAGCCATTAAAACCATGTTATCGGACGATAGAGCATCAGAAAAGCAGATAAAGCGCTTCCACAAAGAGGCAGACATTATGCGCAGGCTTCAGCACCGCAATATTGCCCATATCTTTGAAATCGGCAAAGTTGATGCCACAAATTATATTGCCATGGAGTATATAGAAGGTGCCACTCTTTCAGAGGTTATGGCATATTCATCGCAGGACACTTCCAGCGACAATACCAGGGCTTTTGCAGACAGCTCCGATGTAACCGATATTGCCAGAAACCTGGAAAGCCGCAGAACAAGCAAAGAATTTTCCAATATTGACGCTGCCTGTGAAAATGCCGCCAGTACCAGCCCCATGCCCATTCAGCAATCGGTTAACCTGATAGTAAAAATCTGCAATGCTATACAATATGCCCATGAACACGGGGTACTGCACAGGGATATAAAACCGGGCAACATTATGATCCGCACAGACGGGGAGGCTATTATTATGGATTTCGGTCTGGCAAAAGTGGAAAGTACCGGCAGCCAGGCCAGCCTCTCCCTTTCCGGCCAAGTATTGGGCACCATAGAATACATGAGCCCCGAACAAGCTTTATCCAGCAAGGATGTAGGTGAACAATCAGACATTTACAGCCTGGGGGCTGTACTCTACCAGCTGGTAACAGGCTCAAAGCATTTTATTTCTTCAGGCAACATACTAACAGACAGCCAGAGTCTTCAAACCCATGTGCCGGTATCACCCCGTAAACTAAACAGCAAGCTGGACCGTGGACTGGAAAATATCATCTTAAAGTGCCTCCACCCGGAAATATCTAAAAGATATGCATCAGCCAGATTATTGGAGGGGGACCTTAACAAATATCTTGAGGGCAAGCCTGTATCTGCGGCCAAGGCAGGTGCCTATTATATGGTTACTAAGAAAATACGCAAATACCGGGCAAGTTTATCTTTATTACTGGTGATAATGTCCATGGCATTTATTGTTGAGTTATACCAGGCCCAGGAGCAAACCAGCCTTAATATGGCAAAGATTCTTACTTTAGGCCAGTTAAGCACCTTAAACCAGGCTTGGGACAGGTACCTGGAAGCGAGCGCCAGTATACGCAGTAACTATATAGCCAGTATGGATGAAGCATACATTGGCCAGTACCTGCGAGCCATTTATAAAATAAATATGGTCTACCGTACCATTAAAGATACCGACATGGACTCGTCATCCTTCCCCGTTGTTATAAAAGAGTACAAAAAACTATGGAACTTACATCAACACTTTCAGCAAAATGCCTATCAGCTCAAAAGCAAAAAACGCCTTCCCCCTGAGAGGGTTAAAGAAATTGGTGAAAGTTTAAAGGACTATGAAGACCAGTGTAAAAAAGGCCTGGCCAGGATGGCGACCATAATCGAGGTCAACAATAAAAGTATCGTTAAAGAAACAAGCACCGCCCTGGCAGCATCCAAAAACCTGTACTACGCGGCCATAGGCCTTATCCTGGTTTGCTCAGCGGTTATTTTAAACTTCCTTTTCAGGAAGTATTAATAGTTAAGGGTA
>CAZRWX010000125.1:0-10007 GCA_964603925.1 uncultured Bifidobacteriales bacterium | reverse complement strand
CAGTTTTAACGTTAAGCGCATCCTCTTCGTCCATTTCTACGTCGAACTCCTCCTCAAAGGTGGCTACCAGCTCTATGGATTGAACGGACTCTGCTCCCAGATCTTCAACAAAACGGCTGGTCTCCTCTATTTTGGATTCATCTATTTTAAGGATTTCGGCTGTGACTTTTTTAACTCTATCAATGTATCTGATATGTGCGCCCCCTGTATTAAGCGGTTAAGATGTTTTTGTGTTTATAAGCTTAAATATACTTTCTGCAATGGCTTTTTCCTCGTCTGTGGGTACTACGAGTATTTTAACAGGGGAGTGGGCCTCGCTGATTTCAGCCTCGCCGTCACCAGCGGTTTTGTTTTTTTCCGCATCCAGCCATATACCAATATTACCCAGGTGGGAGAGAGCGCGCGCGCGCATGGCCCAGCCGTTTTCACCTATACCGCCTGTTAATACAATGGCATCGCATTTGTTGAGCACAGCCATATAGGAACCGAGATATTTTTTCACCCTGTAGGCAAAAATATCCAGGGCCATGACCGCTCTGGGGTTTTCAATCTGATCTTCAAGGTCCCGTACATCATTTGATATCCCCGACAACCCCAGCAGGCCGGATTCTTTATTAAATATCCTGTCAAGATCCTCAGCCTTATAGCCACGGCGCATGAGGTGGAAAATACTGGCTGGGTCCAGGTCACCTGTACGGGTACCCATTACCAGACCCTCCAGGGGTGTAAGCCCCATACTGGTATCCACAGATTTGCCCTTTTCCACCGCGCACACTGAGCAGCCGTTACCCAGGTGGCAGGTTATGAGATTCACCTCTTCAAAGTTTTTGCCCAGAATGAGGGCCGCCCGGCGGGCTACATATTCATGTGAGGTACCATGAAAGCCATATTTGCGTACTCTCTCATTTGTATACATGGACAAGGGCAGGCCGTATAAATATGCCTTTTGAGGAATGGATTGATGAAAAGCTGTATCAAAGCAGGCCGCTTGAGGTATAGGCCCCAGAGCCGCCCGGGCGGCGTGAATGCCTGTGAGATTGGGCGGATTATGAAGCGGGGCCAGAATACTGTGATCCTTTATTATGTCCTCAATTTCCGGGGTAATTAGAACCGCTCCCGTAATTTTTTCCCCGCCATGAACCACCCGGTGGCCGACAGCGTTGATTTCGTCCAGAGAATGTAAGGGACCTTTTTGGGTATCTGTAAGCATTTTTAGAATCAGCTTCATGGCGTCCTGGTGGTTGGCTGCGGAGTCTTTAGACTCCAGCCTGCCAGTAGCAGACTCCTGCCAGGCAGAAGCTGTACTCTCACCCAGACGCTCTGCCAGCCCGCGGGCCAGCACAATGCCCTGCGGCATGTTGTATAGTTTGTACTTGATAGATGAACTGCCGCAGTTTAATACCAGTATATTCACGTGTTGGCTCCTTGAGCCTGTACACAGGTAATAGCGCTGAGATTGATAATGTCCTCTACCGATGCTCCCCGGGACATGTCGTTTACCGGTTGGCTGAACCCCTGTAATACCGGGCCTGTGGACTGGGCGCCTGCCAGATACTGAACCATTTTGTAAGCAATATTACCGGCATTTAAATCGGGGAAAATAAGGATATTGGCGCTGCCTGCCAGGGGGCTTTTTGGGGCCTTTTTGCCGGCAACACGGGTGGATAGCGCTGTATCTGCCTGTAAGGGTCCGTCTATCACAGCCTGGGGCCACAGCAGCCTGGCCCGGGCTGTGGCATCAGCTATTTTATCAACCTGCTCGTGGCTGGCAGAACCATGGGTGGCGAAGGATAAAAACGCTATGCGCGGCTCTATACCAAGCAGGCTCTGATCGTTTTTCCCTGTAGTTACAACTATTTCGGCAAGCTCTCTGGCTAATGGGCAAATGTTTACGGCGCAATCAGCAAAGATAAGGAACCTTTGAGCTGCTTCGGGGGTTTGGGGGATGTTCATAATAAAGAAACTGGAGGGTACCGAGTTACCCGGGGCTAAGCCCACAGTAAGGGACGCTGCCTGCAGGACCGAAGCAGTAGCGCAAGCCACCCTCGCTATCATCCCGTCGGACTTATGTGCTTTAACCATCATACCTGAAAAAAAAAAGGGGTTTCTTAACCAATTTTGCGGCGATTGTGCACCTTATGTCCCGCTCCCTGGAATACATTTCCGCAAATTTTTCGGTTAACGGATGGAATTTGGAATCCAGTATCTGAATGCCTTCAAGGTTGATGCCCGTCTGCCGTGCCAGAGCTTCTACAGCCTCTTTTTCGCCGATTAAAATGGGCTGGGTAATGCCCATACTAAGGCCTTGAGCTGCAGCTTTTATAATGCGAATGTCTGTGCCTTCGGGGTAAACAATGCGTTGTGGATTGGCTTTTGCCTTATCAAATATTGCCTGTGTTATGTCCAATTTTGTGCTCCACTGAGTATTGTTTATGGCAGTTTATTAGAATATAGCTGAAAAGCCCCTTAAGCGCCTTAATAACCTGGAAAACCCCACTGCGCGTATTGGCTTCCTGGCTGTGGCGGGCATCAGGTGAACATTCCAAAGTATTATTCAGCAACCGCCTGAGGGCTTTGCTGTGCAGTCAGGCATACACCATCTGCATATTGGCCGCTGGTGCGGATAACACTTTCGTCCTCTGCTTCTATCCGTCGACCTTCCAGTTGACTGGAGATCACTCTGAGCATTAAATCATCAAGCAATGTTACTTGATAGCAGGGGATTTTGGGCTCTGCGTGTGTATTACCTATCCCCGAATCATCTGTAAGGAAAAGATGCCGGCCCTGGGTTATAACAGCCGCACTGCGCATTATAAATTCGGCCAGGTCAGCCACACCGCTGGCAGCTATGGGGAATATTCTTACGCCTTTACTCCTGGCTTGCTTAGCAAGATTCATCGTCTCCGTCACATTATTATTATGGGGTGGGGCATCAGCTACCAAAAATAACATCCTGCTGGTATTGCCGACATCCCACTGCAGCGATAAGGCCTGTGAAAGCGCCTGATCCATGGCTTCGGGGTAATCGCCTCCACCCCCTGAACGCTGATTAGCCAGGTTGGTTTGCATATTTTGCAGGGAGCTGGTAAATTCAAATTTTCTTACAACATATTCATCACCAATATCCCGGTACATTATCAGGGCGAATCTCATGGATACTATTGGGTATCTGGATTTAAGGGTATTTATTATGCTGCTGAATTCTGAGATTAAAAAGGATAATTCATCGGACATGCTGCCTGTGGCGTCAATTACCAAAGCCAGATCCAGTTTTGCTGGTAGTGGTGCAGTATAATCACCAACTTTAATAACTACGTTATTGTCATCATCCAGGTCCGATAACTTAAACCCCTGCTCAAGTGGGGTCAGGCTGTACTCCGGCAGTTCAATTTTTAATAAATACTCCTGCTGGTCAGAGCCTCCATCAATTGAGGGAAAGAAGCGCAGAACCCCGTCTGTGCCCGCGTATCCTGTAAAAATCTCATTTTTATTGGGACTGCAAATTGTAACTTTCACGTTTGCCAGGGCAGTGCCTGAGTTGTTTTTCAGTTTAAGGGTTATTCTATCACTAATTGGAAATTCAGGCATGGTCTGGGCCTGGCTGGCCTGAAGAGCTTTGTCTGAATAATTAAGAAAAGCCCCAAAATTCAAGTTATCATCAATATCGCCCGCAGTAAGCTTACCCGCCTGTATTTGCTGATTTGCGCCCTGACTGGGTTCACTGGGCATTTCGCCGGCATCACCCCCTGTTTCAGAATCATACCCCCCTACACCAGATATTGAGCTTGATTCCAATTCATCAGACAATGTACAGGAGCTAATAATGTAGCCTGTTGCCAGAAATAATAAACCTGTTAGTAATTGGTTCCCCATGATTCATCTCCTTTTTAGTGGTAAAAAGTGTATCAAAACAGTCTTTTTCCTAAGGACGATTGGCTTGACCTTTTCTGCCACCAGAGATTTAATGTTTTTTTAAACCTGATAATGATACAGGGACGGGATGAGTATTAAACTGTATTTCTTATGAGCCCAAAATCAGACATCCCTTAGCCAGACTAAATTAAACAAATGATTAAAACATTTGACTAATTACAAGGATGGCGGTATATTAATAGAAACACGCATTCGCCTTATTACCATGAAGCCATCACTTCCCCCCACCCGCCGGCAAATAGCCGAAGATAACATCAAAGAGGCCGCCCGCAGCCTTTTTACAAAAAAAGGCTATGCTGCCACTAAGACCAGGGACATCGCCCGGGCCGCAGGGGTTAATCTCGCTCTTCTCAACTATTACTACCGCAGCAAGGAGGAACTCTACGGCATTGTCATCGTAGAGAACTATGGGGCGTTCCTCCATGGCCTTTCAGCCGTACTCAACGATAAGCAAACATCTATCCAGCACAAAATCAACGCCGTGGTTTCAGCCGAAATAGACATGCTCACCAGCCAGCCGGACCTTCCCCTTTTTATCCTGAACGAGGTGGTGACCAACACCGACCAATTTATCAAAAAGATGAACCTCGATAAGCTCATCAAAGGCTCCTATCTCCTCAAGCAAATCAAGGCCGGGGGCGGCTTTCTTAAAACCGACTATAACCCCATACATCTGCTCATCAACCTGCTGTCTCTTACCATCGCACCCTTTGTATTAGCGCCCGTTCTCCGCAAAATCACCGGTATCAGCCAGCTCAAATTCAATGCTCTTATGGCCGAACGTAAAAGCCTTATCCCTATATGGGCCGGCCAAATGCTTAAAACGGTCCATTCAGCAGGCAACAAATAATATGAGACTTACACTCACCGGTAAATTCAAAAAGGACAGCGCCAATATGCGCAGCAGTTTCATTGATTACATAATAATCAGCCTTCTGGCGGCGGCCCTGATAAGCGCGGCGTCCGGGCAGTCTGACCAAACCCTTACCCTGGATCAGTGCCAGGCTATGGCGGTCGAATATTCCACTCTCTTAAAACAGAAGTCCCTTCAGCAGCAGGCCTTCAAGGCCAATGCCAAAGCCGAGAATATCGGCTATCTTCCCCAGGCCGAGCTGGGCGCCCAGGTCACCTACCAGTCCGACGTTACTGGCATCCCCCTTCCCATCCCTGGCGTGGAGGCCATGTCAAAAGATCAGTACAAGGCTACATTGGACCTCCGGCAGGTCATATACGACGGCGGTTATATCGGGTGGCAAAAGCGGCTTGCCGCGTCAGGTTCGCAGGTGGAGCAATCCAGGCTCAGTGTAGAGGTTCAGCAGCTTAAGGAGCGGGTCAATGGCCTTTACTTAGGTATACTTCTCATCAACGAGAATATCCGGCTGGTGGAGGTACTCAAAAGGGAGCTTACGGCCAATACCGAAAAGCTTTCTGCCATGCTTAAAAGCGGTGTTGCATTTAAGAGTAATGTCGATATCCTCAAAGTGGAGGGCATAAAGGCCGATCAAAAAATTATTGAACTTGTATCAAATAAAACAAGCATGTTAGGCACACTCTCCATTCTACTGGGCCGGGTTATTCCAGAGCAAACCGTATTCGTTCAGCCCGTGAGCGAACCGGCTATTCAAACAGCCTCAAGCCGGCCGGAATATAAACTGTTTGATCTGCAGAGGGGGTATCTTCAAAACCAGTCTTCCCTCATCAACAGCAGGCATATGCCCAAAATATTCTTATTCGGCAATGGCGGTTATGGGCGTCCGGCCCTTAATATGCTCAATAACGATTTCGACTGGTTCTATATCGCCGGGGTTAAGCTTACCATTCCCCTTACCAGCTGGGCGGACACACATCACAGGAAGCACGCTATCGCCTTGCAGCAGGCCATTGTGGACTGGAAAAAGGAGGCCTTTTCCCGGAACAACAGGATGCAGATAAACCAGCAGTTAAATGAAATTGAAAAATACAGGCGTCTCATTGAAAAAGACAAGGTCATCATCACCTTGCGTACGGGCATCAAGCAAACCCAATCGGTAAAGCTTGAAAACGGTGTGATTACATCCAGTGATTTTGTCAGTGAATTAAACGCGGAAAACCAGGCTATGCTCAATCTTAAACTGCATGAAATTCAGTTAATCCAGTCTATCATTAATTACAATGCGCTCAAAGGGAGTGATACATTATGAAAATAAAATATCTGCTCATGGCCATTATGGGTCCAGTAATCCTTGTTTCATGCTGGGATGGGGGTAAAAAATCTGACGGCTACGGCAACTTCGAAGCGGTGGAGGTTACAGTTTCCTCTGAGGGTTCAGGTAAAATAATGAGGTTTGATATAGGCGAAGGCGCATTGCTTAAGGCCGGCCAAACAGTGGGGTATATAGATACCGTACAGCTCTACCTTAAAAAAGTGCAGATCAAAGCCGCCATCAATGCTATCTCCTCCAAAGTTCCCGATGCGGCCCCGCAAATCAACGTTTTAAATGAACAATTGAGCACGGCTCAGTATGAAAAACTCAGAGTTGAAAACTTAGTAAAATCAGGGGCTGCTACCACCAAGCAGCTAGACGATATTAACGCTCAGATACAACTGGTTCAACGCCAAATTGCGGCAACCAAATCCACTTTGAATACCCAGTCTAAAGGTATCCTGGCAGAAGTGGAGCCGCTCCATGCCCAAATCAGACAGGTTGATGATCTTATATATAAAAGCATCATTACAAATCCCATTGACGGCACGGTGCTTTCCAAGTTCGCAGAGGCCGGGGAGCTTGCCGGGCCGGGCAAGGCTCTTTACAAAATAGCCGACCTTGGCAGCATCATCCTGCGTGCCTATTTTTCCGGTGATCAAATCTCCAGGGTAAAAATCGGGCAGAATGTGAAGGTGCTTATCGATGCCCCCGGCGGCAAATATAAGGAATATTCCGGTACAGTTGCCTGGGTGGCCAGTAAAGCAGAGTTCACTCCTAAAATTGTACAGACTAAAGACGAGCGCATCAATCTGGTCTATGCAGTTAAAGTCATAGTTAACAATGATGGTGATATTAAGATTGGAATGCCAGGGGAATTGCAGTTGGAAGTGCAGTAAGCATGTATGCAATTGAAATAGAGGCTCTTTCAAAATCCTATGGCAGGGTGGCTGCTCTGCAGGACATTTGCCTGAATGTGCATAAAGGCGAACTTTTCGGCCTGATTGGAGCCGATGGGGCCGGGAAGTCCACGTTATTTGATATCCTCGTCACTCTGTCTTATGCTGACAAAGGCCTGGCCAGGGTAGAGGGTCTGGATGTTGTCAGAAATTTTAAAAAAATCAGAACCATCATCGGATACATGCCGGGCCGGTTTTCGCTTTATCCGGATCTCACCGTCTTCGAAAATCTGGATTTTTTCGCTTCTGTTTTTGGCGGTACCATTGATGAAAATTATGATCTTATTCGCGATATCTGGGTTCAGATAGAACCATTTAAAACACGGCCGGCCGGCAAACTCTCAGGTGGGATGAAACAGAAGCTTGCGCTTTGCTGCGCCCTGGTGCATAAGCCTAGGGTGCTTTTTCTCGATGAGCCTACCACTGGTGTAGACCCTGTTTCGCGAAAGGAATTCTGGCAAATGCTCAAAAGTCTTAAGCAGAAGGGCATTACTATCCTGGTGTCCACCCCCTACATGGATGAGGCTACCCTGTGTGAGCGAATTGCCCTTATCCAGAACGGGCGTATCATGGCTGTGGACACTCCCGGGCAGATAATGGGTGGTTTCTCCAACCCTCTTTACTCAGTAAAGACATCCAACCTTTATAAAATGCTTAAAGATTTGCGGCTTTTCAGTCATACCCACAGCTGCCATGCCTTTGGGCAAACGGCCCATCTGGCAGTCACCGGCAGCAACACCGTGGGGGTAAATGAAATCACCAGCTATCTGTCGGCAAAAGGGCATGATAACATCCTGGTTGAGCAAATCCGTGCGGGCATTGAAGACTGCTTTATGGAGCTGATGGGGACAACGGCTTAGCATGCAAACCTCCATCGAAACAGAAAATCTTACAAAAAAATTTGGTGCATTCACCGCAGTGGATAATATTTCCTTCCATGTGAATAAGGGGGAAATTTTTGGGTTTCTCGGGGCCAATGGCGCGGGCAAGACCACCGCTATGCGAATGTTGTGCGGTTTGCTCAGTCCCTCCTCTGGTAAAGCCACTGTTGCGGGGTTTGATGTATATACACAGACTGAAACCATTAAAAAAAGTATTGGCTATATGAGCCAGAAATTCTCGCTCTATGATGACCTTACTGTGCGGGAGAACATCCGTTTTTTCAGCACGGTGTATGGGCTGTCCAACCGGGAGATAAAAGACAAAACCCAAAGGCTGCTCAGCCGCCTGGAGCTTAAATCGGAAGCCGATGCCTTTGTAAAATCTCTGCCCCTGGGTTGGAAGCAAAAACTATCCTTCTCCCTGGCCATTATCCACGAGCCGCAAATTGTTTTTCTTGATGAACCTACCGGGGGAGTGGACCCAATTACGCGTCGGCAGTTCTGGGACCTGATTTATGAAACAGCGGATGCTGGTACCACTGTATTTGTGACCACCCATTATATGGATGAGGCGGAATATTGCGGGCGGGTGTCCATTATGGTTGACGGCAGAATCGACGCTCTGGACACGCCGGATAATCTCAAAGCGAGTTTTAATGCCGCCACCATGGACGAAGTATTCTATTCCCTGGCCAGGGGCACCTCCACAAAGTAGCTTCATGAACCAGTTCACTTCATTCATCATCAAGGAATTCAGGCACATACTGCGTGATAAGCGCTCATTGCTCATTATATTCGCTATGCCCGTGGTACTGGTAATCCTGTTTGGTTTTGCTATTACCACGGAGATTAAAAATGCCCGAATAGCCATTCTCGATAACTCCAGGGACGAACTTACTCTGGGTATTACCAGCAAGCTCGTTTCTTCAGGATATTTCATAGAGTCGGCCAGGCTCAACTCTAGCAGGGAATTGCAGGAGGTATTTAGAACCGGGGACATAAAGCTGGCGGTGGTCTTCGGTAATAATTTTTCGGAAAGCTTTTATGGCGATCATGTGGCAAAGATACAACTCATTGCCGATGCTTCAGACTTAAACACGGCAACATCCCTTCTACATTATGCCTCAAATATCATAAAGAATTACCAGGAAGAAGCTGTAAAAGCTCCCGGCCGTAATGGTCTTTTTGAAACAACCGTTAAAATGTTGTATAATCCAGAACAGAAAGGGGTGTTTATGTTTGTGCCGGGTGTGCTGGCTCTAATTCTCATGTTAGTATCGGCCATGATGACAGCAGTATCACTTACCCGTGAAAAGGAAACAGGCACCATGAGGGTGTTGACAGTTTCACCGCTCCGCCCCATCACTATCATTGCAGGCAAAGTAATTCCCTACCTGGTACTCTCTCTTATCAACACTTGTGTCATCCTGATTTTAAGTGTATTTATTTTCGACATGCCCATTCATGGCAGTGTGTTCCTGCTTTTCTTAGTCTGCCTTATTTTCCTCTCCACCTGCATGTCCCTGGGCATATTAATATCGGCTTTTTCTGAGACGCAGCAAATTGCGCTCATCATTTCAATTATGGGGTTGTTTCTTCCCACGGTCCTGCTTTCGGGTTTTATTTATCCAATCGAAAACATGCCCTGGATTTTACAGGTTATCTGCCAGCCCTTCCCCGCCAAATGGTTTATCGAAGCCATAAAAGAGGTCATGATAAAAGGTTCGGGATTTGAGAGTGTCTGGCTGCAGCTCACGGTGCTGGCTTCAATGACAATAATTTTCGTTACCATCAGTGTATTACGGTTTCAAAAAAGGCTTGCTTAAGCGCTATCCCATGAGAATCATTCTTGCGTTAATTAAAAAAGAATTCCTGCAGATAGTCAGGAATAAAATCATCCATGACGACTTGTTCAACAAGTTCCCAACTTTTAGTCCTAAGTGTGTTTGCAGAAACATATAGTTTATCTCCAACGATTGATTCTCCCATAATCATTGTAGTTTTTAAACATTTTAAAAAGTTTGTTGTATTTGTCGAAAGATTTTTGGGCT
>CAZRWX010000124.1:0-10008 GCA_964603925.1 uncultured Bifidobacteriales bacterium | reverse complement strand
ACTACTGGAATATTTAAAATAGTTTTTATCCTTTAATACCTGAGCTGATATATTCCACATATCGCCCACGTTTTCTTAATCCTCTTTGCGCTACTGAAAGACATGAAATCGCCGAATGCCTGAGCGCCATCGGAGGGGATGGACATGAGGCGGTTGAATGCCACTGCCCGGACGAGAAAGGCAATTTGAGTGGAAGGCTTTGAAAAAGCCTGAAACTTGATAGCCGCTGTTAATTGCCCGGAACGGCACGTAGCGTAAGCGGAGTGAGTTGGGATTTGCAGTTCCGAATGTCGCTCGTTCCCTTTTGCCCAGAAACAAGGATGTTGGAGGGCAAAACTCTTATCGGTCACGCTTTGTTGTTTGGTGCAAGCTTTTCTTGAAATCGCTTGTGTCTTTATGAATGAAATCCAGAAGCTCTTTACCCTTCAAGTCCTTGGTGTCTTCCCAAGCTTTTTCCTTCATTTCCCAAACGTCCCGTAATTCTTTTTCAATTTTCATAAATCACCTCATAAGGCGTTAAAAGATTCAATGTTTTCAAGTATCCCTGTTCTGCATTTACAGTATTTATTCTGATTTGTTTATTGATATTTGCTAAATGTTGGAAATTCCAGCTTAATAAAATATCAAATTCAAAAACCGTGCATATTGCAATGTGCAGGGCGTCCTCCCGCTTTTTTTGCGGGATAATTCCGTGTTCAATATAAAGCGATGCGAGAGATTCGATTTCATTAAATTTTGACTCAATTTCTATAGTATTGAAGTCATATTTCCTCAGTATGTTCAGTAGAAAAGATTTTCTTGCATCTTCTTTAGTTCTGTTAATTTCGAAAACAACAATGTCCGAGTAGTAGACATCATAAAGATGGATGAATTTATCCAAGAATTCATGAGTTACGGCTTCCTTTTCTGGCGCATCTTTAGCTTCAACGAAATTGATGATTGAAGTGTCGAGATAGATTTTAAGTTTGCGCATTATATGTGTTCCGTGTTTTAAAAATGACAATTTAATTTAAAGGAATAATTCTGGCTATTTCCGAGATTCTCAAAAGCTAAATTGCCCATATTTCCCGTCATAATTAAGGTTTCAGCCTAGTTCCAGTGTACGAAATTTAAGTGGAATCTGTGGGTAAAAACAACTATGAATATAGTGCCCTCTGCCCCTGACCCCCTCCCCCGAATAGTAAGAACAGGGGGGGAGGGGGTCAGTCGTTTTTGACCGTTGTGTAACTACTGGAATATTTAAAATAGTTTTTATCCTTTAATACCTGAGCTGATATATTCATTTAAGATAATTATCAATAGCCTCTGCGGCCCCCCGGCCGTGATTTATGGCCCGAACCACCAGAGAAGCCCCTGTGCAAGCGTCACCGGCAGTAAATACACCGGGCACAGAGGTGGCATAACGGCTGTCGGCGCTGATATTACCACGGCTGTCAATGCCCACGGCTAAATCCTCCAGCAGGCGGCTGTGCTCCACATGCACAAAGCCCATGGCCAAAAATACAAGATCAACATCAAGGGTGAAATCAGACCCCTTAACTTTGTGCATTTGAAATTTTCCTGTTTTATCCTTTTCCCAATTTACACGGCTGCACAGGGCCTGCTCCACTCTGCCCGAGCCCCTAAATTCATCAGTTGAAATATTCCAGTCCCTTTCACAGCCCTCTTCATGGGATGATGATGTCCTTAATATGGCAGGCCACTGGGGCCAGTTGGGGTTCCAGGGCTCATGCCATTCCGTGGGTTTAGGCATAATCTCGTATTGATAGATATTTTTAGCCCCCTGCCTTATGGCGGTACCTATGCAGTCTGAACCCGTATCACCGCCGCCAATTACCAGCACATTTTTGCCTTTGGCAAATATGATGTCATTCTTTTTTAAAGCCCCTGACACAAATTTATTGGAAAGAGAAAGATATTCCAGAGCCATATGTATACCGCCTAAACCCCTGCCGGGTATGGGTAAATCCCTGGGAGTGCCCGCGCCCATCGTCAGTAGCACCACATCAAAGCTCTTGCGCAGATAGCGGGCGGATAAATCTTCCCCGATAATAACA
The DNA here is from genome assembly GCA_964603925.1 of uncultured Bifidobacteriales bacterium. Lineage (GTDB taxonomy): Bacteria > Fibrobacterota > Fibrobacteria > UBA11236 > JADFYW01 > CAZRWX01. The sequence goes on along the minus strand of CAZRWX010000124.1, from coordinate 7,951 downwards.
TCGGTTTCAAAGGTCACGCCTTCGGCCTTCATTTGCTCCATTTTACGATCTAAAACGCTTTTATCCAGTTTGTAATCGGGTATGCCGTAACGTAGAAGGCCTCCAATTTTTTCCGCTTTTTCAAACAACACCACACCATGGCCCATACGGCGAAGCTGCTGAGCGGCAGCTATACCCGAAGGGCCCGATCCAACCACTGCCACTCGCTTTCCGGTTTCAAAAGCCGGCGGCCTGGGCAATACCCAACCCTCACTGTAGGCCTTTTCGATAATGGCCAGTTCAATCTGCTTAATGGTGACAGGGGCTGAATTAATGGAAAGAGTACAGGCTGGTTCACAAGGGGCCGGACACACCCTGCCGGTAACCTCGGGAAGGTTATTGGTCATATCCAGCCTTTCATAGGCCTCACGCCATTTACCTTTATATACTAAATCGTTCCATTCTGGAATAAGGTTATAAACAGGGCAGCCTACAGAATGGCAGGTAGGTATGCCGCAATCCATGCAGCGCGCACCCTGACGTTGAATTTCCTCAGTATCCTGAAGTTTTATAAACTCCCGGTAATTCCTTATACGGCTGTCAACCTTGGTATAAGAATAATTCTTTTGTTCGTACTCAATAAAGCCTGATGATTTTCCCATTATCTGAACACCTCTTCGGTAAGAGTAACAACTTCAGCCTCCCCGGTATTTTGCTTTTGCATACGCTCCAGGGCCCGGCGATAATCTATAGGTATAACCTTTACAAACCGCACACGCATCTCCTGCCAGTTTTTAATTATTTGCTCCCCATACCGGCTGTCCGTGTACTTTACATGCTGTTTTATAAGTTTTAAAAGCCTGAGTGCTTCATCATCATCCGCCAGTGGTTCAATATCAACCATCTCCAGATTACACTTTGTATCAAAAAGCTGATTTTCGTCCAGTACATAAGCAATACCGCCGCTCATACCAGCCGCAAAATTAACACCTGTTTCACCCAGTACAACTACCAGACCACCGGTCATATATTCGCAGCCATGGTCGCCCACACCCTCTACAACTGCAATGGCTCCGCTGTTACGCACAGCAAAACGCTCCCCGGCCATACCATTGATATATACCTCACCAGATGTAGCCCCAAACAGGTTGACATTGCCGGTTATGATATTGTTCCTGGCCTGGAAAGTGGACTTTTTGGGAGGGTAAATGGATATAATACCGCCTGAAAGCCCCTTGCCAAAATAATCGTTACTGTCACCCTCCAGCTCAAAATGAATACCAGGGGCCAAAAAAGCGCCGAAGCTCTGACCGGCTGAACCCGTAAACTTACAATGAATAGTTCTTGCTTTAAGACCTTTACTCCCATAGCGTTTGGAAACCTCCGAACTTAGAGTTGTACCCACAGTGCGGTTACAGTTACGGATTTTCATACTGATTTCGACGGGTTGTTTGTTCTCCAGAGCCGGTTTGGCTTTCTTAATCAATTTGGGATCCAGTGAGAATGACCAGTCGTGCTGAGGTGAGGATACACAGCGTAGCGCAGCACCCTCAGGCGCCCTGGGCTGGGCCAGCAGCCTGGAGAAATCCAGCCCCTTAGTCTTCCAGTGACTAATCGCGCCGTTCACCTCCAGCATATCTACCCGCCCTACCATTTCATCGAAAGTGCGAAAACCAAGAGAAGCCATAATTTCTCTGATGTCTCTGGCAATAAAGCGCATAAAATTAACCAGATTTTCGGGCTTGCCCGTAAAGCGTTCCCGCAGACGTGCGTCCTGAGTTGCCACCCCCACCGGGCAGGTATTTAAATGACATTTACGCATCATAATACAACCCATGGAAATGACAGCCATAGTGCCAAAACCAAACTCCTCAGCGCCCAGCAGAGCGCCAATTACAACGTCCCGGCCTGTTTTCATTTTGCCGTCTGTCTGCACGCGGATTTTATCGCGCAGCTCATTCATTACCAGAGTTTGCTGGGTGTCTGCCAGGCCTATTTCCCAGGGCATGCCCGCATGCTTAATTGAGGAGAGAGGAGAAGCGCCAGTACCGCCGTCATGGCCGCTTATTAATACCATGTCGGCCTTACCTTTAGCTACCCCGGCAGCAACAGTACCCACTCCCACCTCCGAAACCAGCTTTACAGAAATCCGGGCACTGGGATTGGCGTTTTTAAGATCAAAAATAAGCTGAGCCAGATCTTCGATTGAATAAATATCATGATGAGGCGGAGGTGATATAAGCATAACGCCCGGCGTAGAGTGACGAATTTTGGCGATATACTCGTCTACCTTATGCCCCGGCAGCTGCCCCCCCTCGCCTGGTTTGGCCCCCTGAGCTATTTTAATCTGCAGCTCATCAGCATGAATAAGATAATTGCTGGTAACACCAAAACGCGCGGAGGCAACCTGTTTAACCTTGCTTATGGCGTTATCCCCATTGGCCCTGACTTTAAAGCGCGCTTCATCCTCCCCGCCCTCACCGGAATTACTGCTGGCACCCAGACGGTTCATGGCAATCGCAATAGTTTCATGGGCCTCTTTACTTATGGAGCCCAGGGACATGGCGCCCGAATAGAAACGCTTAATAATATTTTGCTCTGGCTCCACCTCTTCCAGTGGTATGGGGATGGACTTTTTAAATTTAAAAAGACCCCGCAGGGTGCACAGGCGCTGAGCGCTGTCATTGGCATGCTGGGCATACTGCTTGTACAGGTCGTAATCGTTGTGCCTCATGGCGCGCTGGGCCAGGAATATTACTTCTGGAGAAAGGATATGTTTTTCAGAATTATTGCGGTAATGAATAACTCCGCCCGATGGCAGGTTTGAAGTGGTCTGGGGCTTTTTGGCAAATGCCACCTGATGCCGCATTTTAGCTTCCTCAAAAATGGTATTAAGGTCAATGCCGCCTATTCGTGATGCTGTACCGGTAAAATATTTGTCTACTACATCTTTATGCAGACCAATGGCCTCAAAAATTTGAGCACCACGGTAGCTGCGGATAGTAGAAACACCCATTTTTGACATGATCTTTAAGAGACCCTTCCTGATGGCAGTTATATAATTTTCTGTTGCTGCTTCAGGTTTAAGATTTTGAGACATGTCACCTTTTTGGTTCATATGCGTTAACAGCTCAAAGGCCAGATAAGGATTAACAGCACTGGCCCCATAGCCTATGAGTAAGGCCATGTGCGTTACCTCCCTGGCCTCCCCGGTCTCAACAATTAAACCCGTAAGCTGCCTTTTACCCACCCGCACCAGGTGATGGTGGACAGCGGCAGTGGCCAGAAGAGCGGGCACGGGTATATGTGTGGCATCCATGTCCCGGTCGCTTAAGACCAGAAGGGAGTAACCGTCATTGACCATCATTTCCGCGCGGTGGCAAAGCCCAGTAATAGCCTTATGTATACTATCACCGCTCATGGTGGGTATACATATGGAAAGCACAGTGCCTTTAAAGCCCTCAATATCTACGCTGCGGAGTTTTTCAACATCATCATTTGTAAGTATGGGGTAAGGCAGCCTGAGCTGATGGCAGTGCTCGGGTGACTCCTCCAGAAGATTGCGCTCCCTGCCAATAAAGCTCATGTTGGACATAACCAGATTTTCCCGATAGGCGTCTATAGGAGGGTTGGTAACCTGGGCGAACAGCTGCTTAAAATAACTATACAATAACTGTGGAGACTCTGATAATACCGCCAGGGCGGAGTCGTTACCCATGGAGCTGATGGGCTCCTGAGCATTTTCACCCATGGGCGCCAGGATCATTTCGATATCCTCCCGGGTGTAACCAAAGGCCTCCTGCTTGATTGCTAAGGAACCATGCTCAATACTGACAGGCCCGGGCACCTGAAACAACCCTTTGAGTTCAATCCTGTTTTTCTCCAGCCAGCGCCGGTAGGGCTTGCTGCGGGATACTGTAGATTTAATTTCATTGTCGTAAATGATCCTTTTTTTAACAGTGTCTGCCACGATCATTTTACCGGGGGCCAGTCGGCCCTTTTGCAGTATATCTTCGGGAGGTATGTCCAGCACACCGGCCTCTGAGGCCATTACAATTTTACCGCTTTTAGTAACCGCATACCTGGCCGGGCGCAGACCATTGCGGTCCAGCAAGGCGCCTATTTTTTGCCCATCGGTAAATGCCAGGGCTGCCGGGCCGTCCCAGGGCTCCATAATAGAGGCATGGTATTCATAAAAAGCCCGTTTGTCCTGACTGATGTGGTATATGGACCCGAATGCCTCGGGCACCATCATCATAAGGGAGTGCTCCAGAGACCTGCCGCCCCTGAACAACAGCTCCAAGGCCATATCTATATTAGCACTGTCGCTCATTTCCCCGTCAACAACGGGCAGGAGTTTGGATATATCATCACCAAAAAGATCTGAACTTAACGTTGAACCCCTGGCCCGCATTTTATTGATATTACCCCTGAGGGTGTTGATTTCCCCATTATGGGCCAGTAAACGAAAAGGCTGGGCCAAATGCCAGGCGGGCAGGGTGTTGGTGCTGTAACGCTGGTGGACCAGCGCCAGGCAACTGTGGAAGTCCCTATTGCTTAAATCGGGATAAAAGGCAGACAACTGATAAGCCAGGAACATACCTTTATATATAATGGTGCGGGATGAAAGAGATGATACATAAAGTTTGCTGTTATCAAGACCCCATTTGCGGGCTTCAGTCTCTATGCAGCGGCGGACTATATATAACTTGCGCTCTAAATTGTCACCAGAGCAGGAGGTAAATTCACAAAAAGCCTGGCTTACAAAGGGCATGGAATCTAATGCCATTTTACCCAGACAACCGGGCAATACCGGCACATCCCTCCAGCCGATAAAATTACCACCCTCACGCTTAATTACGGTCTCAATAAGTGAGAGAGCCGCAGTGCGGGTTTCCTTTTCTAATGGCAGAAAAACACTCCCTACACCATAATTGCCCTTTTCTGGAAGATGAAAACCCAGCTTAACGCTCTCTTTTTTGAAAAAGCGGTGAGGTATACCGGATAAAATACCCGCACCGTCCCCTGTTTTAAGATCGCCCCCAATAGCGCCCCGGTGAGCAAGGTTATTTATGATGGAGATACCATCCTGAATAATGAGGTGGTTCTCACTGCCGTCTATATTGGCCACAAACCCTACACCGCAGGCGTCATGCTCAAATTGCGGATCGTATAAACCTGTCTGTTGATAGTGCTTCTGCAGTTCATTCATTTTATTTTATAACCTTTTAAATATTTGCATTGCCTTTTTTATATTATTAGATATTTTAATGGCAATAGTCAACCTACATAAGTTTTACTAATATAATGAATATTGATACCCTTAAGATTTTCTGCGACCTTATTGAGTTAAAAAGCTTCAGCCTGGCAGCCCGTCAAAACGGTATAACCCAGTCAGCGGCCAGTCAGCATGTTAAAAATCTCGAAAAACATCTTAATATCACCCTGATAGACAGGGTACAGCGGCCCTGGAAGCCCACTCCGGAGGGGGTGCTGTTTCAGGAGAAGCTTAAAAACATAATTGACCAGTACTTTAACCTGGAGGCGAAAATACGCGGAATGCGCACCCAAATATCGCAGAGTGTGCGTATATCATGCATTTATTCGGTGGGTATGGCCCACATGAAGCGCCATGTGGATATTTTTAAAAACACCCACCCGGGTTGTGCCATTCACCTGGAGTACCATCACCCCGAACGCATTTACAAAGACATCTCCCAGGGCATCATTGATTTAGGCATTGTGTCCTTCCATATCCCCACCAAAAACATCACACCCCTGCCGCTGTTTAATGAGCCGATGGTGTTGGTCTTTGCTCCCGGCCACGATTATGGCCTTTCCTCAGGCATCTTCCTCTCCCGCTTAACGGGTCAGGACTTTATCGCTTTTGATAAAGGCCTGAGCATCCGTAAAGAAATTGACAAATTTCTCCGCCGCCACGACGTCCACCCCAACAATGTACTGGAGTTCGACAATATTGAGGCCATCAAAAGGGCAGTAGAGTCCGGTGCCGGGGTCGCCATACTCCCCCGCCCCTGCCTTACCAATGAACTAAATGCCGGCTCCCTGGCCTGCGTCCCCTTTTTCCCGGGGGATTTCACCCGCCCTTTGAGCATCATCCACCTCCGCGGCCATGAGTTTCACAAAGCAGGGCAGTTGTTTATTGAATACCTGCTTAAGGCTTATGGCTAAGGCTTATAGCTATGATCTTAGTCATCCATGGCTAAGGTTTATAGTAATGATCTTAGTCATCCATGGCTAAGGCTTATAGATTAAAAGATTATTCTGCAGCAGTGGCTGAATATCCCAAAATATGGCTTTTTAAAAGACCATTTACCTGCATATCAAGACTAAAGTATGGGTTGTAATATGGTTTTATTTATGGTATAATATATGTAATGGAATTTGAATGGGATCCAGCAAAAGACAAAACCAACCAGTTAAAGCATGGCGTTTCATTTTCCCAAGCTCAAAGGGCTTTTCTGGATCCTGAGAGGGTTATTATTGAGGATGTAAAGCACAGCACAAAAAAGGAAAAACGTTTTTTCTGCCATGGTTTTACAATGATCACATTTTAACCGTCAGGTTTACTTATCGAGTGGGCCTTATCCGAATCTTCGGTGCAGGTTTTTGGAGACAAGGGAGAATAAAATATGAAGAAGAAAATAATTTATAAAGAAGCGCCAAATGCCATTGCCGCAGCCATTGAAACTGGTAAAAGAGTAAAGGATTTTTTACCAAAACCTGAGGATTTAATACTCAAAGAGGACATGGTAAAAGTAACCCTGTCATTAAACAAAAACAGCGTTTCCTTTTTTAAAAAGAAAGCCCGGCAAAACAAAATCCCCTATCAGAAGATGATAAGGCGGGTAGTAGATTTATACGCAGAACAGTTCGCATAAAAACAGGTTTCCTTAATAATGTAAGCAAAGTATTTCTTCAAGCCAACGTTCCCTGCCTTGCGAAGCTGCCCGACTAACTTATAATTTAAATAATCCATTCGGGCAGTTTGGGAGAACGAGCTTGTTCATAATATAGTGTGCTTATAGCGAGAGAACCGCCAGGCAGGTGTTGTATGCTGTTATGTTCTTTTTCTCAAATTTCACTCTGAAGTGAAAGCCATGGACGGCTTGAACGCCGATCTATAGACTGGAGTAAAAATCTTTAGGAGATAGAATCTTAATCCCACTAACTTCTTCCAATACCAATAAATCTTTATCCCCTGACACAATGTAATCTACTCCTCCAACAATAGCACAATTTACAAATTTGTCGTCGTCTGGATCTCGAGAAATTTTCCTCTTTAGATTTACTTTTATAATTTCGGTGTGCTCTACTAAAGCAGCAGCAGAATAAGGACTAATATTCTCTTTATGTTTCTTTTTAAAATCATCTATAACATCAACATATTCTTTGATAATATCTTGAGATGCGATTATTTTAAACTTTTCAAAAAGCCACATATCAATTATTTTACGTGGTGTACCCTTAAAGAAGAAAGCAGAAATTACGACATTCGTATCAATTACGACGCGCATTTTTTTCCCTTACTCTTTTTATCGATTTCTCGATATCTTCTTCTTTTAAACCAAGGTCTTTGGTGATTTTGTCTCCCATTTTAAAAATCTTTTTAAATTGAGCAATTTTTGGGATTTTAATAGGCTTTAAAAGAATGTTTTCTCCATCTTGAATAACAATCAGCTTCGTTCCAGATTTAATATCAAGACTCTGCCTAATTTCACTTGGAATTACAATTTGACCTCTTGTTGAAACATTTGTCACTTCAAATGTGCTCATTTTTTGTACTCCTTTAATAAGATTTACTTACTTTAAAATAAGTAATTCTTACTTGGTTTTCCATTGGTTTTTGCCGGCCAGGACGGCCGGCACCTAAATTTGAGAGAAAGAACATAATTGCAACGTTAAGGATTATTTCTGTAATGTAGCAAAAGCAAGCTATAGAATAAAAGTG
>CAZRWX010000123.1:0-10105 GCA_964603925.1 uncultured Bifidobacteriales bacterium | reverse complement strand
ACCTGTCATCCTGATAGCCTGTCCTGAGCGCAGTCGAAGGAGAGACGAAGGATGTAAAAATGCTCACCGGGCATTACCAGTATAAGGCGTCTGCTACCTGGAGATTAAAAAGAAAGGCAATATGAAAAAAGCCATTATTACCTGTGCTGTAACCGGTGCCGAAACCACCCGCGATAATAACCCCCATCTGCCAATATCGCCTCAGGAAATTGCCCAGGCCGCAGAAGAGGTTACCAGCGCGGGGGCGGCTATTCTGCATCTGCATGTACGTCACTCTGACGGCACCCCCACTCAGGATACCGAAATTTTTTCTGAAGCCATTAATCTTATCCGTGCACGCACAGACATTGTTATAGAAGTTACTACAGGCGGGGCCGTTGGCATGGATATGAAAGAGCGTATGCAGCCTCTCAGCCTTAATCCTGAGATGGCGTCCCTGGACTGCGGCAGTATAAATTTTGGTGATGAATATATAATAAACACTATCCCCATGATTCGTGAATGTGCCCTGGAAATGAAGGAGCGCGGCATTAAGCCCACTCTGGAGTGTTTTGATGTCTCCCATATAGATACGGCTCTCCTGTTAATAGATGAAGGTCTGGTTGACCCTCCCTACTACTTCGGCCTTGTGGTAGATGTGCCTGGCGGGCTCAAATACAACGAGGATACCTTAAAATTCCTAATAAGCCGGCTGCCTAAAAACAGCTATTGGACAGCCATTCCCATTGGTGGCAAGGCCGCACTCCCGGTAGCCAGATTTGCGGCGGCTAATGGCGGCGGTTTTATGCGCACGGGTTTTGAGGATAATGTATGGTATGAAAAAGGCGTACTGGCTCAGAGTAATGCCCAACTTGTTGAACAACTGGCTACTATAGCGCAAAATGCCGGCAGAAAACTGGCCAGCCCCGACGATGTAAGGAAGCTGTTTGGACTTAGAAAATAGAAGTGAGATGTGAGATGCTGAATGTAAGTATTGAGATTTGGATTTTGAATAAAAAGTTTGATTCTGGACAAGCCAGAATGACGTTTATTAGAAATGCCCCTGTTTATAAAGGTCCCCTTTATCCACCAACAATATCCAGAACAAGCATCTCACAGCTCATCACTTAATTTCCATACCATAATAACAGAGTAAATTTATGACAAAGCAGAATAAAAACGGCAACCCCTTCGGCGCTCACCGGGTAATTAAACCAAGAAGCGTACTGCCCCAGCCCGCGTTTAAAGTTAACAATAACATGAATTCCATCTGGGACAATGAGATCCTTGTAGATGTTGACACACTAAATGTGGACTCCGCCAGTTTCACCCAGATTAAACAACAGGCAAAGGGTGACATTAATAAAATTAAAAGCATAATTCTTAAAACAGTAAAAGACAGGGGCAAACAGCATAACCCGGTAACAGGTTCAGGCGGGATGTTTATCGGCACCATTGCTCAGGTAGGCACAAAGCTTAAAGGCAGAGGGTTAAAACCCGGTGACCGTATTGCCAGCCTGGTTTCCCTGTCATTAACACCTTTGAAAATAAATGAAATTTTAGAGATTAAGCCGGATATCGATCAGGTAAAAATCAAAGGTAGGGCTGTTCTGTTTGAAACAGGCATCTATGCAAAATTACCCAATGATATTCCAGAGTCCGTTGCCCTTGCAGCACTGGACGTAGCCGGTGCCCCCGCCCAGGCGGCGCGTCTGGCCAAAAAAGGTCAAACAGTAGTTATCCTCGGGGCTTCGGGTAAAAGCGGCATTCTCTGCGCCTGGCAAATCCGCAAACTTATTGGCAGCAATGGTACCATAATCGGCCTGGGTCATTCAAAGAGTAAATGTGCCCGGCTCAGGTCACTTGGTTTTTGTGATAGGGTGCTGCAGGTAAATGCCGGGGACGCCCTGGAGTGCCATAATAAAATATCCCGCGCAACCGGTGGTAAATTGGCGGACCTGGTAATTAACTGTGTAAATATACAGGACACTGAAATGGCCTCAATTCTTATGTGCCGGGATGGCGGAACTATTTATTTTTTCAGTATGGCTACTTCTTTTACCAAAGCCGCTCTGGGGGCAGAAGGCGTGGGTAAAGACATAAATATGATCATAGGAAATGGCTATGCCCGTGGTCATGCCCAGTTAACCCTGAATATATTACGCGAATCGCCACAGATAAGAAGGCTATACGAAAAGCTATATAGGTAACAAATAATGAAAAACTATCAATCTGTGGAGTATAAAAGTATTCCCCTGTTTAAGGATGTAAAATCCTCGGATTGGAATGACTGGCATTGGCAGCTAAAAAACGCCATACGGGATATTCCCGCTCTTAATCAGGTTATTCACTGTAACCCCGAGGAGACCAGGCATCTGGAGGAGAGCCTTAAAAAATTCCGCATGGCTATTACACCTTATTACGCCGCTCTCATGGATAAGGAGTACAAACTCTGTTCGGTGCGGCTGCAGGCAGTGCCCTCCATTGAAGAGCTAAATTATGACAGGGACGGTATTGATGACCCCCTTCATGAGGATATTGATTCACCAGCACCGGGCCTCACCCATCGTTACCCGGACAGGGTGCTCTTTCTGGTTACAAATATTTGTTCCATGTACTGCCGCCACTGCACCCGGCGCCGTATGGTGGGTTCAAAAGACGGTCATCTCTCCAAAGCCGACCTGGAAAAGAGTATTCAATATATTAAGAATCACTCAGAAATCCGCGACGTGGTTATTTCGGGCGGGGACCCTTTAACCCTGTCCGACATAAAGATTGATACCATACTAAAATCCCTGCGCGCTATCCCTCATGTGGAGATTATCCGCATCGGAAGCCGCTTCCCTGTAGTAATGCCTATGCGCATCACCTCAGATCTGGTTAATATTTTAAAAAAATATCACCCCGTTTATTTCAATACACATTTTAATCATTATAAAGAGATCACAAATGAGGCCAAAGAGGCCTGTGAAAGGCTGGCGGATGCAGGTATACCCGTACACAACCAAAGTGTGCTTCTGAGGGCGGTAAACGACTGCCCCCGTATTATGAAAAAGCTGGTACAGGAGCTATTGATGATACGGGTACGGCCATACTATATATACCAGTGCGATATGAGCCGCGGCATTAGCCACTTTCGCACAGCCATTACTAAAGGCATTGAGATAATGGAGAACCTGCGGGGTCATACCAGCGGTCTGGCTGTACCCACATTTGTTGTTGATGCGCCGGGGGGCGGCGGTAAAATCCCCATAGGCCCAGAATACATGTTGTCCCGATCAGATAAACGCGTTATCCTCAGGAATTATGAGGGTGTAATCACTACTTATAATGAACCAGAAAATATCTACTCTAACTGCTGGTGCGAGCTATGCAAAGAGCAGAAATACGGCCCACTGGACGGTGTAGCCAAGTTGCTTATAGGAGAGCAACTCACCCTGGAGCCCAAAGGCCTTTTAAGGAAAAAGAATAATGGGAAGTAGCAGAGAACATGAAACTTAAACTAAATCTGGCAAAATCAAAAATTTCCCGGGCCCGGGCTCTGGCGGCCTCCATAACCAGACCAATACAGGAATATGTGGCCGGTCATACCACACAAACAGTGGAACGTGCCACCTTGCGGGCGCTTGGCGCTGACGGCACTGATTCTGGCTATGTACCGGTTCCCAACCTTATAATAAAGGCACTGGGCAAAAGGGTAGAAACCGGCGCTGCTGCCTGGTATATAAACGCCATGCTGCATACAGGTAAAAACCCTACGGGTTTAAACAAAGCCATTACAGAAGGCCTGGATATATCAGTTTTTCCAATGGCTGATAAAAGCAAAATTACATCAGCCGCCCGGCCTCTTATCAGGCAGTTTTCCCAAAGAGTTAAGCAAAATGTAAAAGTCCGTAACGCCGGCCTGTATAAATACAGGAAAAACGCCAAATCACCAATGTTATATCTCATTGTGGCTACAGGCAATATATATGAAGATGTAAAGCAGGCATCAGCCGCTGCCAGGCAGGGGGCTGACGCAGTAGCAGTGATCCGTTCCACGGCCCAGAGTTTACTGGATTATGTGCCCTTTGGCCCCACTATACATGGCATTGGGGGCACCTATGCCACCCAGGAGAACTTCCGCATCATGCGCCAGGCGCTGGACAAGGTTATGGTAGAGGAAAAGCGCTATGTTCGCCTGGTTAATTACGCTTCGGGCCTCTGTATGCCGGAAATAAGCGTAATGGGTGCGCTGGAGCGCCTGGATATGATGCTTAATGATTCCATGTATGGTATCCTTTTCCGTGATATCAACATGTACCGTACATTTGTGGATCAGCACTTCTCCCGCCAAATTAACGCCTTTGCTGACATTATCATAAATACTGGCGAGGACAACTACCTTACAACTGCGGACGCTTATTACAAAGCTTTTACAGTATTCGCATCCCAGTTCATCAACGAGCGCCTGGCTAAAAATGCCGGTCTGGAACCACGGCTTATGGGGCTGGGGCACGCCTTCGAGATAGATCCTTCTATGCGCAATAGTTTTCTGTATGAAATTGCCCAGGCCCAGATGGCACGGGAGTTATTTCCGGATGCGCCGCTTAAGTATATGCCCCCAACCAAATTTATGACCGGCAATATATTTCAGGGCCATGTACTGGACGCCATGTTTAATTTTGCCTCCGCGGCTACAGGGCAGTCCATACACCTTCTGGGCATGCTCTCAGAGGCCGTACAGAACCCCTTCATGCAGGACCGTTACCTCTCTTTGGAAAACGCTAAATACGTTCAGAATGCCATGGCCGATTTTCATAAAGAAGTACACTTTAAAAAAGGCGGCATAATTTCAAAACGCGCTGATCAGGTACTGGATCAAACCTTAAAGTTTTTAGAAAGGGTTAATAAACACGGTTTATTTAAAGCCATAGCCAGGGGGATGTTTGCCGACATTAAGCGTTCCCCCCAGGGCGGCAAGGGCAAAGAAGGCGTCTTCCCCAAAGCCCCGGGCTATTGGAACCCGGTGGAGGATTTTCTGGAAAGGAGTCTGAAATGCTGATTAAGCCCTATGGTGACACGCTGGATGATGGCGCCGTACAACTCTCTTTTACCCTTCCCATACCTAACTCCTCCAGGGTAAAAGAGGTGGGCCGGCAATATGTACTTAAACTTGGTTTTTACAAATGTGAGATAACCCACTGCCAGGCACTTTCTGGTGACTTTACCATGTTTGTAGCTTATGGTTGGTCTAAAAAGACCATAGACCCTGATAAAGTCAAAGTACCCAAAGACGCGGTAACCAGAATTATGGATATGCAGGAGGCCAATGCTTTTATAAAAACTCACATAGGACGACCATTAGTTATTGTGGGCGCCTGTACAGGCTCGGACGCCCATACTGTAGGCATTGACGCTATTATGAACATGAAAGGCTATGACCACCACTTTGGCCTGGAGCGCTATGCCATGATAAAGGCCCACAACCTGGGTGCCCAGGTGGAGAACACAAAACTCATAGATTTCGCCGTAAAAGTTAAAGCAGACGCTATCATTATCTCACAAATTGTAACCCAGAAAGACGCTTATCTGGCAAATATGAAAGAGCTTACCAGGCAGCTAATATCACGAAAATTAAGACAGCGCTTTATACTTATTGTGGGAGGCCCTCACATCAGTCAGCAACTGGCCTTAAAAAATGGTTTTGACGCAGGCTTTGGCAAAGGCACCTACGCCGAACATGTTGCCACTTTTGTAGCCATCAGGCTGGCAAAGAACAAACCCAAAAAACAAATAATATAACAGGCATGTTTTATCAATCCTGCCATTCAGACTTTCACGGTAGTGACAGGATACATAATCAAATGAAATTTTATCCAAGGACTACCTCATATGAAGCAAAAATCCCCGCCGCACCTTAATATTACCAAAAGCCTGAAAACTTTTAAAAAGGCACAGTCTCTTATACCCGGCGGAACCCTGGGAATACGCCGACCCTACAACTTTGTCCCCGGAGAATACCCCATATTCTTAGATCACGGCCAGGGCGGGCGTATTACAGACATTGACGGTAATGAATATGTGGATTACCTGTGCGCTTACGGGCCCATTATCCTTGGTTACCGCGAGCGGGAGGTTGATGAGGCAGTTATACGCCAAATCAGGGACAAGGGTTTTTGCTTCACACTTACACAAACTTTTCAAAACACCCTGGCAGAGAAAATTAAGAAGCTGATACCCTCTGCCGAAATGAGCATATTTGTAAAAACGGGTTCAGATGCCACTACAACCGCCATCCGCCTTTCCCGCGCCTATACCGGGCGCATCAGCATAATGCGCTGCGGCTATCACGGCTGGCACGACTGGTGCGTAGAGGTTAAAGCCGGTATACCAAAAAAACTGTATGAAGATGTGTACGATTTTCACTACAACAATCTGGAGGCGCTTTCCACTCTGCTTAAAAAGCATGGTAAAACAACCGCCGCCATTATCATCACACCCTTCGGTCACCCCCTGGGCGCTCCCCTTCAGGAGCCAGCCCCTGGTTTCCTGGAGGGTGTGCGTACCCTTGCCCGCAAATACGGCTGTGTACTTATTTTTGACGAAATCCGCACCGGTTTTCGCCTTGCTCTGGGCGGTGCTCAAAGCTACTACGGTGTTACCCCGGACCTTACCTGTATCGGCAAGGCCATGGCCAATGGCTATGCCATCAGCGCTGTCTGCGGCCGCTCTCCTGTCATGAAGATGGCCGAAAAAGATGTTTTTATTTCCTCAACGTTTTTTCCCAACAGCACGGGTTATGTAGCCGCCCTTAAAACCCTGGAAATTCTGGAGCGGAAGAAGGTTCTGGATGTCATCTGGAAAAAGAGCGGGGAATTTATGGTACGGCTTGAGAAAATTATACAAAATTCAAAAACCGGTGCTGAGCTAAGCGGTGTGGGACCTATGTTTTTCATTACCTTTAAAAAGGATGACCAGAATCTGTACAGGCAAAAACGTCTGGATTTTTATACACAACTCATTCGTCGGGGTATTTTTATGCAGCCCTACCATCACGGTTATGTATGCTACCGCCACACCCAGGCAGATCTGCGCCGCACGGAGCAGGCAGTTAAAAAAGCCCTGGACTATATTGAGGGAATATAGCAGCTGATGAAAATTGTTTCCTCTGAAGTTATATTTAATCTGGGGCTGCCCGCCAAACAAGCCCGGGCCATGGCCGGTTCAGTAAACCGGTTAATGAGTACACATACCCCGCAGGAGTGCTGGCAGGTTATATCGCAAGATATTTTATCACCTGTGGTGCCTTTTGATATACATAAATATCTCTTCAATAAAGTATATGAATACCGGCCCCCGGTGCAGGGCCCACCTCCCGCCTGGGTACCAGGCCAGGACTATATCAGAGCAACCAACCCTGGTAAACTTATGCGATCCTTAAAAATCAAAACTTACCAGCAACTGCACCAGTGGTCTGTAAATAACCGGGAGAAGTTTTGGGATCTTATGATAAAAAAGCTGGGCATACCTTTTAAAAAGCCTTATTCCCATGTACTAAATTTATCGGCGGGTGCACAGCAACCCTGGTGGTTGCCCGGCAGTCGGCTTAATATAGCAGATAGCTGTTTTATAGCCCCAAAAAAGAAAACGGCCATAGTTTATCAGGCCGAAAACAGCCCAATTAAGTCCTTAACATACGAGCAACTGGAGCTTTTCAGCAACCGCACCGCTAACGGCTTAAGGCACCTGGGGCTTAAAGCGGGGGATACCGTTGCCTGTTGCCTTCCCATGACAGTGGAGGCTGTCGCCCTTTATCTTGGTATAATTAAAAACGGCTGCGTGGCGGTTTCCATTGCTGAGAGCTTCGCTCCGGTCGAGATCAAAAAACGGTTAAAAATCTCCAAAGCCAAAGCCATATTTACCCAGGACTGTCTTATACGCTCAGGCAAGCGTCTGCCTCTTTATAAAAAAGTAATAGAAGCCGACGGCCCCATGGCCATAGTAATACCCGTTGCGAACGGGCTGGATTTGGCATTACGCAAAAAAGATATTGTCTGGGACGCTTTCCTCAGCGATAATGACAAGTTTAAGTCCGTAAAACGCAGACCGGACGATTATTCCAATATTCTTTTTTCTTCCGGTACAACCGGGGAACCAAAGGCCATTCCCTGGACCCATACTACTCCTATTAAGTGCGCCGCAGACGGCTGTCTTCACCAGGATATCAGACCCGGGGACATCGCCGCCTGGCCCACCAGCCTGGGCTGGATGATGGGCCCCTGGCTCATATACGCCAGCCTGATAAATAAAGCCGCAATGGCTCTTTATTACGGAGCTCCCACCGATAAGGGCTTTACAAAATTTATACAGGAGGCCAAAGTCACCATGCTGGGAGTGGTACCAAGCCTGGTTAAAGCCTGGCGTTTAGATAATTGTATAAATGGTTCTGACTGGAGCGGTATCCGCGTCTTCAGCTCTACGGGGGAATGTTCCAATGCTGAAGACATGCTCTACCTTATGTCCCGGGCCGGTTATAAGCCTGTAATAGAATACTGCGGCGGCACCGAGATAGGCGGTGGATATATTACAGGCACTGTAGTACAGCCCTCATCACCGGGTATATTTACCACCCCCGCTCTGGGACTGGATTTCACACTTAAAGTTACAGAGGGTGCCCCTGCCAGCCAGGGTGAGGTTTTTTTAAAACCTCCTTCCCTGGGCCTGTCCACCTCCCTGCTGAATAAAGATCATCACAAGGTATATTATAAAGGCACGCCCACAGATAAGGATGGCGGCATTCTGCGCCGTCACGGCGATCAACTTGAAAAGTTGCCCGGCGGAATGTACCGCGCCCTGGGCAGGGCAGATGATACCATGAACCTGGGGGGAATTAAAGTCAGTTCTGCTGAGATAGAAAGGGTGCTGAACAAGGTGCCGGGTATCAGCGAGACTGCGGCGGTAGCGGTTGCGGATATAGAAGGTGGACCTCTGGGGCTGGTAATTTACGCGGTAGTTGCAAAGGGTAAGAGGCTACCCAAAAACCTGTTACTGGAAAACCTTCAAAAGGAAATAAAAAACCGCCTTAACCCATTATTTAAAATTAGGGGCCTTAAGATTATTGACGCTCTTCCCCGTACAGCTTCTAACAAAGTAATGCGCCGCAAATTGCGGGATATGTACTGCTAATTCGATCCTGTTTAAATGCATTACTTGAAGACATCACCCCTTCGATAATTCGTCAGGATCAGTTCTCAGAGAGACACCTAAACAAAGAAAAATTTCACCATCACCCTGAGCACCAATGAGCGTAAACTCATTGGTAGTCGAAGGAGCGACGGCGATGGCAACCATTGTTTAATTTTGAAAAGGTTACCCCTGTTAACAGAATTAATTGTTAAAAAATAAAACACCTTCCTATACCACAAATCGAGTCAATACACAGTACTTACGGCTTAAAATTCATTTTCTCTTGATATTTTCTCAGGTTAAACTGAATTGGTACAGAGATTGCTGTAAATTCGTAATAATATTTTTCACAATAAAACAGGAATGCTTTCATGCTTTTACAACCAATTCCCAGCCTTGGTATTCCCCCGGTTTTCTTTTTGTTAATGATACCAGTACTAGCCAGTATTTTTTTTCTGATATTAAGTCTCCCTGACAGTACATCATATTCTTCAAAAACAAGGCAGTCAAACAATTATTAATCTTGCCGCTAGCTGTTGTTGCTAACCAAACGGACGGTTTATAGGGACAGGTGGAAAGTTATCCAGAAAGTTTTGTAAGTTATTACTTGATATTTACAGGAGTAAATTTATGGTTGCGGACAATGGGAATACTGAACAGCTTATAAATGAGCTTTACAAGCTTACCGAATCTGGTCATAACCAATGCGGGCTTAAAAACTTGCGGATAGCGGCCATTCTCAGTTCTATTAATCAAGATGATGAATTCAGCAGGAGATGGGCGGTTCTCAGTTCAAAAATCAAATCACAACTGGCCCCCCAGAGCCTAAATTAGCGCTAATACCCAAATGTTTAACGCTCAACCATGATTAACCGGGAACAGATGATTTTTTACACATATTTTATATATTAGAATGGAAAGCTCTGCTTTGCATTCTAATAAACTGATGGAGCATATC
>CAZRWX010000122.1:0-10148 GCA_964603925.1 uncultured Bifidobacteriales bacterium | reverse complement strand
AGACCCCAATAACGGTGCCTATCTGGATTCCAAAGGGTGGTGGTATTTTAAAAATAAGCGTTATGAAAAAGCAAAGGAGTATATAGACCTGGCTTTAGCAACTGGCATACAGGATGTTACTATTCTGGAGCATCTGGCTCTTATATTAGAGAATCTTGGGGATATTAAATCAGCCAGAGAGCAGTGGTCTCTAATTTTAAAGCTGGATCCCAACCATAAATTGGCACAATCAAAGGTGAATTAAAACATATACTTTCTTTTTCCGGGCCGTGAAACTGGGTGTTACTTACTGGGAAATGAGCAACCCTCTGCCAAATTTTATTTGTATGATCATTATAATCAATAAGCCTGACAAGGCTAAAACAGGTCTATACAAAGTATTAATATTATGTATGACCTTATTTATCTTTCTCACTAATTGCGCGAAAACAGTGATATATTCTCAGGGTCTATCTCTTATTAATAACAAGCAGCCTCTATCTTTTTCCAGGTCTGATTCTCTTTTTGCTGTATTAAGTGTTAGCGCCGGGGCCCGGAAGGGGCGGATTGCGGCTGCTTATCTCTATTCTCTACCGGGAATTAAAAGTAAAATCGAATTTCAAGGTCCAATGGGCTCCTATTTGGGTGGTTTTCTCTGGCGGGCTGATTCCGGGTGGTCGATGGTTATACCAGAAGAAGGTGTATATTGTCATGAGAAGGGTGATTCAATTTCTCTACCCTTTTTAGGGGTCTCCAGGTTTCCCTTATCCTTACTCATCAGAAGTCTGCAGGGGCGGTATGTGCCGGTTTCCGGGCTTATAATGTCCAGCAGCAATAAAGACAATCCTCTGTTTTTAGACACATCCACCGGACGTAAATATGAGTTGCAGCCATCTACAGGCTTGGTTTTAAATGTGACTTTACCTGACGGCGGAATAATTTTGTATTCAGATTATAAATGGGATGATGGGCAGCCCTTAGCCGGGCAGATTGAAATGCTTGATAATAAGGGCAGCGGCTTAAATATAAGGGTAAAGAAGGTAGTATTTAACCCAACATGGAGGCGTTCACCCTTTTACCTTAAAGTGCCTCGGGGAGCTGCGGTCGCAGACTGTGAAGCCCTGGGGGATTGAGTGTATTGTTAGAACGAATCCGTCCTAGGCGGATACGTTCTAACAAGCCGATGGAACGTGTCTCGCTTTGTGAAAATGCTCATCGGGCATTATCCCCGGGGCTGATATTTTATGGATTATATAGCTGTGCTCCAAACCCAGTATTGTTTGTAAATTGTATTTTAAAGGTTTTGTCAGTGAAGGTTTATATCAAAGTCATGTTTTCATGTAGAATACTAAGAATCAAATTTGCTTTGCTGGCATTTATTGCATTACAGGCTGCTGTGGGCATGAGCACCACCGGCCTGGTAAGTGCTTTATCGGGCAACTCTACTGGTGTTTTTCCAAACAACAGGCAAATGCCCTTATTTAAGAAGATGTATTCGGGTATACCAGATACGCTGGAAATCTTCGTGCTTTATGTGCAGTTTAAGTCCGAAGACCCTGACGACAACCCTTCAACTACAGGTAAGGGCACATTTAACTCAGCTAAAGACACCACCTTTAAACTCGATCCTAACGGCTTTCACGATTATGTGTATTATCTGGAAAAGCATCTGGAGTTTGCTTCCAATTATTTTCGTACTATATCCAACGGCCGTCTCATTCTCAAATGGCGGATGTTCCCAGCCCCGGCGGCGGACAACGGGCGCATACAGGCCCCCATTATGCTGGAAAAACGCATGGCCGCTTATAACCCCAATATAAAAAAGAAGGACGAAAAACGCATTGTCTTCTATGAAAGAAAAGCGCGCGCCCTTATGAGTTTTATAGCAGAGGCCCTGCGCCGGGCAGACAGGCTTGACAGCGCCGATAACCCCTTTAGTGTACCAGGTGTTAGTAACAATCATAAATACCGCAGCTATCTTATATTTCATGCCGGTCACAGTGGTCTTATTGACGGGGGTAAATTAGGGCAGATTGGCGCGGACACCCCAAATGACATAATAGATTTCTTTGTAACCAGGGAGGATTTCGCCCTTCTTAATGATGTATCAGAGGCATCGGGGAGTATCACCAATCCTTATCTTGCCCAGGCTGCGGATTCAGCAGGAGTAGCCGTTAGCAGCGGCGACACTATTACACAGGTAATGGTTTTAAGTGAGAGTGCCTCTCAGGATGAAGTAAACTTTGGTATCAGCGGTATACTTGTTAACCAGATAGCAAGGCAAATTGGCATGCCGGATACCTGGGACAGGGGTACGGGTTTTACCCAGCTGGGTTATTTTGATTTAATGGATGTAGGGCATCTGGCTTTATATGGCTTTATGCCTGTTTTTCCTTCGGCCTGGGTGCGTTATTATATGGGCTGGGAGACCCCTGTTACTGCCCGCCCGGGCGTAAACGGTGAGAGCGAGTACATTATAAAAAGCGCGATCAGCAGTCTTACAGGAGGAGTGCCCGGTGTACAGTCAGTTAAAATCCCCATTAATGAGAGAGAGTATCTCTTGGTGGAGAACCGGCAGAAGTCTCTTAACGATTCCATAACTATTTATTTCAGCAAACCCCTGAATAAAAACGATCCAAAATTTTCTGTTCAGGATTCTGTAACCATCAATACTGTGCAGATAGACTCTCTGCTGCTTGATTCCCTGTGCGATGACAAAGGTAAAAATTGCGTTGTTAATCCCTATCGTCCCCAGGGCGTAATTACAGGCGCCAGCAGTTATGACATGGGTGTTCCCGGTTCGGGGCTGGTTGTCTGGCATGTAAATGAGTGGTTTATAGAGCAGTGGGTGCCCTATGGCATTGTCAACATATCCAATGATGATACCAAAGAGTTTACGGGGCTCAGTCTGGTTGAAGCCGACGGCGATTTATCAATAGGTAAAGAGGGTAAAGATAACCTGGGCCAGTCAGTGTTTGATTTCGGGTCGGCTTCAGATGTCCTTCCTCATATCCGTAAGTATCTCAAAGAGCCCAGGGAGGACAGTGTATGGGCACGTGACACAGTTCGGTATATATGGCCCTATGGGCACGCTAATACCAACTCCTGGAATGACGGCAAAAGCCACATTGTTCTGGAGGCCCCCCTGCCGGTAAGTGCATCAGGACCCTCAGAGCGCAGTATTAACCCTGTCTGGGGGGACTCAATATACAGCTATGCGAATACCGCTCTTACTTTAAAAGTATACTGGAACAAAAACCCCAACATACAGCTTAAAGCCGGGTGGCAGTGGCCCGCCATGACAGCGGTGTCCACTCATCCTCAAGCGCTGGCTCTTATTAAATTTGCCAATTCAGGTTTGGCATCTCTTATAAGTAACGAGGGCTACATACAACTTTTAGGCCCGGACGGCCGCGGGGCGGTGGCAGCCATAGACACCCTTTCTATTCCCAATACCTATGATTCGCTGAATACCCTTATTCCTACATTAAAAACCACCGACACTCTGCAAATGCCGGTCAGTTCTTTAGGGGGGCCCCTGGGAGTACCTCTGGGGCATGCTGTTATTGAGGATACAATTATATGCATGTTATCTCAGGACGGTTATTTACATTTTAACACCCTTCTTTATGACAGTCTGGCCAGTATAAATAATTCAGCATCATACAACAGGGTGTCCATTAATTCCGGCGGTATTCTGGGCCCAATAGTGGTAGAGGGCAATGCCTGGGTAATCACCAGTACAGACACCCTGTGCGCTTATAACCCCCTTGGTCAGAGTATTATGCGAATTGGTCTGCCTCATATGGAATACCACAGCCTGTCAGCGGCCAGGAACCTGAGTACTTCGCAGTGGGAGTTAATCATTGCCGGGCAGGGGGGGCGCGTTGTATGGGTGGATATAAGCCAGCTTGTGGCCAGTGAGATTACATCTGGACAGGAGTGGGCGTCTGCAAATCAATATTTCAGTGTCTCTGTATCAGACTTTGATCGTGACGGCAGTAATGACGCGCTGGTATTGGGCTCACGCAATGCGGCAACCATTATGAGCAGAGGGGGTGTTCATCTTCCAAATTACCCCATTGCGGTAGAACGATCGGCGGCTTTTGTGGATACAGGCAATAATGTAACCTTAATAACCGGGGACGGCAGTGCTCCCGCTTTAGGGGATTTAAATAACGACGGCTATCCTGAATTTGTCTTTACTGGTACCAATGGAATTTGGGTTGTTGATTTTAAGGGGGCGGTAATACCAGGCTGGCCTTTTTTATTCGAAACTCATCAGAATGTGGGCATGCTTTATTCCAGCAGTCAGTATCCCTCTTCGGTAATACAGACTACACCTGTTATTTGTGATTTAAACGGCCAGACAACGGTCCTGTGCGCCTCTCCAGACGGCTTGATCTGGGCTCTGGATGCTCAGGGCAATCCGTTAAAAATAACAGGGTATGATGAAACAAGCTCCCAGGCGCTCTATTCGGGCATAAAGTCCACCTCAATTACAGACTGGCCTCTGGCAGTGGGGGGGTTGAATTTCGATACCACTGATTCACCATATATACACCTGACTCTTGGTAATCTGGATGGCGGTGCAGATCTGGAGTTAATGGCTCAGACCGGTACGGGTCATCTTTTTGCCTGGGCACTGCCTGCAGCCAAACTTACAGCAGGGTCAGCCTGGCAGGGCCCCGGGGGCAACTTCATGCGGCAAAACTTTTTGGATGTATCTGTGCTTAATGTCCCATCAGCGCTTCAACCTCAAGCCGTTATCCATGACTTTCACTTGTTTCCCAGCCCGCTTAAAGGCGCCATTGCCCGGATACATCTGGATATTGGCGCACCTGCGGGCAAAGCCAGGCTGCGGGTGTTCGATATCGCAGGCGGCATTGTCAGGGATATTACCTACCCGGGGTTTCCTCTTCCCGGCCTTCAACCTTATATATCAGTCGACCTTTCCAGCCTGGGGCCGGATGTTTACTCGGCTTTAATGGAAGTCTGGTTTGAAAATGGTTCTAAGAAACAAAAATTCATTAATTTTGGCGTTATCAGATAAAGGAAGGTTAATATGAAGGGTATTATATTAGCGGGCGGCGCGGGTACCAGGTTGTATCCCTTAACTCAGGTTGTAAGTAAGCAACTCATGGCCGTATATGATAAACCCATGATCTACTACCCCCTTTCCACCTTGATGCTTGGTGGTATACGCGATATCCTGATCGTATCCACACCCCAAGACATCCCCAGGTTTCAATACCTCCTGGGGGATGGAGCCAGGTGGGGTTTAAATTTGCAGTATAAGGTACAGGAGCGGCCTGAGGGTATTGCTCAGGCATTTATATTAGGCAAGGATTTTATCGGCAGCGATCATGTCACCCTGATTTTGGGCGATAATATTTTCTATGGTAAAATTAGGCTGGACAAAATTATTACAGAGTTCAAAATGGGCGCCCGTGTCTTTGGGTATTTTGTAAAAGACCCTCAAAGGTATGGTGTGGTAGAGTTTGATGATAATCAAAATGTAAAGGGTATTGAGGAGAAACCTAAAAAGCCAAAATCAAGCTATGCGGTACCGGGCTTATACATTTACGATAACCAGATTGTAACTATATCCGAAAATTTAAAACCCTCCCCTCGAGGGGAGCTGGAGATTACCGATGTTAATTTGGAGTATTTAAAGAAAAAAGAGCTTAAGGTTGAGCTCCTGGGCCGTGGTATTGCGTGGCTGGACACAGGTACCCATTCCAGTCTGCTGGAGGCCAGTAATTTTATTTATACCCTGGAGGCCAGGCAGGACCTTAAAATTGGCTGCCCAGAAGAAATAGCCTTTATTAAGGGGTTTATCAACAAAGCCCAATTCGATCAAACTATAGACAATATGCCTAAATCCCCATACAGAGAATACCTTGAGAACCGGTTTTTATCTGAGAAATCATCTTCCCAGCTAAATTTGTTTACTATGAACCGATAATTTAAAAAATGGGCCGTAACCACCCAGACACTGTCAGTGTCTATTTTGATTTTGATGACACCCTGGTCTACGGGGACAGTATACTATTCTGGCTGCGCTTTTATTATAAACAACGGCCTCTGAGGCGGTTTTTTATGGTCTTTAACTGGCTTGGGGTTGTAGCCTGTACTTTAAAGTTAATATCCAGCCATACTCTTAAGCTCATATACCTTATGCCCATGGCCTATGAAAGGCCCGCAGATTTAGAGGCCCTTGCCAGAGCTTTTGTAGAACAGGATCTAATTAAGCGCTTTAAGCCAGAGATATTAGGCCGCTTATGGGCCCACCATCAACTGGGCAATAATATTGTAATAATTTCTGCCAGCTGTACTTTTTACTTAAAATTTGTCTCCCGGTATCTTCCCGATCATATCCTCATAGGCACACAACTTCTCCTGCCATCCCGGGGCTTTTTCAGGTTTCCCTCTTATTCTCCGCAAGAGGGCAATATGAAAGGGGAAAATAAGGTGACTTATTTAAAAAACAGAGAAGACATGCTTTCAAAATCGGAGGGGTCTTTCGCATACTCAGACAGTATTGCCGATAAGCCCCTGCTGGAGTTTTCAAAGTATCCGGTTGCTGTTGATCCAGGCAAACGTCTCAGGGCCTTATCACACAAGCGGGGGTGGGAGATAATCCACACTCCAGGCTGTTATGGGAGCCTTAAGGTTGCTTCAGAAAAGGCGCTCTTACTGTTGTTTACCTTTGAGCTGGGACAAAACTCATCTGCCATTAGCCCCGAACAGTTCAGGCATAAATGGGATGGGGATGAAAAGCTTCGTGATTCAATGGTTAAGGAGATAGAATACCGCAGCCGGGAGCCCGGCCCCATTCCGGATAATTAGTATCTGTCCAAAATGGTAATAATAATTCACCGCAGAGGCGCAGAGGACACAGAGTAAATCTACAAATATTTAGTTTATTTTCTCTGTCCACGAAGGTGGCCCTCTGCGCCTCTGTGGTTAGTAAATCTGTTTGGACAGATACTAATTATGAATAGAATCTTAATTTATTTGATGGAGCGCTAACTACCTCCAGCAGGTCGATCTTTTCCAGGGCCTCGCGAATATTTTTATCACTGCATTTATGCGTGAGTATAATAATAGGAACCAGTTCAGATTCCTCTGCTCCTTTTTGCACAATGGATTTAATGGAAATATGGTGCTCGGCCAGTATAGTGGTGGCCCTGGCTAGTACACCGGGCTCATCCTTAGCCATAATGCGGATATAATATTCTGTTTGAAGCTTATCTATGGACTGCAGGGGTTGAACGTTATCCTTGTTGATAAAAGAAAGAGAAATAGGATGCTGTTCACTGGATTGCATTTGGCGGGCGATAGAAACGATATCGCCCACGATAGAGCTGGCGGTTGGCAGTTTACCTGCCCCGGCCCCGGTTAACAGTATGGGGCCTGCAAAGGAATTTTTAATATATACGGCATTAATGACCCCATTTACAGATGCAAGCTGATGATGCCGGTGAATAAGGGCGGGATAAACGCTGGCAGTGATCTCGTCCCCCTGCCCGGGGCCTACGATACCAAGCAGTTTTATAGCGTAACCTAAGGATTGGGCCATTTCAACATCCAGCTGAGATATTTTGGTGATACCCTCCACATACATTTTCTCAAAATCGACATATTTACCATAACTCAGGGATGCTAACAAGGCTACCTTATGGGCGGAGTCTATGCCCTCAATATCAAAAGTAGGGTCTGTTTCGGCATATCCTAAATCCTGGGCTTCTTTAAGAACATCAGAAAATTCTGCGTGTTTTTCGGTCATTTGAGTCAGGATATAATTACAGGTGCCGTTAATTATGCACGCCAGACCTTCAATATCGTTACCCACCAAGGTCTCCTGCAAGGAGCGTATAACGGGAATACCCCCGCCTACGGCCGCTTCAAACATAAGGGCGCAGTTATTTTCTGCTGCCAGGGGGAAGAGCAGGGACCCGTATTTGGCTAAAAGGGCCTTGTTAGCGGTGACAATATGTTTTTTGTGTTTGAGAGCACAAAGTATCCACTCTTTAGGCATTTCATAGCCACCGGCTACTTCAACTATTATGTCAATGTCGGGATTAGTGCAAAGATCCCCGGCATTTGTGGTTTTATTAACTGCCGGCAGGTTAAAGGGGGTGAACTCTTCTTGTGTTTTGGCGCAAATTGAATGAATTTTAATGTCTAAGCCAAGTTTTTCTTTAAAAAACACCTTTTGCTGTTCCAGGATTTCGATAGTACCCGAACCCACTGTGCCTACTCCAATTATGCCAACATTTACTTGCATTATAACCTTTCTAATTAGTATGATATCGTTGTGATAAAAATAATACGGTTTCAGGAAGTTGGCTTTAATAAAGCCATATCTTTGTAGTGTGATTTAGATCACACTAGATTTGATTTTTGAACTGAAAATAAATATATCTATTAACAGCAATTAAACATTTAACATCGCATTAATAAAATGTCACATTACGAAAATAAGTCAGGGTCTTTACCTCAGGGCGTGGTTTCAGCTTTAAAAGAGGGTGGTGTTCCTTCATCACAAAGCACTCCCTCTCTTCAGCCGCCAGGGTTAGCGGTTCCTTTTGTCAAAAAGCCCCTCCGGGCTATCAAAATATCAAATCTCCATCACATTTTAACCGGTCTGCAAATACTGGCCGATATATTCACCATTCTGGTTAGTTTTTATCTTGGTCATTGGGCTTGGAACACCGTCGGTCCTTATTTTGCTCCCCATAGCTTTCAAACTATTCATTTTCAGCAATATTATTTTTCCCTGGGTGTTGCTTTGGTTACCTGTCTTGTCGGGTTTGGCGTAAATGGCCTTTACAGGGGCCAAAGGAGCCTGCTCAACATCAGGGAGTTCGAGATTATTCTTAAAACCTGCCTTATTGGCTGCGGCATTACCCTGGCTATTCTCTTTTTAGCTCAGGAGCCCTTCTTCAGCCGAGGGGTCTTCGTTCTTACCTGGTGCAGCATTATCGGTCTAATGGTCTCCCAACGTTATTTTTTCTTCCTTTTTCAGAATAATCTCCGTACACGGGGCATTATGGAGACCACCACATTAATTTATGGGGCCGGCGTTGTCGGCTATAAACTCCAGGAAAAGTTCCAGCAGTCACCTAAGCTTGGTTATCATGTTGTCGGTTTTATCGACGATAATAATATGCTTGCCAGCAGCAATATTAACAGCGCGCCTATATTAGGTGGTTTCGACAAGCTTGGAGACATAATCAGGCAGTCGGGGGCACAAAAGCTTTTTATTGCCATGTCCCAGGTGCCTAAAAAGGTCATCGCCGACATTTTAAAAGTTTGCAGAAAGGAGGGCTGTGAGTTTCAGATTGTTCCCTCCCTTTACGATATTGTTGTTCAAAGGGTTAAAATGTCTGAGGTGGACGGCATCCCTCTTATTGGTATGTCAGAGCCCACTTATTCCCTGCAAGCAGCCTTTTTCAAACGCGTTTTCGATTTATTTGCAAGCCTGCTGTTATTTATTCTTCTAAGTCCGGCGTTATTGTTTATTGCAGTCGTCATTAAGCTTACTTCCAGGGGGCCGGTGCTGTTCAGGCAAAAGCGTATCGGCAAAGGGGGCAAAAGGTTTGTCTTCTTTAAGTTCCGTTCCATGCGCGTAAACAGCCCTATTTATGCCCTTACACCTTCTCATGGTAATGATAACCGTATTACGGCCATAGGCCGCTTCCTTCGCCGCACATCCTTAGATGAGCTCCCTCAGCTCATCAATGTTATCAAGGGTGATATGAGCCTGGTAGGCCCCAGGCCGGAGATGCCCTTCATAGTTGCCAAATACAACGACCTTCAAAGGCAGCGTCTTAATGTTAAACCTGGTATTACAGGTCTTTGGCAAATTTCCGCAGACCGGAAGTTTGCCATCCATGAGAACATGGACTACGACATTTATTATATAAACAACCAGAGTTTCCTTCTGGATATCGCTATTTTATTCCGCACAGTTTTCAGCTGTATTCGCGGTATTGGGGCTTTTTAGAACGTATCCCGCAGCGCGGAACCTATCCTCCTGAGGTGGAACGTTCATCAGGCTTTAGAATAGAAGCTGCCCCGCCAAAACGTTGCTGAAAACGAAGGCGGGAGCAATATTCTAACAATCCCGCTGTTAGCGGGAAGCGCAAACATGAGTTACG
>CAZRWX010000121.1:0-10232 GCA_964603925.1 uncultured Bifidobacteriales bacterium | reverse complement strand
AGAAGAACTTAAATTGCCAATATGGAAGGTAAAACTTATGATACAGTACACTAGCCACTATTTTCCCCCAACTCCAGCATCCACTCCCTGCAGCATATAGAGCTTATGATAAATGCCCTTCTTAGCAATAAGCTCGTCATGGGTTCCTACCTCCCGGATTTCACCCTTGTGCAGAGCCATAATCTGATGACAGGCCTTAATTGTGGAAAGGCGGTGGGCTACTACGATTGAGGTCATATCCCTGGCAAATTTGCCCATAGCGTCCTGGATTAAAAGCTCTGTTTCTGTATCAATGGAGCTGGTGGCCTCATCCAGTAAAAGCAGACGGGGGCGGTGATAAATGGCCCTGGCAAAAGCCAGAAGCTGACGTTGACCTAAAGAAAGATTGGCCCCGCGCTCTGTGAGTTTGTGCTCATAGGCATCGGGCAACCCGCTAATGAATTTATCGGCGTTTACATATTCGCAGACTTCTTTCATCCTTCCTAAATCGTAATCCTTTGTTAAGGCAATATTATAGGCCACCGTCTCAGCAAAGAGATAGACATCCTGAGGCACAAAGCTGGTAAGAGCCTGTATCGCACCCTCTTTATAATCCTGGACTTTAATTCCGTTAATTTTAACACACCCGCTGTCAGGCAGATAAAATTTATTACACAGTGAGATAAGGGTGCTTTTGCCGCTGCCGGTGGCACCCACTATGGCCAGACTCCTGCTCTCCTGGAGAGTGAAGCTGATATCGCGCAGCACAGGGGTTTCTACTTCGTAGCCAAAGCTTACATTTTCAAAACTCAGAGTAATCTGGCTGGAGACATCCATGTCTTTATCCCCGGCCTCGATATTGGCGTTAATTTCAAATAAAGTAAAAACCCTTTCGGCCGCTGCCAGCGCTGTCTGCAGCTGGGTAAACCGCTCGCTTATATCCCTTAAAGGACGCCAGAACATACCCATCCACATGCTGAAGGATACCAATATACCCAGACTGACTTGTTCTTTAAAAAACAGCCAGCCCCCCAGGAAATACAAAATGACTACGGAAATTTCTGTTAAGGAGTGCATTACGGGGAAAAACAGGGCGTAATAGCGAACATTTATCAGCCACTGATTCTTAAGGCCGGTGTTTATGGTATCAAACTCCTCCCACTTTTGCCTGCTTTTACCAAAAATCTG
Source organism: uncultured Bifidobacteriales bacterium (assembly GCA_964603925.1). Taxonomy (GTDB): domain Bacteria; phylum Fibrobacterota; class Fibrobacteria; order UBA11236; family JADFYW01; genus CAZRWX01. Next base: position 9,065 of record CAZRWX010000121.1, on the reverse strand, counting down.
TACGAGATAATTTCCCGACAGGCTCTCCTGCATCTGGGTATTGAGGGCCGCTATGCTTTTACGAATTTTTGTATTGATATCACGCACCTTAACCCTGAAAATGCCTGTAGCCAAAAACATTAAGGGAGTAATGGCCAGAGTGGCCAGGGCCAGTTTCCAATTAAGATAAAGCATGAAAACCATGGGAAAAATGAGCATGAGAACAGCACCCATCAGGTCAATAAGCCCTTCAGAAAACATGGAGTTAATGTTGTCAATGTCTGAAGTGAGCCTGGTCATAAGGCGGCCCACCGGGGTGCGTTTATAAAAGTCCAGCTTATATTTTATGATATGGCTGTAAAGGTCAATGCGCAGCTGATGGATAATTTTTAAAGCCAGAGCCTGACTGGCCACAGCACCAATATAACCCAGAGCTCCCGAGATTATTACTACTGCCAAATACCAGCCGCACAAGGCATACATGCCCTGCATGTTGCCCTGAGCAATAGGCCCATCCACCATCTTTTTTAGAATTAGGGGGTGCAGATTGGGTATGAACTGGCTTAAAATTATGGTACTGAAAGCAATAGCAGCGCCGGCCTTATGCTCAAGAAGCATGCGCGCCAGCCTGGCCCATAAAGCCCTGTCCAGGAATTTCATGGTTTTATCTACAGTGAGATATTCACGCTTTTTCATGATTTTTCCAAGTCCTCTGAGATCACCTGTTTGCGATATACAGACTTATACATACCGTTATAGTCTATAAGCTGCTGATGAGTACCGCGCTCAGTTATACGACCCTCATTGAGGAAAATTATATTATCACAGCCTTTAACAGCCGAGTACCTGTGGCTTACAATTAGCAGGGTCCTGGCCTTAAACTTTTCTTCCAGGTTCTGGAGAACTATCGTTTCGGTTTCCATGTCCAAAGCGGATAAATTATCGTCCAGGCATAATATGGGGGCATTAGCTAAAAGTGAGCGTGCCACGCCCACACGCTGGCGCTGGCCGCCGCTTAAGTTTATGCCCCTCTCACCAAGCAAGGCGCTGTAAGCACCCTCTATCTGGGGCAGGTCGCGGCTGAAGGCGGATAATGCTCCAACTTCATCAGTAGTGTAGATGCTCTGTGGGCCCCTGCCTAAATTGATATTTTCTTCAATTGTAGTGCTGAATAAAAAACCGTCCTGGGGAGCAAGAGAAAACCATTCAGTCCATTCCTGGTCGGTAAAATCCTCCCGGTAATGGCCGCTCAGGCTGAGAACACGGGGTGGGGGGGGGTATACTCCGCATATAATGTGCATGAGCGTTGTCTTGCCCGAACCGGTAGGACCCACAATGCCCAGAGAAGAACCTGAAGGTATAGTAAGACTAATGTCCTTTAATACTGGTTCCCGGCCGGGGTAGGCGAAGCTGAGATTTTTGACTTCTATATCAAACCCTTTGGCCATAGACTTTTGATTGACCTCTGTATTGCGGGCCGAGGCCTCTTCAACAGGCCGGAACTCTTTATTAAGCGCCATCAACCTGTCCACGGCCGCATTGCTGCGCTGAAGCATATTGGCCACCCAGCCCAGACCGATAAGGGGGAATTGCAGTTTAAGTAAATACAATATAGCCGCTGTCAGGGTGCCAATGGTGATTTCGCCCGTTATAGCCAGCTTACCGCCATAGGCTAAAACCATGAGTATGCCCATGGAGCTTAAAAGCCCCAGTACAGGCCACAGACCCGCAGTATAGTAAGCCACCCTGAGGGAGTTGTCTTTTAAAGAACTGGAATGCGCGGCAAAACTCTTAAGAAAGATGTCGTTTTTGCCATAGGCTTTAATAACCTGAATACCGGATATGGAATCCTGAACAAATGAATTCAAGTCACTCAAATTTTTTTGAATTTTGCCGTAAAGATTGTGCATGAATTTTAAAAACTTGTTAGCAAAAAAAGGCACTATAAATACGGGGATAATGCCCGCCACCGCCAGCCCCGGATGAAGCATGAATACGCATGCAAGTGTAAATATTGTGGTACACACCATACGCGTAAGGTGAAGCATAATGGGGCCCATGAAGTCCCGTATGCGGTCAAGGTCGTTGGTGGCGTTACTCATAAGATCGCCGATGGGTTTTTTGTCGTAAAACACCCTGGGCTGAGCCTGAAAGGCCTTATACAGGTCATCACGGAATTTTTGTTCAATTTTCCGCGAAGACATGATAACCCAGCGACGCTGGTAATAAAACATCACAATGTTAACAAGCATAGCCGCCGTCATATAACCAAGGGGCCTGTAAAGACTGGAGAAGGGGAGACCGCCCTTAAGGTTGTCCATTATAATCTTAATCATCCAGGGAGCGACCAGGTCCAGCATTATATTCAGCACTACAAACAGCTGGCCCCAGATAATGGCCGCCCGATGCCTGCGAATATATGGGTATAAAAATGCCCATCTTTCCCTGAATTTTTTCATAAAGTCAAATATAGGGTATTTTAGCTTTTTTGTTTAAAATTGAGTTAATTTGGCAATTATTGACGGATATTTCGGTTAGATCCGCCTAAACCACAGGGAATGGTTTTCACACAACAACCTTCTCAATATTTCAGGAATCTCTTGAGATAATACCGTTATTTGCTAAACTTCTCTCGTTAGCTGGGATGTCGTCCAATGGCAGGACATCAGATTCTGGATCTGACGATCGGGGTTCGACTCCCTGCATCCCAACCAGCTAATTCCCCCCTGCATTTTTTGTAATTAACCGGTGTGCGGCCGTGCTCCCGGATTATATTGTTAGAACTCGAGCTGCGGAACTGGCTTTTAGTGAAAAGCGACAAGTGAAAAGTGAAAAACGTTCGGACGATATGTTTTAACTTTTTACTTTTCACTCAGCCAGTTCAGCAACTCAATACTATCCTGTTCCACTATCCGAGACGTTCGCATAAGATATATTATGTAAACTTGGCTTTATTAAAAAAAACGGCTTAATCAGTTAGAAATCCCCCATTTCCTTGATATATTCAAAAGTTTCGTTAATGCCCATGGCTTCCACCTTTTCATCCAGCAGCCTTATAAAGGATTTACTCTTATAGCGCATATCATAACGGGAAAACGTCATGTAAAGATGATTGGTGCGGTTGCGCTTATAAAAGCCCTTACACATTTGGCCTTCGCTTTTTTTAACATCTAAATTAAGAACTACGGGCACATAGCCAGGCTCCACCAGAAACAGACATTTGCCCCAATGAACTTCGGGTATGGGCGTATACCAATAGCGCCAAAAGATTTTATGACCCTTATAAGCTGTATAAGTGCCCAGCTGGATGCACTCTGTAATATCGTCGGCCTCTGTAGTCAGGAGCATATTATCGGGCAGGAAGGCATAGGTAATTACACTGCCGCTTTCGTCAAGACCAGCGTAAACACTGGTACCGGCCGAAGCCTCCCAGGAGGTTTTGTTGACAACAATATTGACAAATTTAAAGGCAATTACAAAGACTATAATTGCCAAAATAATATGCCTGACTCTTACTGCCGGCTTCTTTTCGATTAATTGTGACATTTATGCAATTATTATAACTCTTTCAATATGTGTTTGTTATAAAAATAAAGATTCTATTAAGGGAACGCTAAAAATTCGTCATTCCGGCTTGACCGGAATCACCCGCTACCGATAAAATTTCATTAAAAAGTTTGATTCCAGACAAGCTGGAATGACTTTTTAATGAAATTTATCAAGTATTAAAGGTTACTTAAGTTTTATCGCCAACTGTCATTACACGAATAGGGGCTTAATTCTATATTAACATCCAAATAACAGGAGTTTTATAATGCCAAAAACCTTAATTATCGGTGCCGGCGGTGTCGGCAATGTTGTAGCCCGCAAGTGTGCGGCCCTCAAACCTATTTTTGGTGACCTTATAATCGCCAGCCGCACTTTAGCCAAATGCAATGCCATTAAATTCGCTATAGGCGACTCTTCCATAATTACCGCTCAGGTAGACGCCGACAATGTCCCTGAACTTACGGCCCTTATGCGCACCCACAAACCGGACATCGCCATTAATGTAGCGCTCCCCTATCAGGATCTCACCATTATGGAGGCCTGTTTACAAGCCGGTGTTCCCTATCTGGACACAGCCAATTACGAGCCTAAGGACAAGGCCGAATACTGTTACAAGTGGCAGTGGGACTACGAGCAGAGGTTTAAGGACAAGGGCCTTATGGCGGTGCTTGGCTCGGGCTTTGACCCGGGCGTTACCAACATTTTTTGCGCTTATGCTCAAAAGCACCATTTTGATACTATTCAAACTATAGATATACTGGATGCCAACGCCGGCGATCACGGCCAGGCCTTCGCCACCAATTTCAACCCGGAAATTAACATCCGGGAGATTACGGCCCCCGGCAAATATTATGAGCAGGGCCAGTGGCACACTACCCCTCCCCTTTCGGTTCATCGCTCTTTTGACTTCCCCCAGGCCGGGCCAAAGGAAATTTACCTCCTTAATCATGAGGAGATGGAGTCCCTGGTTAAGCATATACCGGGCATTAAGCGCATGCGCTTCTGGATGACGTTTTCAGAAAATTACCTCAAACATCTGGAGGTCCTGCAGAATGTAGGTATTACGTCCATTAAGCCCATTAACTATCAGGGTCAGGACATTATACCCCTGCAATTCTTAAAAGCCCTGCTCCCCGAGCCGTCATCTCTGGGCAAAGGTTATACAGGCAAAACCGTTATAGGCTGCATTATCCACGGCACCAAATCGGGCCAACCCAAAGACTACTATGTATACAACATTTGCGACCACGCCCAGTGTTTTACCGAAGTAGCTTCCCAGGCCGTACACTACACCACCGGCGTACCCGCCATGATAGGCGCCATGCTCATGCTCCAGGGCACCTGGGCAGGCGCCGGAGTCTTTAATATGGAACAACTGGATCCGGACCCTTTTATGGAAGCCCTTAATAAATACGGTCTACCCTGGCACGAAGAGTTCGGCCGTAAGTTTTAAGAATAATGGAATTGAGAAGAAAGTTGTGGAACTATTATTAGTAGTGAGTTGTGAGTGGTGAGTTTTGTCGGCTTTCCCGCCCCATGCCTTCGTATAGAAAATGCTCCAGTGGGAATCCAGAGACTATTCTCACCACTCAAACTGCAAGAACACATAAACGACAGTAAAGCCTCCCTTGCAGCCACTCACCACTCACGACTCAAGCTGCAAGAACACCCCAACGATAGTAATGCCAAACTTGCAGCCACTCACCACTCAAAACTATGATTAACCTATCCAAGACACTAACCCCCATCTACGTCTGCGAAGAGCAAAAGCTCATTGGCAACCTGGAACTCCTTCAACAGCTCCAGGCAGACTCCGGCTGCCGCATTCTGCTGGCCTTAAAGGGCTTCGCCATGTTCAGCCTCTTCCCTATCGTTAAGCAATACCTTATTGGCGCCGCTGCCAGCTCCATAAACGAAGCCCGCCTGGCTTCTGAGGAAATGGGTGGTGAACTCCACGCTTACAGCCCGGCTTTTAAAACTGAGGACATTCAAGCTTTAATCCCAATTTGCGATCACATTGTTTTTAACTCCTACAGCCAGTGGAACACTTACCGTAACCCCATACGAACAAGCGGCCGCTCTATTGACATCGGCATCCGCATTAACACACAGGTATCCACGGTATCCCCTGCCATATACGACCCTCACTGCACATCCTCCCGCCTGGGCATTACCAGGGCCCAATTCAACCCGCAAATACTCCAGGACCTGCAGGGCGCCCACTTCCATGCTCTATGCGGCGGAAGCTTTGATGATTTAGTAAAAAATATCACATCCCTGGAGCAGAACTTCCCCGAAGTCCTCCAGCATGTAAAATGGTTAAATCTGGGTGGCGGACACGCCTTAACCAGACCCACCTATCCATTGGATAAGCTTGCCAAATTCCTCAAAGATTTTGGCCAAAAGCATGAGCTAACTATATATCTGGAACCCAGCGAGGCTATAGCATACAACACCGGCAGCCTGATCGCCTCTGTGGTGGACATTGTACATAACGACATGAATATAGCCATCCTGGATGTAAGCGCCGCCGCCCACATGCCCGATGTTCTGGAAATGCCCTACCGCCCGGAAATAGTTCAGTCCAGCGAATTTGGCACGAACACCTACCGCCTCACGGGTAACACATGCCTGGCGGGTGACATTATTGGTGATTACGCTTTTAAGGAGCCCTTAAAACCCGGTGACAAACTGGAGTTCCTGGATATGATACATTACACCATGGTTAAGAATAACACCTTTAACGGTGTGGGGCTGCCTGCTATAGGTGTGTGGACTCGCCAAGGTGAATTTAAGCTAGTGCGTGAGTTTGGGTACAAGGATTATAAGGGGCGCTTGAGCTGACGGGGTTGGAAAAGCAGCTATACGTAATAATATTGTGGTATTAGAATGTAAGCCCCGCAAAGCAGTATTTACATTCTAATAAGCTGATGGAGCATATCCTAACTTGATGAGAATGCTCATCAGACATTACGCCTAATAGCTTATTTTAAATTCATGCCTAACCCTACTCTACAAAGCACTAACACGTTCCGCACGACCATTGGCCATTACCAGTCAGCCTTCTACAAAATGGCAATAATAATCCTGAACCAACATAATGCCTGATGAGCATTTTAACATCCTTGGCTTAGACCCGAAACCCAGCCAGCACCGGCGCGGCCATGGCGCTGCTTTCCAAAGATTACTGGCAGAAAGCCAGGGCCTTATCAACGTCTGCGGAGCATGTTGAACTCTCAAACAGAGCAGACTTCAATGACTGTTTTATCAATCACCTGGATTTTCCGGAAGAAAACCTGTGGTAGTTTCAGCCGGCATACGTCAAAATTCCACCGACGCCCTTTCGATGACCGGAACCCGCAGCATCTGGCCGATGTGCAAAACACTGCCGATAATGTCGGGATTATATTGCTGCAGGAGCCACAGGGGAATTTCGAATGTTTCTTCACAGAGCTTCCACAGGTTGTCATTGCGTTTCACCGTGTAGCTTTCCGTCCGGTTTACCCGGAAAGCCGAGAAGAAATCTTCGACCATCTCTTTGTGATACTCATAGCGCCGGCTTTCAAATTTCTCCATTGAGATTTTGTCGAAGGGGATACGAAGTTTCTGGTTCCGGGTTATCGGTCGGCCGAAACTAAGGCCGTTCATCCGCCTTATCACTCCCGTGGAAACATTCAGCCAATCCGCGTAATGTCCCAGGGTTTCTTCCACTTCCACGCGGATAATTCCCGCGGGCTTTCCCTCCCGGGAGGTGTCTGGTTCAACAGCCAGGTCAGCCGCTACGATAGTGGGAATGATGGCGTCCTCCGCCGCGGACCGCACAGGCAGAGCAGCGGTTTCGGGCAGGCCGAGCCAGAAGGACGGGCAATCTCTCCGGGGGATGCAGGGTGCTATTGAGGCAAACATGGTTTCCGTTATTACCTCAGGCGGCTGCAGGCTGGTGTCGGATATACTTTCTAAGATACGGACAGATTTTCGCGGAGCTTCCCTTTTAGGTTCCGGGGCTGCTTTCCTAGATTCCGGTTTCGCTACCTGTACCGGAGGCGCCTTGGGTTTTGCCGGCTTGCTTTGCTGTACGGGCCTGGGTTTCGGCGCCTTGATTGGCGGCGGAGCGGGTTCGGGCTTTTTCGCTTTGGCGATTTGGACGTGAGCCTCTCCTTTGGCAGGAAGCCTGAGGTTCTGCCCGGGGTAAATGGTCGCCCTCAAGTTTAGATCGTTCAATGCGATGAGATCGCGAAGGGAAATCTTGTGCCGGGAAGCGATTTGTTCCGCGGTCTCTCCCCGCACAGCCCTGTGGTACTTGCTGGCTTTCTGTTCGGACTTATATTTATCGGCTGGGAAGGTGGCCGCCAGTCTGTCCGCAGCGCTGTCCGGGAAAATTGGAAAATACACTTGGGTGCCGGGCGGGATATACTTCTGACCGGTATATACCGGCTCGCGCAAGGCCGGATTGAACTTCTTGAATGTGCCGGGATCCAGCTGAAAGAATTCCATTAAGTCGGCAGCCGAGACATAGCCGGTCAGAATTAGGCGATCCCGCTTCAACGGCTCATGGAAATTCACCTCTTTGAAATAGGCCTGATAATTTTTCGCTATCCGGCATACAGCGAGAAATTCAGAGTAAAAATTCCGGGAAGCGAATCTGAATCGGCGGCCTTTATATTCCAGAAAAATCTTTTCATAACCGCCCTTGGCACGCTTTGCCTTCAGCATCCCGTTTACCCCGTGATTATAGGCGGTAAGGGCCAACGGCCAGCTGCCGAGTATCTGGTAATTTCTTTTAAGCAGCCTGGCGGCCGCCCTGGTAGCAATAAGGGGGTCCCTGCGTTCATCCACGGTATAATCAATTTTCATGTAGAGTCTGCCCGTGGAGCGGATAAACTGCCAAAGCCCGGCTGCGCCGAATTTACTGTAGGCACGGGGATTAAAGGATGATTCCACATGGGGCAGGTAGGCAAGGTCCTCCGGAACCCCCTTGTCCCTGAATATCCGTTTTATAGAATCCAGGTAGGCCGCGGAACGCTCGAGCCCTTTGAGGAACTGGTCCGCGACGCCCTGCTGAAAGCGCATATTATCAATGGCCTGTTTGAACGTATTGCTGTCCGCCGAGGGACCATGCAGGGACGCGACCCGCATTTCGTCAGATGTAAGTATTTCCTGACCACGTGACTTTTCAATCAGGGATAACAGCAGCGCCTCGTATTTTTTCCTTACCGCTTTTATGGCATCCCTGTTTTTCTTTTTGGAACCGGGTTGATTAGGTTCTACAAGCCGGACTACTTCATACACAACCTCAAGTTTATCCTGGTCATGCAGGATCCCCTGGCTTCTGGTATATCGGGCAAATACATTTTCCCAAAAAGTAATGTTCGGCTTAATACTTTCATAGACAGGGAAATTTGCCGAGTCCGCCGGAACCACTGCAACTATGAATTGAAAGCCGCACAGAATGCAAATAACGGTTCTTTTTATTATAAAGGCTGATTCTATATTGGACTCCGCAGAACTATCGTCGAGTTATTACTTTCGCCGCTACC
>CAZRWX010000120.1:0-10326 GCA_964603925.1 uncultured Bifidobacteriales bacterium | reverse complement strand
TTTGTGCGTAATCAAAAAATCAGGTGTCGTAAAAACTTAACGATATCCGGTGAAGCCATTAATTGTAAACTTTATGCACGAGGCTGTATCGAAGTAGGGGGGCGGAACGTGGGTATCGTAGGGGGGTTGGCTTCCGCCCGCAGGGAGATTATCTGTGAAACCGCTGGTAATGAGCAAGGTACAAAAACACAGCTGGAGGTAGGCACAGACTACGCTCTGTTGGAGGAAAGGTACAACACAGAAGATAAAATCAAAGAGCTCTCCAATAGCAAACTTAAAATTAATGAGCATCTGGAGAAGCTGATTCGCATAAAGAGGATTAAAGGCTCACTTCCCCAAAAAGAGACCATGCTTCTCAAAAAACTTGTAGAGACTCAGATCAAAGTTAAAAATCAGTTATCCAGCCTGGAGGAGCGTCGGAAACTAATTTGCGAAAAGCTGACAGAAATTGATAAAGCTAGAATCCTTGTTAAAAGGACTATTTATCCGGGTGTTATTATAAAAATCGGTGAAAATTATCTCAATATCGAAAAAGAAATTATCGGTCCCAAATCATTTGTAATGCGTGGGCAGCGGGTAAAGGCCATTTAAGCTGTTATAGCTTTTTAATTAATGGTGCACTAAAAAAAAGGTTCGTGTTTTTAAAGCACGAACCCTGATAAATATATTACTCTCTGCTAAACCTGTTAGTACCGGTAATGTTCTGGCTTGTATGGGCCGTTAACGGGTACACCGATATAATCTGCCTGCATTTTTGATAACGTTGTTAGTTTAACACCAATCTTTTCCAGGTGTAAACGGGCAACTTCTTCATCAAGCTCTTTTGACAATCGGTATACGCCAATTTCATAATTGTCCTTCTTTTTCCAGAGATCTAGCTGGGCAAGAGTCTGGTTTGTAAATGAGTTGGACATGACAAAAGACGGGTGGCCGGTGGCGCAGCCTAAATTTACCAGACGACCCTCAGCCAGCAGAAAAATTGCATGACCGTCTTCATAAGAATATTTGTCAACCTGGGGCTTGATTGTAAGTTTTGTAACTCCAGGCCACTTGTTAAGTGCGTCAACTTGTATTTCATTGTCGAAATGACCTATGTTGCATACAATAGCCTGATCTTTCATCTTTGACATGTGTTCGGCTGTAATTATATCGCAATTACCAGTGGTAGTTACGTATATGTCGCCTTCACCCATTGTGTTTTCTATCGTAGTCACCTCAAACCCCTCCATAGCTGCCTGTAGCGCGCAAATTGGGTCTATTTCAGTAACAATAACTCTTGCGCCAAAACCACGCATGGATTGAGCGCAGCCCTTGCCAACATCACCGTAACCACATACCACTACTACTTTACCGGCAACCATAATATCAGTAGCTCTCTTTATGCCGTCTGCAAGAGACTCTCTGCAACCATAGAGGTTGTCAAATTTAGACTTGGTTACAGAATCATTAACATTTATGGCTGGCACTAGAAGAGACTTTGCTTCAAGCATTTGATAAAGCCTGTGCACGCCGGTGGTAGTTTCCTCTGAAACACCTTTCCACTCGGCTACAACTTCATGCCAGTGCTTTGGAGTTTCGTCATGTACTTTTTTAAGGAGGTCTTTTATAACTTTTTCCTCATGGCTTGATGATTCTGAATTAACCCAATCACTGCCATTTTCCAGTTCAAAACCCTTATGAATAAGAAGGGTGGCATCACCACCGTCATCAACAATGAGGTTAGGGCCTTTGCCGCCAGGGAACGTGAGCGCTTTGAGGGTACAGTCCCAGTATTCTTCCAGGGTCTCACCCTTCCAGGCAAACACTGGTACGCCAGTTTCAGCTATTGCGGCAGCTGCATGATCCTGAGTCGAAAATATGTTACATGACGCCCACCGGACATCTGCCCCTAATTCCGTTAATGTTTCAATTAGTACGGCGGTTTGAATTGTCATATGAAGAGAGCCCGTTATCCTGGCACCGGCCAGAGGTTTTGCAGAGCTGTGTTTTCTTCGAATGGAAACCAGACCGGGCATTTCAAATTCGGAAACGGATATTTCCTTTCTGCCCCAGTCTGCTAGGCCGATATCTGCAACCTGGTATTCCAGGTTTTCTTTGGCATTTGTCATTTAGATTCTCCTTTTTTAAAGCTTTGCAGCTGCATTTTTAAGTTTTGCTGCCTTGTCTGTTTTCTCCCAGGGAAACGACTCGCCATTCCTGCCGAAATGACCGTGGTATGATGTTTTACGGTAAATGGGTTTGAGAAGCCCGAGAGATTTAATGATCCCAGAAGGTGTTAAATCAAATGTATCTTTAATAAGAATGCTGATTTGATCATTTGACAGCTTGGATGTGTCGAACGTATTGATTAAAATAGATACTGGCCGTGGGTAGCCAATTGCATATGCCAGCTGTACCTCACATCGCTCTGCCAGCCCTGCGGCGACAATATTCTTTGCAACATACCTTGCTGCATAGGCTGCGCTGCGGTCAACTTTTGAAGGATCCTTTCCAGAAAAAGCGCCGCCGCCATGGCGCCCCATACCGCCGTAGGTGTCTACAATAATCTTTCGCCCGGTCAAACCGCAATCGCCCATGGGGCCCCCTACGACAAATCGGCCTGTTGGATTAATAAGGATTTTAGTGTCCTTATCAAGTAATTTAGCTGGAATAGTTTTCTTAATTAGTTTCACAGTCAGATCTTTTACTATGGTGGCATGTTTAGCGTCTTCACTATGTTGAGTAGAAATAACTATTGTATCCACTCTTTTAGGTTTATCATCAACATATTCCACAGTTACTTGTGATTTTGCATCAGGGCGAAGATATTTTAAAACATTTTTTTGTCTTAAGGACGTTATGCCTTCAATAAGCTTATGGGCAAGGTGAATGGGTAAAGGCATCAATGAAGATGTTTCGTTGCAGGCGTATCCAAACATCATACCCTGGTCACCTGCGCCCTGCTCTTTATGAAGACCCTTACCGGCAGTTACGCCCTGAGAAATATCAGGTGATTGTTTGTCTAAAGCAACAAGAACTGCACATGAACGATAGTCGAAACCCATTGCTGAATCATTATAACCGATATCTTTTATAACATCTCGGACAATTTTTTGTAAATCTACATATGCTTTTGTGGTAACTTCGCCAGCGATAACTACCAATCCCGTTGTAACCATGGTTTCACATGCTACACGGCTGTTTTTATCCTGCTCTAATAATGCATCAAGTATGGCATCTGAAATTTGATCCGCCATTTTGTCTGGATGCCCCATTGAAACTGATTCTGAGGTAAATAATTGCTTATTCATACTAAACTCCTAGCTAACTGGTTACTGATTTATCAATATATCAAGATATAAAGATATAAATTTTCTTTATTAAATTTATTACTTTTCTGTAAAAATATTACTTTGCACAAAATATGGTTATAGCTATTGATTTTGACGGAACAATTGTGGAACATGAATTTCCCAATATTGGCCCATTAAAAGAGGGTTCAAAAGAGGCTCTTAAGGCGTTTAAAAAGGCAGGTCATAAAATTGCTATCTGGACATGCCGTCAAGGAGACGATGAGCGCCAGGTAAGGCAATTTTTACGTGATAACAACATACCCTATGACAGCGTAAATACTCCTGTTGCGGGGTATGATCTTGGTACCCGCAAGATATTTGCGGATCTTTATATAGATGATAAAGGTTTGCGTTATGAGGATAACTGGGCCGAATTAAGAAAATTGATTACAGGTAAATAGCTTGTTTTGGGCTATTATAAAGAGCCAAGATTTCTTCGCACTCCTCTGCTTTTTTTAGGTGATGAGCTCCTCTGAAAGTTCTTAAGCAGGTTTTTGACCTTCTGGTCTGAAAGGGTGTCTTTTGGCTCAATTTCAGCTTGTAATTTCTTTGGAGGGGGGGGGATATCTGCGAGTAAGGAATCTTCGGGAGCACTCTTCTTTTCTGAGAGGGTAGCAGGACTCGACACATTCCTATCAGCGAGGGTGTCTTTAGCTACAGATTCTTTTGAACCCTCCTCTCCCTCCTCGTCTTCATATACAATAATGGTGTCTTCTTCTTCCTGATAATAATCAGCCTGCTCCTTCATGGTGTTAAGTTTATTCAGCAGGGCCTGGATACTCTCTTTGGGTTTTTGTACTTTAACAGGTTCCGGTATTGAAACCTTGGTAACAAGGGTGTCTTCTGGAATTATTAGGCTTTGTTTTGACTCTAAGCTGTCCGTTTTTACTTCGAGCCTGGTCTCAGTTGGAACAGTCTGAGTGTCCTGTGCCAGGGGTTGGGCCTGTACAATTGGTTCTTTAGCCAAAATAGTGTCTGTTGTATTTGATATTTCGCTGGAATCCGGCGGGGATATATCTTCAACAACAAAATCAGCGCCAGGATTTACAGGTTTTATTTCTGGAAGGGTATCTCTGGTTATAACTTCAGGAAGCACATTTATATAGGGCTGCGGTAAAGGCCTCTCGTAAGTCTCCGGAAGCATGTAAGGCAGCTTATATTTATCAATTTTGTTTATGGTAAAAACAAATGGATACTCCGCAGTCCCCTTTGTGTGATAAAGCCTTAGCCAGAAAATAATATTCTTATTCAGGTATTTGGTTGGATTACCTTCCATCAGCGGAAAAGATCGCCATTTCCTCATGATGGCATTCCAGTCAATCCTGGTTTTTGGAGCAATAAAGTAAGTAAATACTTTACCTGGTGGCATGGGGGTATATTTGAGAGGTTTCATCCTGTCATCATAGTCCAGAGCTGAGTGAACAATTTTAGATCTGCTGCCTCCCGGGAAACCAAGCTCACACTCGTTCCAAAGTATAAATAGCGTATCAGAATGCTTATTGAGAATATCCATATGAATGAGATTTGGCAATAGTTGAAACCGGCCCTCAATATATTCATCATTAAAAACATTATTGTGGATATTTCCAATAACAGAAGGACCCGTTAGTTTTGCTTCCAAGAAATAAGCGTGTCGTTGTTTTACAATTGTTTTTTTAGCTTTCCAGCTGCATGAAAAAATTAGTTGGATAAATAATACTGCCAGTATGATATTTACAAATTTCCAGGTAATAGTTGTGTCTTTTATCATCAGTATCAATAAATATAAAATCAGGTGCTGCAGGAGTAACATATTTTGTGTTTTGATCATTATTTGGAGTTCAGCATATTCCTACAGCCAAATACAAAGAAGTTTACAAAATTCTCTTCAGTTCCCGGAAAAACCTGATACTGTCACAATTGGCTATTATGGTAACAATAATGAGACCAATTATGAGGTTTGTCCACTGAATGCGCTAACTTCTCTTCAATGCTTCCGAAATCAGCAATTTTTAGCAATTAAAGAGACAGGGTTCCCCGGTCTTTCCAGCTCAGGCTTGAATTTGACGGATTTTTCCCAATTAGAGTTCTATTCAGACTATAACCCAATCACCAAATATTCACCGTTTGGGCTTGGCGGGGTGGGTTTGCCAGATATGATTTATTACTCCAAAATTGGACAAACTATGGGAGCAAAGGAGCCATGGTTGGCTCATATTCCTCTGGACACGCCTGTAACACAAATCAAATGGAATAGAGGCCCTTTTGGTTTGAATATTTTCAGACTGAATCTAGCTCGATCTTTATCGTCTAAAGCATATTTTAGTCTGGGTTTTCTGGCAAATAAAGCTGACAGCCAGTCTTATAATTATGTTTTTCAAGTGCATCAGCCTTATTTAAGCGGTATTGCCGGTTTAAAGACAATAATTCCTTCATTGGAAAGGGATAGTTCATCGCTCGTTATTGAGGGCGTTATGCCACGTATTGAGAATCTTCATTTTCGACCCCGTCTGGGGTATTGGTTTAGTAAATCCCTAATAATGGAGATATTTCTGGATCGATATACTAATAACAGCGACTTGGAATTACCCCAATCAGACAGCTCTGCTGAGGGCCATGAGTTTTATCGTGAGGCTATACAACAGCTTTATTCGGGTGAGTTCAGTAATTTGTCTTTAGGAAGTTTTTTAGGCTTTAATGGTAGTTATGTAAAGGGTCAAATTGGCTATAATCATTCAACTTTTGTTAGAAAAGAAGGCCCATTTACCTATAATTACAATATTTCTGATTCTTCAAATACCGGGATTAAAACATATTTCAATCAGTTGGAGGGCTCTGCAAATTCTCTTTCAGGGGCGCTTTATTTGCATTCTTTTTCAGGTGCTCCCAATATTTCGTTTAATTTGTGTGACGAAAGGTTTAATGCACCTCTGTATGTGGATACATCCTTAAATGTCAATTTAATTAATTTTAATCAAGAGGCGTTTACTAATTTTTGGGGAGACGATGAGCGCGTCACTTTATCTTATTCACCTTCATTATCATCACTTACCTGGTATATACAAACAGGCTGGTCCCGGCATAGCTATATACACAATAAAATAGAACAGGACTGGTTCGGAAGTTTCAAAACTGAACTTAAATTCAAGCCGTTTCTAACTTTTAACGCTTTTGCGGGGCAGTATGCCAAATATCCTGATTGGGAAGATTTGTATACATTTAATATTGCCCAGTCCCGTTATGCCAATCCCAACCTGTCCCGTGAAACTCATCAATTCTGGGGTGGTGATTTTATTTTTGACATGCATAACTTTTATATTACAAGCGGATATACTAATAATACTATAAGTGACGTCATCCTGCCTGTAGCGCTACCTCTATCAGGTTTGCCACCGGCAGACTATAAAAGTTCTATACGAAAAGTTAATTACCAGGAAGAAATACGCGGAACATGGCATATTGGTGCCTCTTTTAATCTTGGAATGTGGCAAGGGTATTTACACCATTATTTTTTGTTTGATAATTATGTATCGGATATCAATATCCTATCGGTTTCAACGTCGCCTAATTTTTCATTGCCAGAGAGCGTATACAAGGGCCATTTAGAGTGGAATGGCCTCTATGTAAAAAATCGTCTTCATGTAAAAGTTTGTTGGGATTGGGAATGGTTTTCCGAACGATATGCCTGGGCACCACAGTTTGATGGGACATCCACGGTTACCAGGCTGGATGAATATTTGGTTTTGGATTTTCAGGCAACAATGGAAATCAAATCTTTCAGCTTGTTTTACCAGATAAAAAACATGAATCATGACCGCTATTACCTGAAGCCTGGTAGTCACCCTCCGGGGGTGAATTTCCGATGGGGTGTGTTATGGACGTTAGCCAACTAGCTTAACGGAAACAGCCTTTTTGACTGGTAATAACAACCTGACTCTGCAAATACTGTCATTGTTCTGATAGTATATTGTGACCAAATTCAGTGCCAGGCGTAGATAATTTAAGGCTTTAATTTACGCACTAATTGCATTCTTGCTTATGATTACGGTTTAGTAAATTAATCATATCTTTTACAGCTTTTTCCATGCCTGTCAATGCTGCACGGCTAACTATAGCATGGCCAATATTCAGTTCCTGAATGCTGACAATTGAAGCAATATTTTCAGCGTTATTATAATTTAGACCTTGGCCAGCAGTCACAGGCAACTCGTATTTTATTGCCATTTGGGTGACTTTTTCAAGTTTGTCCAACTCTATTTGCCAGGACATTTCATCTTCACCATAATCATAGGCACTGCAATAATGACCCGTATTAAGCTCAATACCAGATGCACCTGACTTCTTGGCTGCTTTAATTTGCTCCAGTTCAGGTTCAATAAAATGAGAGACGAAAATATCATGTTTTTTTAATGATAATGTTGCCTTCTCAATGTCATGGATTTTTGCGGCTATATTCAACCCATTTTCAGTAGTAATTTCTTCGCGATTCTCTGGTACAAAAGTTACCATATCAGGCAGGATATCAATAGCAAATTGTACCATGTCTGGTGATGGGTTGATTTCCAGATTTAATCTGGTAGACACTATTTGCCTTAAAAGTTTAACATCCCTCTCCTGAATATGACGTCTGTCTTCTCTAAGGTGTACACTAATGCCGTTAGCACCTGCCAACTCTACAAGGACCGCTGCGGATAATGGGTCTGGATCTCTGCCTTTACGGGCCTCCCTTATAGTAGCGATGTGATCGATATTAACGCATAATTTTACCATAATGGCCTTTCAATGGTGACTTAATTTGGATAATGTAGATAATTCGTAGCCTTGATATTGTATGGAATTCTTAAGTATGAACTGATTCAGTTCTATAATAGCCTTTTTAGAATATGGGAAAACAAGTATGGCTTCTCCATATTTTCTGGCAGAGACCATTTTTTTATCGATATGGGACAAATAACTGTTTGTATTCTTATTCTTCGTGGCCCTGCGGCTCCATGTATTGAATTCTCTTGAGGCCACAGTAGATTGGCTTCGTTGAGAGCTGGTAACATCCAGAAATATCAGGTTTTCTTCAGATAAATATGTGAATAACCTTTTTAATAACAATCGGTGTTCTATGGCACGTCCACCATACAGGGAACAAAAACCACGCGCTGCCGGGATGTATTTTAATTTTTCCCTAAGCAGGAAATTAATTTGATTCTGGGAGTGATGTATAAATATTGCGCCTTTTCCTGGATTTAGATATGGATATTCTAATGGTTCCATAGGTAGCTGAAGCAGGACCTCGTCCCGGTCTTGCATTCTAATGAATTTTAAAAGGTTTTCATTGCTGGTATATGGATCGATGACATAGGTTTTTTCCCAGCTCATTGCTGATAGCATTATTAAATCTTCTTGAGTACATGCTTCCATATCTGTAAATACAATTGACAGTTTAGCAGAGGCTTTCAGGTAACCATTGGAATATTGAAAATTTATCTTTATCGCTGAATCATTTTTTTTAAAAATAAGAGTAAAGGAGGGGGAAGATGATTTTCCCCATACTCCTCTGACTACTGTAAATTTTAGCCTTTGAGCAATTCCGTAAATTTCGGAGGCATATTCCTCCAAAGGTTTACCTTTTGGAAGATACAGAATGTAATAATTAGCGCTATTTGCACTTTTAATGTGCTGCTGACCTAGATCATAATATTCGGCAATGCTATCAGTCAATATTGACTGAGTGCCTTCCTGGGATTCTTTGCTGCCTTTCTTTACATGATTTTGAGAATTAGCAGATGTATTTTTCATGCCTGTACTGAAAACATTAAATATTTTCTCTAAATATCCTGTTTTCAGCCAATTTTGGCTAAATTGGCCTATAACGGTAAATGAAGCTACAATTAAGGCGATTATTATCAGGTTTCTCAACATAACTCTTTGTCAAACAAACTAAACTCTCTAATTTTGGAATTCAACAGCGAATGATTAAGGGAATAATAACAGGCCCAACTGCGACTGGTAAATCTGAAATAGGTATCCGGCTTGCTAAAGCAAATAAATTCGAAATTATATCAGCGGATTCCTGCCAGATTTACTCTGATTTAGTCATTGGGACAGATCAAATACCCAAATCAGAACAACAGCAGGTACCTCATCACTTAATGGGCACTGTTGATGGGGACAAAGAGTATTCTGCATATAGTTTTTCCCGTGATGTTTTCGCTTTAACAAATGGTATTCCTCAAAAAAATTTCCTGCTGGTAGGGGGTACGGGCTTTTATATCAAATCCTTATTTCGTCATATCGATAATGGTCATAACGAAAAATGCTCCGAAATTGATGAATTGGTCGATACAAAGGTAAAACAGCAGGGTGTGTTTGGAATATATGAAGAGTTGAAGAAAAAATACCCTTATAATATGGGAAAAATTCACCCTAATGATGGATATCGCATTATTAAGGCTTTAAAAACCCATCTGCAAACGGGTAACTGCGTGCGTTTATCATCCAGGGGCAAATTAGAGTCTTCTAATATTAATTTCCCAATCTTTGTTATCTCCCGCCCTAGAGAAGAAATTTATCAGAGGATAAATGAAAGAGTGGATAAAATGATTAGGAAAGGTTGGGTCAAAGAAACTAAGGATATTCTCGAAAAATATCAGGGGAGTTCTGTTCCCTGTTTACGGGCATTAGGTTACAAATTTTTGCAGGGTTTTTTGAGCGGTAGTCTGAGTCTGGAGCAGGCTATTGAGTGTATTAAGCAAAAAACTCGAAATTATGCCAAGCGGCAGATTACCTACTTTAAAACACAATTACCCAATGCAAAAACCATCCAATACGAAGACTTTTTAACAGAGTTGGGTGATTTACAATGGTCCTGGGACAGGTTAGTTAAAAAATGGCATTAACCTGTTGACGGGACGTAAATTTTATAATAAAATAACTTTTCGCTTATCTTTTCCCTTTGAGGTAAAGAGCTTTTTGAGTTATAGATTGAGATCAAGGAAAACACGGTTCACATGTAAAGAGTGAA
>CAZRWX010000119.1:0-10335 GCA_964603925.1 uncultured Bifidobacteriales bacterium | reverse complement strand
TTAAGCATATATTTGCTGATCGCCTTATTCATGCCAGTCTGATTGATGGTATGCGTTGGACGGGTGTTCCATTTACCAGGTTCAATCATCTTGATCTGAATAATTTGGAAAAACATTTACGCAGTCTTTCAGATTCCAGTAAAAGTTTGGTAATAACAGAAACGCTTTTTAGTATGGATGGTGATTTTACCGCTCTGGATGACCTGTTTATATTGCAGGAGCGTTATGGTTTTTTCCTTTATGTAGATGAAGCTCATTCATTTGGCGGATATCCATGTATAACGGCTTCTCTGAGTAAGGCTGACTGGGACAGGGTGGTTATTATGGGTACCCTGGGAAAGGCTCTGGGAGGGTTTGGAGCTTTTGTAGTTGGCCATAGTATATTTATTGATTATCTAATCAATTGTTGTCGAGGCTTTATTTTTACTACAGCTATTCCCCCGGCATTGGCTGCTGCCGCTATCACGTCTCTAAAAATTATTAACAGGGAGCCCTGGAGATTTGAAAGCCTGGCAACGGTCACTGCTAAAACAATTGCCCGGGCCTCAGAATTAGGTCTGAATACGCTAAAAAGTCAAAGCCACATTGTGCCTGTAATAGCTGGCAAGGCTTCGACCTCCTTGGCGGTATCAAAAAGGCTGATAGAGTCCGGGTTTTACGCTTTACCGGTTAGGTATCCAACTGTACCCCGGGGCAGTGCCCGAATCCGTCTTAGTCTGCGTTTTGATATGAAGGAAGCACAGTTATTTAAAGCACTGGAGCTTATGGCTGAATGTCTTGAACAACTTAGCTCTAGCGGGGATACATAATGTCTGACTGGGTGTGGATTGGGGGGTGGTCATCGGGTTTTGATTGCTGGAAAGATGACATTAAAATTATGTATCCCGGCATAAAGCATGAATTTGCTGATGCTCATGATCTTATTGCGGGTCATACAAGTCTGGAAGGTATTCTGGGACAGGTTCCGGGGGTTTTAATTGCCTGGTCCCTGGGCAGCCTGATACTCCACAGATGGCTGGCATTGGCCGGGGATGTCTACTATTGCCGGGGGTGGAGGTTTGTGTGTGTGGCCCCTGTATTTGATTTTTGCCGGCGCCCGGGCCCATGGCCTGCCCGTGTTATTAAACGAATGATTGAAAGTGTAAAGAAGGATAAGTCAAAGCTGCTGGAATCATTCTGGTCTAAAATGGTTGAGGGTCAGCCTCATGTAGAGGGTCACTGGCAAGTCAGCTGGCAGGCAAAAGCCAGGCAGTATCATGAAGATGCTCTGGTTCATGGATTAGAATACCTTATGAATATCGTGGTTGAACCTGATACACTCAATAAATATTCAGATCAAATAACTTGTATTTCAGGTATAAATGATGCTGTAACGCCGTGGAGCCAGAATTTAATTCCCTCAAATTTCCAGACATTTAAACATCACTTCGGTCATCTACCTTTTATTCAGACTCCGGAATTATTTAAAGACTGGGTTGGGTTGTGAAAATGGAGCAACGTTATCGGGCGTTCAAGTTTGAGAGAGCGGCAGCTACATACCATCAAGCTTCGATATTCCAGAGAGCCATGGCCCGCCGGCTAATGGAGTTATTACCCGGGGACTGCAATCCTGCGGTGTGTCTTGAGTTGGGATGCGGTACCGGGAATCTAAGCACTTTGTTGGGTAATAAATATAAAGGATGCTTTTTTTATTATAGCGATATAGCCGCGTCCATGTTAAAAAACTGCCGTGGCCAGCTGGCTGAAATAAAAAGTAATTCAGCATGCTTTGTGCAAATGGACGCCCTCAAGCCAGCAATAAAAAAGGTAGATCTTATTGCCAGCAACGCAGTGGTACAATGGTTCGTTAATCTTGAAAAGCATTTTCAAGATCTTGCATCTTCTTTAAATTCAAATGGATATCTCCTAATTTCTTCTCTGGGTGAAGATAATTTTCCAGAATTAAGAGCTCTACTTGAATCAGCTCCTTTCAGATTAAATAATTTTCCCGGACATACCTTAGAGTATGCGGTTAAATCGATGGAAGATGCTGGTTTAAAAATCATATCTGCCAAAAAAGATTCCCATAAAATTAGCTATGAGTCTTTTAGGCATTTTCTGCGGATTTTGAAGGATTCAGGTGCCAGCGGCAGGAATGATTACGCTATGCCGCCTCAGCTATTCAAGCTGCTTGAAACCAGGTATAACGAGAAATATTTCGAAGGCGTGAGCATTGCGGCAACCTGGAAACCATGGTATATCATGGCTAAAAAATGATTTATAGATCCGTCTAATTGTCGCCAAATCAGTGGCAAAAGCCGTAATATGTTAAAAATTATGGACTTACAATACTTACTTAATGTAAAAGATGATTGTGCGGCAGGGTGGTCTTTATTTACAGTCAGGTGTATAATTAGTGTAAGGGTTAATTCGATAATCAATTATGGTTAATAATTATAGCTCGACTGTAAAGAATAACTTTATCCTGGTCAGCGCCATGGTAATGGTGGTGATTTTGTTCCTCTGGGGGGCAAGGGGTTGTGATGGTAATTCTGATGCGAAAAGCAATTGGGATAATCCAGCCTATTTAAAAAAGAATCTAGCGAAATTCGATCTGGCTGATATAAAAAAGCGAGGCAAGTTAGTGGCTTTATGCCGTTATAATTCCAGCGGCTATTTTATATATAAAGGCAAACCCATGGGCTATGAATATGAGCTCCTGAAACGTTTTGCCGATCATCTTGGTGTAGCATTAGAAATAAAGGTTCCTAGGAAATGGGAAGATTTATTCATTATGCTGAATAAAGGTGAGGGGGACATAATTGCAGCAAATTTAACAGTTACGCTGGATCGAAGCCGAAAAATGGCATTTACTGAACATCACAGCACAACGCGCCAAATGCTTGTTCAAAAGAAACCTGATACCTGGCGACATCTAAAAGTTCATGTGCTGGAAAAAACTCTGGTCAGAGACCCAATTCAACTCCTTGGGTGTACTGTTCATGTCAGGGCAAGTTCCTCGTATTACGAAAGGCTTGAGAGCCTTTCTGCAGAAATTGGCGGAAAAATTGACATAGTTAAAGCCCCCGAAGAAATGGAAACCGAGGTGCTTATAAAAATGGTTGCCAGGGGTTTAATACCCTACACTATTGCTGATGAAAACCTTGTAAAAGGTTTTGAAGCTTATTACCGGGTTATCGATGCCAAAACACCTATTAGTTTTCCTCAACGTATAGCATGGGCTGTCCGGTTAAATTCTTCAGAGTTGTTAAAGGCATCAAATACCTGGATAACGGGTATGAAAAGCAGTCCGGATGGCGATTATTATGTTATTTATAAAAAATACTTTACGGATCGGCAGGCTTTTGTAAAAAGGCTTTCCAGCGAATATATGTCCACAATAAGCGCCAAAATTTCTCCCTATGATTCACTTTTTAAGCATTACAGTAACGGTCTGGGCTGGGATTGGCGCCTGGTAGCCTCTCAGGCTTATGAAGAGTCCAGGTTTGATCCCGTGGCTAAATCATGGGCAGGTGCAACAGGCATCATGCAGCTCATGCCTGCCACCCTTGAAGAGCTGGGGATCAGTGAAATATCCACGCCAGACGAAAATATACGTGCAGGTATAATGTATCTTATGAAACTTTACAGCTACTGGGCGGGTATTCCTGATAGCCTTGAACGGGTAAAATTTACGCTGGCCTCTTATAACGCCGGGCCGGGGCATATTCAGGACGCAAGGCGGCTTGCTAAAAAATATGGAAAAGACCCGGATATCTGGAGCAAAAATGTGGCTGAATATATTCTAAAAAAGTCTGAGAAGAAATATTATTACGATGATGTCGTTCAATATGGTTATTGCCGGGGTGAGGAGCCCTATAATTATGTAAAAAGCATTTTGGGCCGATTTATAATTTATAAAGGTATCGAAGCCTTTGCCATGAATGTACCCACAGGTTAAAACTAAGTAATAACTGATAAGCCCCTGTTTGCGGCTTTTAGTATTTAGCACATTGTTAACCTGTATTTATCAGCCAATTCTCCTTTAATACATGTTTTTGGCCAACTTTATTTTTGCCATTTTAAATTATATTTCAGCATTCTAGGAGGTATCGTTATGAAGGAAATTGAAATCGAATGCCCCTGCTGTAAGGCTGAGATTGTTATAGATCCCCAAAGCGGCAGGATTTTAGCTCATAAGGCTTATAAAGAGCCTAATCAAAGCCTGGACGATTTTTTAAAGTCAGAGAAATCCCGTAATTCAGAGCTGGCTGAAAAGTTTAAAGCTGCCAAGGAGCGAGAGGAATCTAAAATGGATTTTCTAGAGAAAAAGTTTCAAAGAGCTAAGGACAACAAGCATAAACTACCAGAAGCACCTAAACCGGATATATTCTGGGATTAGGTCTTTAACCAGCTATGGATGATAAAGAAAAAAAGATAGAGGAGCTTAAGGCGAAAAATGATAAACTTCGCCGTCAGTTTTCAGTTTTGCTGGATGGGTACGCAAAGCTTGAAATTACCGATCTGCAACAGAACATTCAGGCCGCCAATCAAAAACGGCTTATAGATTTTGTTCAGCGTATAGCCGGCAGGCTGGATGATGATGATCTTATCGATGTAATGGTAGAGGAGTTCCTTATTGAATTAAGCTCAGACAGGGTGTCATATATTCTTCCTGGTAGCGGCCCAAGCCCTAAGCTGGCTGTTTCCAATGAGGCGGTGGAGAAGGGTATTAAAAGGCTGCCTCTTCCGTATTTCATAGCTCCAGAAACAGACAAAAAATACATAGACATGGTCTATGAGTGTCTGGACAGCGGTGATCTGGTGGTCAGCCGATGGGACACTCCGGTTGCCATTCTGCCCGATAGTACTTTTCAACTGCCAATGGAGCAAAACTTCCAGGTGGCTATGGAAGAAGAATTCAATGTAGTTCCTAAAATTGATTTCCGAGCTTCAATGGCCTTTCCCATAAAAACTACCGTGGGAGGTGCATCTGTTATTTGCCTGCAGCGTACCAGCGGGCGCAACATGTGGTCCCAGCCACAGCAGGATCTGTTTCGGGATATGTGCCGTTACGCAGCCCTTCTCCTGGAACAGACCCAGCTTACTCAGCATATAAGAGATCTAAAAGATCAGTTGAGCTCATTAATACAATCCATGCCATCAGCTATTATTGGTTTTGATCTCCTGGGAACGGTAACAATGTGGGGCGGGCGGGCAGAGGATTTCTTCGATATTTCTGAGGAGGACGCTCTAGGCAATGTATTCTGGAATATTGTACCGCAGTATAAGTTCATTTCCAGCGCCATGATGGACGTCATAAGTATGGAGGGTTCCGGCGGTCTCAATTTTGATGAAATTGCCTACAGGAAGGAAGACAACAGTCTGGTGTATCATAATGCGAATTTATTTACCATGTTTGGCAGCAACAGGGGAGAGGTTGCCCTGCGCGTTGATAATGTAACAGAACAGGTTCAATTGAATCATCAATTATTTCACGCTCAGCGCATGGAGACAGTGGGCACTCTGGCAGGTGGGCTTGCCCATGATTTTAATAATGTTCTGGGTGGTATTGTAGGTACGCTTTCCCTTATGAAACAGCGTACTAAAAAAGCCCTGGAAGAAGAACCTGATAACTCCCGTGCGGCCATGGACATTGAGGATATGGATGTTATTGAAACCTGTACGGTTCGCGCCTCAGACATGGTTAAAAGGCTGCTGGCACTCTCCCGCAAACTGGAAACAAAGATGGAAGAAATTGATCTTAATGCAATAATTAAAAATGCTGTTACGCTTTGCAAAGCCTCATTTGAAAGCCGTATTAAAATTAAATACCAGCTTCCGGAAAAGAAATTATTTATAGTAGGTGATAAAACCCAGCTGGAGCAGGTGGTATTGAATATTTGTGTAAATGCCAGGGATGCCATGAAAAATGAGGGCACTCTGATTTTAAGATTGTCTGAGTATCTGCCTACAGATAAGTTCCGGGAAAAAAACCCAAGGTCAACAGAGCCAAACCTGATCAGGATACAAATATCTGATACCGGGGAGGGCATACCCCTGGAGGATATGGACAGAATATTTGATCCATTTTTCACTACAAAATCTCAGGAACAGGGCACTGGGCTGGGGTTATCCATTGTGGACAACATCATGAAAGATCACAAAGGGTATCTGGATGTAGAAAGCGAAAAAGGCATGGGCACCACTTTCAGCCTTTTCTTTCGTCCTGCGGGGCAGGTAAATATGGAGGATGTCCAGACTTCAGAAGATGAACGAATGCAAAGCGGTGAAATACTGGTGGTTGACGATGATGAATTATTACGTAAAACAACCTCACGCATGCTGTTTGAACTTGGGTATACCGTTGCTACAGCAGCCAACGGCGCTGCAGCCCTTAAAATGTGCGACAGCGGTCTTAATTTCGATCTGATTGTAATGGATGTAGATATGCCTGTAATGAGCGGTATTGATACTGTCAGGATGATTAGGAAATCATGTAATTTCGTACCGGTACTTTTTAGCTCCAACCGGCAGCAACAGTACCAGCTGCAAGGGTCACTTAAAGAGGATAACACCTGGATGATTACAAAACCATATAATTTCAATGAGCTGAATAAAGCAGTCAAAGAAGCCTTGAAGAAAGAACCACAATAAAAATACTGTTCTTATTAACAGCCTTTAAATGGCTCAAGGGGCTTGTGTTTTTTATTATTATCTGGGCAAGTGTTCTTACATTGGGAACTTTTGTTCTGGCAGTGTCTATACTGATACGCAGGCCCAGGCTGCCGCTTTTTGTAATCGTTGTTTATTTCAAGGTTTTCTATAAGTTTTTTGGGATTAAAGTCTCAGTCAGCGGCAGGGGGGGCTTAAACCCGGGAAGCTCTTATCTCTTCTTAAGTAATCATCAAAGCTTTATTGATATTCCGCTTATATTTACTATACGGCCGGTTAGCTTTGTGTCCAAAATTGAAATTTGCAGATGGCCTCTTTTTGGTCTGGGTATGAAGAATACCAAATGTATATTTGTAGACCGCAGTGATGGTGAATCCCGTAAAAAAGTGGGGCCCGCAATGCTAAAAAATATGGCTGAAGGCACAGATTATTGCGTTTTTCCAGAGGGTACACGCTCATTGGGAGGCACTTTGCTTCCTTTCCGGCTTGGTATTTTTAAAGTCGCGCAATCTTCGGGGCTGGAGGTGGTGCCTGTTACTATTTGCAATACCTGGCAAATACTGCCAAAAAATTCCATGAAGTTGTCATGCGGAACTATACGGTGTGTGGTACATTCTCCCGTTAAACCTGGAGAGTTTAAAACCCCCGAAGACCTTATGAATCATACCAGAAAGGTAATTGAGAGCGCCCTTTAAACATAGTCGTTCTGTTTGAGAAAATTTATTTAATTTTAATAAAGGCAAAATCATGAATGAGATACCTACAGGCCAGCAAATTCTCCAGGCTATTAAAGAGTTGGAATTGGAAACAATATCTGTTTCTTTATTAAGGCAGCACTTTAATATTCTCAGAAATGATGAAAAAGAATTAAAAAAAGTTCTGAAGACTCTGACTTTTAAGAACAGGCTGAGAAAAGTAAAAAAAGGTCTCTATACTACAAGAATGAGAGAAAAGCCCCAACTTGTCATTAAATCTCCTAATTCACTGATTACCGGGCGCATAATCAGGAAGGGGAACCGGTTCTTTCTTAAACCTGGAGATTCCCCAGAGGCCCAACCCCTTTATGTAGCTAAAAAAAATCTGGCCGGCGCAAGGGAGGATGATTTGGTTAACGCTCGCATTCTCAGTCGGAGCAGGAAGGGTGATCGGTATGATATACAGGTAGTGGGTGTTCTGGCGGGAGCGGATAACTTTAATGAGGTAACAGCTGCTTTCTATAAGGAAAACGGCCTTAATACACTTTATCCTAAGGATGCTCAGGCAGAGGCTTTTAGTTTCCCTGAGCCATGTCCCGGGCAATTTCCTGACCGGGTCGATTTAAGGGCTGAGCGGGTTATTGCCATTGACCCTCTGGGGGCAAGGGATCATGATGATGCGGTTTCTCTGGTTAAGCTGGAAAATGGTGGGTTTCAATTATGTGTACATATTGCTGATGTAAGCCAATATGTCCCTTTATCCAGCTGCATAAATAATGAAGCCAGAATACGGGCCTTCACCCGGTATCTGCCCTGGGAGGCTATTCCCATGCTGCCCGAAAGGCTGTCCTCTGATTTGTGTAGTTTGCGGGAGAACCAGGATCGTCTGGCATTATCCTGTATTATGGATGTGAACGCCCACGGGGAGGTAACGGGTTTTAAATTTCAAGAGACCATAGTACGTGTTGCCCGTTATTATTCCTATGAAGAGGCTCAGGAAATGATGGAGAAAGGCGATGTTTTTCTCAGGCTATTAGCTGGTTTTGCAAAAATACTGCGCCGGAAGCGGTATGATGAGGGCATAATGGATTTCTCCTTCCCCGAACCAGAGGTTATACTGGGCAAAGGCAGAGTGCCTGAGAAAATTGTACTGTCTGAAAGAGTGGAAGCTTATCAGTGGATAGAGGAATGTATGCTTGCCGCTAACCGGTGCACTGCCAAATTTTTATTCAAAAACCAGCTGCCTGGTCTTTACAGGGTTCATGAACCACCTGAGGCCGAAGACCTTGAAAGCATACTGGGTCTGGTTCAAATAAAAGCCAACAAAATTATTGGCGGTGCAAAAGGCAAAAAGCGTCAAGGCCTTATCAGGGATTTATATGTTAAAATACTAAATGATACCAATGAGCCCTTACCTGAAGCTGTGCAGCGAAAAGTTCTGCAGAGTATGAAAAAGGCCCTTTATAGCACATCCTGTAAAGGTCATTTTGCACTTGGCTGGCAATATTATACTCATTTTACATCACCCATACGCCGATACGCGGATTTATGGAATCACAGGCTGATTAAAATGTCATTAATGGGCAAGAGAATACCAGCTTCGCTTAAAAATGAGGCCCAGATGGTGGGGGAGGCAATTTCCGAGACAGAACTGTCCATTATGAAACTGGAGCGTAAATCCAGACGATGCGCCATGGCCTGGATCCTTAGAAACTCTCTGGGGCAGGTTTTTGAAGGCACAATAAATGGTATGGATAATTTTGGCATGTGGGTGTTGCTGCATAACGACTGGATTTACGGGGACGGTTTTATGCCTCTATCCAGCCTTAAAGATGACTATTACAATTATGATGAAAACACCGGAAAAATGGTGGGCCGCCGCAGGGGGCGGGTTTTTCTGCTGGGGGACAAAGTGCGTGTACGCTTGATTAAAGCTGACCCCATAATGGGTTATGTAGATCTGGGATATGAAGGCTTATAGCTTACATTTTACAGCAGTCAGAGTATCAATATGGTTTTTAATAAAAGGCACTATTGTTCCGGGGATTTTTTTAATTTTTAAGTAGAGGTATGCTCCTTATGGCTGAAGTAAAAATTGCTTTCTTACTTTCTATTTTGCTGTTTTTTGTAATCATTATATCGTTTATGATTATTGTAAGCACTATAGGCAATATCCATCATCTTTTTGATCGTATAGAGGACATCATTGTTAAGGAGTCCTTGTTGCGTATGGAGTACCTCAAGAGAGAGCTGGAAATTAAACAACAGGCAACTAAACTGGAGCTGGAGCGTAAGCGTCGTACAGAGGCCCTCTTAAATGTACCACTGGTTGCTTCAGATGGCCCTGAGGACATAGATTTACCACCAGAAGACTAAACCGCCGTTTACATGACTGATACCAAGGCACTGGGGCCAACAGCCAGGCTATTTGTTCTTTCCGCCCCGTCTGGTGCGGGTAAAACATCTTTAAAGGACAATTTAATCAAGGCTTTTCCTCAACTGCAGTATTCAATATCAGCAACTACACGCTCTCCCCGTAAAAGGGAGGTGGATGGGGACCACTATTTTTTTAAAACAAAAGCTGAATTTGAGAATATGATACAAGACGGAGATCTGGTAGAGTTTAATCAAGTTCACGGCAATTATTATGGTACACCCAAAGCGTCTATAGAGAGCTTCCTGGCCCGTGGCTTGAGTGTAATACTGGATTTGGATGTATATGGTAAAATCAATTTTGACCGTGTTTATCCAGATGCTGTAGGTATTTTGATTTTACCTCCTGGCATGGGCGAACTGGAGGCCCGCTTACGCGGCCGAAATACAGATTCCGATGAAGTAATTGCCCTCAGGCTTAAAAATGCCTCTGAGGAAATAGCCTTCGCCCAGGACAAGGGGAAATACGAGTACAAGGTGATCAACGATAAATTCAATGATACCCTGGAGGCTTTAAAAAAAATTGTGATCACCGAAACCCACCTGTAGGGCC
>CAZRWX010000118.1:0-10373 GCA_964603925.1 uncultured Bifidobacteriales bacterium | reverse complement strand
AATGCAGAATATTCTGCATGGATTGTATGTCTTTAACCTGCCCGGCAACCCGCTCAATTTCGAGTTTGTTGTTGGCAATATCCTGATCCTGGGATTCGTCCAAGCCGCCGTTAGCTATAAATGCGCGAATTTGTTCCAGTTCACCAGCGTCCAGCCAGACACCATGATCATGGCAAATATCAATAAGTACACCCGATATGCGGCGGAAATTGCTGCGCGTCATCAGACTCCCGCAGCGGGCGCAGGGTAGATATGCTTTTTCCTGAGCTAATGGCGGGCGTTGATACTCGTAGGGGATATTTTCGTCCCCAAACACTTCCCGTTGAGAGGTCAGCTTTTTAAACTTGACTGTGTCTGTCCAAATACCCTGGCAATTGGGGCAGATGTCCAGGTCTGTGGCCCGGAATTTATGATTTACCATTTTAACCTGGCAACGGGGGCAGAGGGGTGTAGAACTATGAACCATCCTCTTCTTTTCCCCTCCGCAGAAGGGGCAGCGGCGCATGGAGCTGTTAAATGGCTTTTTGCAGTGCCGGCACTCAATCTGGCTCATATCGATTCTCCTTTTGACTAATGTATTGAGATTATGGTGTTTATACAAGCCATGTCTGTTTTCATAATATATTGCTGCTAAAGTACAGGGAGATCTCCTTTTTTTCTCACGTTAGTAATATGGGGTGTAGGTCTCATATAACGCATTTTATTGCTAAAATTCTAATCAAAAAACAAATTCAAAATCCCAATATCTAAATCCCAAACAAATTCAAAATCCAAATTGTTAAAATCCAAAACAATCAATTGTGCTTTTGATATCAAAGTTGTCCTTTTTTGTTTTGAATTTGAAATATTGGGATTTGTTTGGGATTTAGGATTTTTATATTGGGATTTAACATGATTGCCCTAGATAAAATTGAGCGTAATATCATGACTGCACCCGTAATATGTATTTCCCCTCAAAGGGCTTTATGATATAATAACAATGATGAAATACGGCAGATATGAAATAGATCATGAACTGGGTAAAGGGGGCATGGCCAGGGTCTACCTGGCCCGGGATCCTGTTCTTAACCGCGAGGTGGCCGTAAAGGTTATCCATCAGGGTATGGTTTTAGACTCGAATCATCTTTCCCGTTTTGAAGCAGAGGCAAAGACAGCGGCCGGTCTCAAAAGCTCCCATATAATCGAGATATACGATTATGGGGTGCAAAAAAATCAGCCCTACATAGTAATGGAGTACGTATCGGGGTATAGCGCCCTGGATATAGTCAACGCCAAAAAGGTCCAATTTCTACCACCAGAAGTGTGTGCTTCCCTTATCTGCCAGGCAGCGGAGGGTTTAAGGGTTTCTGAGAGTAAGCAAATAGTTCACAGGGACATTAAACCCGAAAATTTGCTTATTAACTCCGAAGGGGTGTTAAAAATTGCTGATTTTGGTATAGCGCGGCTGGGTGTTGCAGGCAGTCAAACTCAGATGGGTACAATTCTGGGTTCTCCTTTTTATATGGCCCCTGAGCAGTTTAATGCAATTGCTCCTACCGTGCAGACGGATATGTGGGCGCTGGGCGTTAACCTTTATTATTACCTGACCCGACAACTGCCTTTTACGGGTGAGGAAATTACCCATATATTACGACAGGTGTGTATGGAGGAGCATGAGCCGGTTTTAGCAAGAAACCCCAACGCTGACCCCGAGCTTGCCAGCATTACGGATATACTTATGAATAAAGACCCTGCAGACCGGGGAGGTGGACCAAAATGGCTGCTTCAAACCCTTAAACAGTATTTAAGCCAGAAGGATATTTATGATCCTCAGGAATGCGTTCGTGTTCATATGCTGCAGATGGGCTTTATCGCCAGGCTGCAGATTCAGGAAAAGCTCAGGAAGAAAAATCCCTCCCGCTTCGCTCAAAAGAAGAATGAAATAAGTTCTGCGGATATTAGTGAGGGCCCCACACCAGGCGGCCGGCCGGGCAGTTCGTCCATGATACAGAATACACGCAGTACCCTGTTTTGGATCAAGGATTCCATGAAATCATGGGTTAAAAAAATTGCGGGTTCCGGTGCCCGGCTCCAGGAGGCGCCCCAGGGCCAAACTGTAGTACGGGAGCTAAGCCTGCTGCAGGGTAATATTACAGTACATTGCGGTCAAAGCCGGCAGTTGAGCTTTAAGGTGAATCCTCATGATGCTGTGGGAGCTCTGGAATGGACAACGCTTAATTCCAATGTTGCCCTGGTGTATAACGCCTCGGTATTTGGGGTGAAAGCGGGCACTACCAGGGTAAAAGTACAGTCGCTGACCAAACCCCGTAAAAGCGCCTGGTGTGAAGTGGAAGTACTCCCCCCTTTGCCTGAGAAAATTGAATTCAAACCATCAACTCTTACCTTAAATGTCGGCAGTTCAAAAAAACTTGAACCTGTATTCATGCCTGCTCATGCTCTTACCGAATTACAATATCAGGTGGACAACCCCCAGGTGGTGGATGTTCAAAAAGGCAGAGTACGGGCGCTAAAACCTGGCAAAACATACCTCCACGGTGTATGCCCGGCTAATCCTAAAATCAAAGCCTCCCTGTATCTTATAATCAAGGGCTGAGTATATCATATAGCCTGCTGGCGGCATAAATGGGCAGATAAACTCTTTGGCCTTTAATTGTTGGGCTTTTCGCGCTTAATATAATGGATTTTTCAGGTTTATAACGCTCTTGGTAAACATTTAAACTTTTTGAGCGTGTAACCCATCCAGATTTAACCTCACATGGTAAAATGCCTTGTGTAGTTTCAATTAAAAATTCTATTTCTGATGTCCTGCCCTGCCAGCAGTAAAGGCGGCCGCTGGTGGCCGCTGACAGCTCTTGAGCTACAAAATTCTCCGCTTCATAACCTTTGTATGTGCCATATTCATATTTTAGTATGATTTGCGGCTCAATATTAATGACTGTGTTTAGCATACCAGTATCAAAGAAATACTGTTTAAAATATGGCTCCCTGGCAAAGCCTGAGAGTGGGATACCTGGTTTCTCAATAATGGAGGTACGCAGACAAAGCCCCGCTTTCTCCAGCCAGCCTAATGGGGAGGCCAGCCTTTCATAACCGCGTATGCCTGGAACAGCGTCTTTAAAACGGAATTTTGAAACTGAGCCGTCTTGTAAACGGGCAAGTTGGGACGGGATGTTTTGCCAGAGCCGCTCTATGTGCATGGCGTTTACTTTGCCGGCGTGTTTGGCGATATCGGCCATGTAGGTTTTAATGAGATTAATTTGTACTTCTCTGGCGGCCTTAATAGCTTGATATCTATTTTCATGGACACTGCTGTATATATCTACTACCTCGGGTAAGCCGCCGACTATAAGATAATGTTTCCAGTGATCCCATAACTTTTCGTGGGCAACCTGTGGAAGGTTTGTTAGTAAATCTGGCGAGTTGAAGTACTCCAGCAGGGAGCTTTGGCCCATTGCCAAAAGGAATTCCTCAAAAGTCATAGGATACATTTCTAAAAACGTTACTTTGCCCACTGGAAAAGAACTGTCGCTTAAGCAGATGCCTATTAGTGAACCGGCGGCGCAAATAGCCAATTGAGGCATTAGCTCATTAAAATATTTTAATGCTGTAAGTGCCCTGGGGCATAGGTGGATTTCATCAAATATTATCAGATCTTTATCTATGTCTATGGCCGAATCTGAATAAAGTCTGAGCTCTTCGATGATGCGTTCAGGTGATAGATCTTTATCAAATAAAGAGCTAAGCTGCTGGTCTTGTTCAAAATTGTAATACAATTTGCGGGGAAACGATTGATTGCCGAATTCTTTTAATACCCAGGTTTTGCCCACTTGCCTGGCACCGCGCAAGAGTAGCGGTTTACGCTTATGTTGGCCTTTCCAATCCTCAAGAGCATTCAATATTTTACGTTTCATTGTAATAATTTTATCTTTATATGGTATTTTATGCAAGGTAAAAGTTCCATAAATGGTAATATTTACAAGGAAATAATTACTAACAAGGTATTTATTACAAGTAATAAATACATAATTACCTTTTTTTGCTACTTTTGGCTTATTTATCAACAAAAATATAATGAAATGATAAATATCATTCCAATCCTTTAATCTAAGCCCGTTACATTATATTTTTCCCCTTATCTTATAAGGAGTAATAAATGACCACCACCCTCTGCCATTGCGGCTCAAAAGTGCCATTTGCCGACTGCTGCGAACCCATCTTAAATGGGGAACGTGAGGCTCTCACCGCTGAGGTTTGTATGCGCGCCCGCTATAGCGCGTTTGCCTCCGGCCAAATCGACTACATAAAAAAGACTATTGCTCCTGATCAACGCAAAGAATTCGATGATAAAGGCATTAAGGACTGGTCACTTAACTCTCAGTGGCATGGCCTGGAAATCCGCGAGGTAAAAAAGGGCTTAGCGGAGGATACCGAGGGCACTGTGGAGTTTATCGCCTCCTACCGCGCCAAAGACGTACTGCGCCACCATCATGAGGTAGCCAGTTTTAAAAAGATAGACGGCGCCTGGCATTTTATGAATGGTGAAGTGCAGAAGCAGGAGACTGTAAAACGGGATGCTCCTAAAGTGGGACGCAACGACCCATGTACATGCGGCAGCGGCAAAAAATACAAGAAGTGCTGCGGCAAGGTGTAGCGTCCCGTTCCTCATTCACACTCTTTTGTAGCTCAGGCGCTAATTTCTAATCATACAGGTGCGTACTGTGAAATGTTTATTCTCAGGCATTATTATTAGTACCATATTTAACAGGACTTTTCAATTTAAGGATAGAATAAATGAAAGACTGGGAGAATCCACAATTAACAGGCATTAACCAGCTGCCTGGCCATTCCAATGTTATACCTTATAAGGGCCTTAATGATGCCCTCAAGGGTGAAAGCAAATTATCGCAATCTTACCTGGACCTTAACGGCCAGTGGCGCTTTAAGTTGTATGGCCGGCCTGAGGACGTTTCTGAGGACATTATCGGTCTGGAGCAGGCCTCCTGCAACTGGGATTATGTTGAAGTTCCCGGCAACTGGACGGTGCAGGGCTATGATAAGCCCATTTACCGCAATGTCTCTATGCCCTTTCACCTGGAGCCTCCCAATGTGCCCAGCCACAATCCCACAGGTGTTTATGCGCGCAGTTTTGAGGTGCCCGCAAGCTGGCAGGGGCAGCGCGTCTTCCTGTGCTTTGAGGGTATTGAGAGCGCCATGTACTGCTATGTCAACGGTACCTTTACGGGTATGGGCAAGGACAGCCGCACAGCTGTAGAGTTCGAAATTACCCATCTGGTACACCCGGGTGTAAACTCGCTCACGGCTAAGGTGTTACGCTGGTCGGACGGCTCCTATCTGGAAGATCAGGACCACTGGTATATGGCCGGCCTGCATCGTGATGTATATGTGTATTCTAAACCCCCTGTACATATTAGCGATTATTCTGTAGTTACGGATTTAGACAAAGATTACAAACATGCCGAACTTAAGATAAACGCCCTAATCAATGGGTCTCAGGTTAAGGAATCTGACGACTATTTATTAGAAGCCATACTGGTTACTCCCAGCGGTAAGAGTGTATTTAAAAAGCCTTTAACCGCAGAGTTTAAGCCGAACTTCCTTAAATGTCATACTATACAGCTAAATAAACATGTATCAAATCCTGTTAAATGGTCAGCGGAGACCCCCAGTCTTTATACGCTGGTTCTTTGCCTTAAGTCCGCATCGGGTGATGTTATCGAGGTTATTAAAACCAGAGTGGGGTTTCGCAAAGTGGAAATTAGGGGGAATAAATTTCTTATCAACGGGCAGTATGTGCTTTTTCGCGGTGTTAACCGCCACGAACATGATGATGTGCGGGGCAAAGCGGTTACTGAAGCAACTATGATTGCCGATATCAAGCTTATGAAGCAGTTTAACATAAATGCGGTACGCAACTGCCATTATCCCAATCACCCCAGGTGGTACGATTTATGTGACCAATACGGGTTATATGTAATTGATGAGGCAAATATAGAATGCCATGATCATTACGCGCGTCTTGCCCATGAGCCCACCTGGGCACCGGCGTTTATGGCCCGCGGTATGAGTATGGTGCTGCGCAGCCGTAACCATGCCTGTATTGTGATGTGGTCTCTGGGTAATGAAAGCGGCTATGGCCCCAACCACGATGCTCTGGCCGGGTGGGTGCGCGGTCAGGACCAAACCAGGCCCCTGCATTATGAGGGCGCTATCAGTGGGGGTAACAAATTATTCTGGCAGGGGGGGCTAAGGGTCACTGATGTAGTTTGCCCCATGTACCCTGCTGTAGATGAAATAGTAAAATATGCTGAAGACGCCGGGTCACAAAGGCCCCTTATCATGTGTGAGTATTCCCATGCCATGGGTAACAGTAATGGCAACCTTAAGGAGTATTGGGATGCCATTTATAAATACCCCCTGCTGCAGGGAGGCTTTATCTGGGACTGGGTGGATCAGGGGTTGTTACAAGTAGATGAAAAGGGGGAAAAGTACTGGGCCTATGGCGGGGATTTTGGCGATGAAACCGAAGACTATAACTTTTGTATTAACGGCCTTATCTGGCCGGATCGCAAACCCCACCCGGCTCTGTGGGAGTACAAAAAGCTCATTCAGCCAGTGGCAGTAAAGGCCCGTTCTATTAGAAAAGGCTTGATCAGGATTACAAACCGCCAGCATTTTTCAGATATGAGTTCTTTTAAGGGGTTCTGGGAGCTGCTGGTGGACGGTAGCGTTGTGCAGAAGGGCAGCCTGCGGCAGCTCAACCTCACTGCGGGCAAAAGCCAGGAAATCGCTGTGCCCCTTAAGGAACCATCGCTTAAGCCGGGCGGCCATTGTCTGTTGAATATTTATTTTGAGCTGAGCTCGGATACCCCCTGGGCAGCCAAAGGGCACAGGGTTGCCTGGGAGCAGTTTGAGGTTCCCTTCAAAGCCCCCCGGGCCCAGGCAGCATCAAAAACAGCTAAGATGGAGCTCACCCTGCTAAAGAACGCCAAACTTATGGAGATCCATAGCCAGGACAGTTCATTCTATTTTGACATGGAGGACGGGAGTCTGGCCAGGATGGTGTATAAAGGCGGGGAGCTCTTAAGTCAAAGTCCGGAATTTAACATCTGGCGGGCGCCTACAGACAATGACGGTATCAAAATGCATAGTGATGATGAAAGAAAAATGCTGGGGCAGTGGCTAAAGGCGGGCTACGATGATGTACGTCCAGTCAAGGTATCGGGTACTTACACTTTGGCCGGGCCCGGTTGCGTTAAATGCCTGATTCAGAAGCAGCTCCTGAATGCCTCCGGCAAACGTTTATACAATTATTCAATGGAATATTGCTTTTATGGTACAGGTGATGTTACCGTTTGTTTAAAGGCAGAGCCTGTCAAAGGGCTGCCGCTCCTACCGCGCGCAGGCTTGCTTTTTGGCATTGCGGGTGAGTTGGAAAATATGCAGTGGTATGGGCGGGGGCCTTTTGAAAACTACTGCGACCGTAAAACCGCCGCCTCTGTGGGCTTATGGGAAAGTACGGTGAGGGAGCAGTATGTGCCCTATATTATGCCCCAGGAGTACGGTAACCACTGTGATGTGCGCTGGGCGGCTCTAACTAACAGCAAAGGCGCGGGCTTACTTGCCGCTAGTTCAGGTGTTATGGAAGTGAGCGCCAGTCGTTATACTGCTCAGGAGCTGTTCAAAGCCACCCATACCTGTGAATTAAAAGAAAGCGGATATGTTTTTCTTAA
The DNA here is from genome assembly GCA_964603925.1 of uncultured Bifidobacteriales bacterium. GTDB lineage: Bacteria > Fibrobacterota > Fibrobacteria > UBA11236 > JADFYW01 > CAZRWX01. Next base: position 2,622 of record CAZRWX010000118.1, on the reverse strand, counting down.
CCTTGATTATGCTCAGAGCGGCTTGGGTTCGGGGAGCTGCGGCCCCGGTGTGCTGCCCCAATATGAACTGCCATCCAGGCCTTTTGAATTCACTGTGCGTTTACGGGGCTTTGACGCGTCGAAAGAAGACCCGGCAGATCTGGCGCGGATGAAATTATCCTGATTCTTTCATTCCAGCCTGTGCTGAGCCCCGTCTGGCCCAGGGACAGGCTGGAATGAATGGATAGATTCCAGGCCTCAGTCTAATTTTTCCAGCTTTTTATTTATTGTTCTTAAGGAACTTAAAAAGAGGCCTGTGCCGCCTACCAGCAGGACCAGAATTGTAATTAGTTCAAAGGCTGTCATATGACGCATGCGGAATTGAATACTTGTGATAACGCCAAAACTGAGCATGGCGATGGAGGCGATAGCTAACAGCCACCCCACAATATTTTTAGAGTTGTAAAAAACCATACCGATTCCAAAGATAAAGGGCACCAGCACATAACCAGACGTAATGCTGATACCGTAAACCGAAAACAGCCCATACCCGAAACCAAAATGGAAGCTGTTACCTACATGGATGTTGTTTAAAAAGAGATAGCCGCCCACCACCATCATAATAAAGCCGATAATAAAACGACCGATGCCGCCCTCAGTGCCGCCTGCGCCAATGGGTTTTCTCATTTTGCCTCCAGGTAAGGTTTATGGGAGCAAGATAAATAAAATTAAGCCAGCATGCTAAAATGTCAAAAATTATGGATATAGTGGGTTGCACGCCTTCCATCCTGTATAATCCATCTAAATTCATGTTTAACAGGTGATATTTGCCCATATACCCAAAACCAGGGGGACGGACTGATTATGGGAATTACAGAATACCAACCTGACTCTAAGCATGATAATGAAAAAAATACCTTAATAAAACTGGCAAATCTTTATATTGAAAGAAACAGAAAATTTGTCAGTATGAGTTAGTAAACATTATTTAGATCCTGTATTACACAGGGTTATCATTAAAATTTAATTAAGCAGGTCATTGGCAATGCTGAAAATAGAAAAACTCATTGGTAATAAAGTCGGTAAATACGAGCTTACACGGCTCTTGAATGAGGGTGGTTATGGGTGGTCATTTGTCGGATTGCATGAAGACACTAAGGACATTCGGGTTGTAAAAATTTCCAAAGCAGCCCTGGAGGCTGCAAATGACAAATTGGGATTAGAAATCTTTAATCGCGAAGGCGTTTTTCTATCCAAACTTAAACACAAGCAGATCGTAAAACTTTTAGAACAGGGCGAGGCTCATGGCCACCAATATATGGTTGTCGATTATATCCAGGGTTTTGAATTAAGTCTGATTTTACGTACCCTTCGTGAACGAAAAAGTGAACTCAAGTGTAACTGGAATGACTTGATGGATGTCCCCACCGCATTTGCAATTATTTGCTCAATTTTGCAGCCCCTGGCTTATTCTCATAAAGTTAGCATTGAACTGCCTGGCAAAAAGCCCATTAATGGCCTTGCCCATAGAGACATTACCCCGGGGCATATTCTGTTAGGTAAAGGCCAGGCATACAGCGGTGCCGCTTATTTTATAGATTTCGGCAGCGCTAAAACAGGTGTAGATTTTTCCTATGGATTTGGCCGGGACAACCCGGTCTGCCCCAGGTATATGAGTCCCATGCGCATTCATGCTAAATACAAAAGGGCGAGTAAAGGGGGGTTCTGGGGTACCTTCCAACAAGGACGCCATGATGTACACTCAGTGGGCTGTATTTTCTATGAGCTGCTTACGGGCATGCCGTTTATTAACAGCTCAGAATTGATGATGTGTGTGTCTATGATAAATAATGAAGAGACCTATTTAGAAGCTTATGATAATCTAAAGGAACTGGGTTTCCAGAGGGATATAATAGGTATTATAAAAAAGAGTATTGTAAAGCCTGATTATAAAAGGTCAAATACACCATACCAGTACAAAAGTGCCGGCGATATGCTTGAAGACTGCAGACTGGTGTATTCCAGATTAAGCGGCGGCGCTCCCATTGCAGATGTATTAAGAGAACTTGTCAGTGAGCTGGACGAACCACAAAAAAAAATGAACCTGAGGAAAACAACACGCATCGCGCGCTTTGCCATTGATAAAGTTGGCACAGGTTTAGTAAATAATAACAACGCAGAAGATTCAAAAAAGGCAGCAGTAATAGTGCTTATACTAGCCGCCATTATTTTTGCCTTGTTTTATTTCTTCGGTTTTTTTAGAGATGACGAAGCCAAAAATTCTGGTATATTCAAGGGTGTGGAAAAAGTGTATAAAAAAAGTACGGATTCTTTGAAGAGGTAAGGGCCCATACCATACAGGCTCTATGTTACGGGATGTATTCTGCAGATCGCAAACTGTGGGTTCATATGCTAAGTATGTATTGTTGAGTTATTTGGCTTTTGTGATATATTTAGATTCGAAAAATCAATAAGGTACATAGGTGTGCAAAATTTGGTCTGCTTATTGGGCTGGCCTCCCTGACCTACCAAAAAAGAAGAAAAACCGCATTTTCTATGATAATAAAAAAGAATATGGAGAGGAACGATGGATTGGATTAGGATTGTTAAGAACAATAATCGCGGTAGTAGTTTATACAGAAT
>CAZRWX010000117.1:8840-10391 GCA_964603925.1 uncultured Bifidobacteriales bacterium | reverse complement strand
ATTATGGATTATGATATAGTAATAGGTCTGGAAGTCCATGCTCAGCTGTCCACCAGAACAAAACTGTTTTGTGGCTGTAAAGTTGAATTTGGTGCTGCACCCAATACCCATATCTGTCCCATATGTCTGGGCATGCCTGGTGTGCTTCCTGTTCCAAATATTATTGCTGTTGGTTATGCTGTAAAGCTGGGTCTGGCAACAAACTGCAATATTAACCAAAAAGCCATGTGGACACGAAAAAATTATTTCTACCCAGATTTGCCCAAGGGGTATCAGGTAACACAACAGGGTGGCTCGGCTGTTTACGACCACCCCATATGTAAGGGCGGTTATCTGGAGCTGCCAGCAGAGGGGCACAAGCGGAAAATCGGTATTACGCGAATTCATATGGAGGAGGACGCAGGCAAGTTAATCCACGATCTTACTCCCGAAGACTCTCTATTTGATGCTAACCGTTGTGGTACTCCGCTAGTGGAGGTTGTCTCTGAGCCAGATATTAAAACACCCCACGAGGCCAGGCTTTATCTGGAAAAAATGAAGCAAATCCTGGAGTATCTGGAAATTTGCGATGCTGACATGGAAAACGGCAACCTTAGATGTGATGCTAATATTTCTCTCAGGCAATCCTCTCAGGCCCCATTTGGTAACAGGGTGGAGATAAAAAACATGAACTCCTTTTCAAATCTGGAGAAAGCGCTGGAATCTGAAATAGAGCTGCAAACAATGATTCTGGATGGTGGGGGCAGCGTTAATCAGGTAACCAAGAGGTGGGACCCTAACGCTGGTAAAACAATTGAAATGCGGTCTAAAGAGGATGCTGATGATTACAGGTATTTTCCTGAACCCGACTTAATTCGTCTTGAAATGGTTGATGATGCCTTTATTAACAAAGCACAGGTCGATATGCCTGAGCTCCCCGATACGCGCCGTCAACGCTTTTTTGACTCCTATGAGCTTTCCGAGTATGATGCCGCAGTCTTAACTGCTAAAAAGCCTGTAGCAAATTATTTTGAAAAAGTCTGTGCTCATACTTCCAATTATAAATCCGCGGCTAATTGGGTTATGGGTAATATTCTGGGCATGCTTAAAGATACAGATGCGGATATTAATCAAATTGATATTAAACCTGAACACATCGCCAGCCTTATCAATCTTGTAGATGATAAAAAAATATCAGGGCGTATTGCTAAACAGGTTTTTTCTGAAATGATGGAGACCGGGTTAACTCCGGAAATTATAGTGCAACGTAAAGGCTTGTCAGTGGTTTCCAATGAGGATGATTTAATCCCTTTAATTTCAGAATTAATTGCTTCAAACCCCTCACAGGCGGCAGAATATAAAGCCGGAAAACATAAACTAATGGGATATTTCATGGGGCAGATTATGAAGGCTACTAAGGGTAAAGCCAGTCCAGAGGTAGTGACCAAAATCTTAACAGAAAAATTAAGTGCTTAATCCCCATCGTTTTTTAATGCTCTCTTTTTTGTTATGGGTTATCATTTCATATATTCATGGTAAAAGTCCGGCAGGGCCGGTAAGTCCGGCAGGGCC
>CAZRWX010000117.1:0-8740 GCA_964603925.1 uncultured Bifidobacteriales bacterium | reverse complement strand
TCATTTCATATATTCATGGTAAAAGTCCGGCAGGGCCGGTAAGTCCGGCAGGGCCAGTAATTTCGGAATCGGCGGTTAATTTGCCCAGGACTATTGATACTTCTGCAAACCCCTCTTTGGACCGGACAAATATCAATATTCGGGATAGTTCTCAAATGGTTTCGTGTCCATTTTGCGCATCAACCGATTCGGTGCCGGTACCCATGCAATTGTTGGATAGTCTGGGCGATAGTTTGATTGTTATCAGACGTGGGTTTAATCATAAGGAGCAGGTTATGGTTAGCGGTATTATTATGTCATGCCTGGCCCTAATGCTTGTTACCATGAATAATTATAATCCCCGGTAATAATGGGTTTACAATTCAGGGGGCGTATAGCTGTCTCAATTCTTAGATTATGTCAAAAATGCTCATATTTCACTATTTCTTGGGGATTAAGGTTGATTGAGGTATATATTTATCCTATATTAACTTAAGATCGCACACCGTTAGTTAATTCTAACGGCAGCCTGAGTAGCATCCAAACAGTATTTATTTTGATTTTTTGCATGTTTCGGTTTTTATTGTAACTGAAACTACGGTAAGCTGGGAAGGGCTAATAAAACATACTTGCTTTCTTATAAGCATCAATACTTTCCGTAAAGCAGACTCAACTATTCCATAAAGGATAAAATATGAAAGATGAAACCTTGGTAGATATTGCCAAGTCAAATGACATCCCCCCTGAAGACAAGGCGCCTATTGGCGAATCTGATGACAAAGGCAATCGCCAGCAACCAGGGGGGGCCAATAATACTGTTTCAAAAAAGTCATATGTTATTCAAAAAAAGATTAAAAATTTAAGCTCTGTAACTCATGATTCAAATGAGAGTACAAAGCGCCGAAAACGTCGCTCTCAAATAAGCAAACTCAGTAATAAAATGGGGAAGAAAAAGAGATGGTCAGATTCTGGTGAGCCATCTTTTGACTATTCAAATTCATATGATCCAGGTTCAGAAGAAAAGAATGTCGAAGGTATCCTGCAAATTATGGACAATGGCCCGGCATTTTTAAGAAATGAGTTAACAAGTTTCCATCCTTCTCCATCAGATGTAATTGTCCCTAAAGATCTGGTTCAAAAGTGGGGTTTGCGAACAGGTTTAAGCATTAAGGCTCTTACTCGGGCCAAACACAATAAAATACAAAGCATTGCTACCCAAATTCTCGAAATTCAAAACGCTGAACCCGTTGACTGGCGAGATTTCGCCTATTTCCACTCTTTAACCTCTCTCAACCCCTACGAGTACTACAGGCTTTCATCAGCTTCAGACATTGATCGATCAATGCATTTGCTGGAGTTATTGGCTCCTATTGGCAGGGGGCAGCGTGCTTTAATTGTAGCCCCTCCACGTACGGGCAAAACAATGCTGCTGGAAAAAATCGCCAATGGTATAGCGGCCAATCACCCCGAAGCAGAAATCATTCTTCTGCTAATTGATGAACGGCCAGAAGAAGTTACTCATTTAACAAGGCGCGTTAATGCAAAAGTGTATGCTTCCTGCCTGGACCACCCCATTCATGAGCATATTTCACTTTCCAGAATGGTCATTGAGATTGCTCAACGCAAAGCTGAACGTGGTAAAGATGTCGTTATCCTTCTCGATTCAATTACCAGGATGTCCAGGGCTTTTAATAATGATCTTAAATCTTCAGGTAGAACTTTATCTGGGGGAGTAGACGCTAAAGCACTTACAGAGCCCAAAAAGTTTTTTGGAGCCGCGCGTAAGCTAGAGGAGGGGGGGAGTTTAACAATAATAGCTACAGCCTTAATTCAAACCGGTTCTCAAATGGACGAAGTTATATTTCAGGAGTTTAAGGGTACGGGCAACATGGAGCTAGTCCTCAGTCGTAAATTAGCCGAAAAGCGGATATACCCTGCCATTGATATAAATATGAGCGGCACCAGGCGTGAAGAGCTTATTTTACCCGAACGTTATTTTAAGGCCGCCATTAAATTCCGGCGTTATTTATCCTCTCTCTCAGAGACCAATCAAATGCAGGCTGCTATTCAGGCTATTGAAAAACATAAAACCACCGAAGAGTTCGTACGCGCCTTCGTTTAATTCAAAATAAGTAATCAGATATCAGCCACTTTTTTTGGCCATCAGGGTATTTAACCTTTAAATGTCCTGATTTGTTGATTTTTAGAGCCTGAAGGGGGGGGCAGCCTTTTTCTCTTAATTTTACGGGTACAGCAAAATTCATTAAATCAGAATATCTTGTGATTAGTTGTGAATTTGGCCATGGTTCAGTATAGTATTTCTGGAATGATTGGAATATTGACTTAGTCAACGCCTTATTTTTTATAGGGCTGAACCCATATTCTGCCAGACATGTACTCGCCCTGCCTCCATCTGTTACTATTGGAGACAGGCAGGTATTAATGCCAATACCTATGAAATAGAATGATACGTTAGCTTCAATTAAAACACCGCAGGTCTTTTTCTCATTGAGAAGCAGATCGTTTGGCCATTTAACCATTAGCTTATTCCTGAAATCCTTTGATAGATAACGGCTGATTGTTTCATGCAGTATAAGCCCTGTTTCCAGGGGAATAAGGTGGGCTCTATTGGGCAGGATTCTGCGTTTAGAGATGCCTATTGTTAAATAGATATTGCCGGGAGGAGATAACCAGGAATTGCCATGGGCCCCACGTCCGGTTAACTGAGAAATAGCAACAACAAGGAAAATGTCCTGATTAAGGGCCCGCTGCCTGGCCGCATCCATTGTGGATGGTGTTTGCCTGAGCCAGTATTCTTCCCAATGCCATTGTTTTTCCATTTCGGCTTTAAAATTACCTATTTTAATGGGATAGGATTTTAAAAATTTCCCCTAATTATTACCTTGGTAATGGGGAAAAATCATTAATAATGTTTAAAATGGAGATGCTATTTTGAAAAAAGCGTTATTCATTGGGTGTTTTCTTGTAGTTAATTCTTTTGCTCTTACCCAGGAGGGTTTGCCTGGGGTGCATAAAACCATGTCCGCTAAAACATTAATGCATGGTAATTTGAGTATTGGCATTGCGGGAGATATTGCCACAGATGCCAGGGTTATCGACAATGGGGGTGCTTACACCCTTAAAAACTCCAGCACAACCAATTATTACACCAGTAATAGTCTTAATTCTCTGGGCGGGTATATGTTTTTTGCTCTGGGGCTCAGCAATTATTTTGATTTTTCCTTGATGCTGCCTGTTTACTGGGACGATTGGGGCCTTTTAGCCAATCAGAATATACCACAACTTGGCGATTTCAGGTACAGGTTTAAAGTTCAAATACCTTATCCAGCAGAATTCATGCATGTGGTAGACGGGGCTTTATTTTTAGGGGGAGTGCTCCCCACAGCAGAAAAGGGTATAGGCGTTGTTCCCAGGAGTATTGAGAATTTTTCAATGGATCCTACTATGCCCTCTCCAATTTTTGGCCAGCGTAAGGCAGGCCTCAACTATGGCTTGAACATAACGGTTGATTTTGGTGAACTGGAAGAAAAGTTCCAATTAAAATGGCACCTGAATATAGGTGAAAGGCGTACTTTTGACAGCAATGTTGATGATGTACTTTTTTATTCCGCTGCCCTTGATTACCGCATGGTGTACTTCCTATCTGGTTTTGTGGAATACTATCATGAAACCAGAATGGATGTTCTAGGTTCTTCGAATGAGTTTAATACCGAGCCTACAACCATTAATGTAGGCGGTACTCTACACTCTCCTGTAGGCATAGACATTACCATGGGGTTGTCTTTTGGTCTGAATACTGTTGGTGTCGACAATAAAATGGTAGATAGAACCGGTAACTGGATAGACTACAAAGTCAAGTCCACTACTCCGTTATCTGCCTTTGTTGGTCTACACTGGAACGGCTGGCTCATTCCTCAAGACGATGATAAAGACGGCATATTAAATAAACGTGATGCATGTCCCAATGTAGCGGAGGACATGGATGGGCATAAAGATTATGATGGCTGCCCGGAGGACGATAATGACGAAGACGGTATAAAAGATAATGCTGACGCCTGCCCCAATCAGCCAGAGGATGCCGATGGCTTCCAGGATGATGACGGCTGCCCCGATGCTGATAATGACCAGGACGGGGTCCCCGATCTTAAAGACGGCTGCCCCCTAATTGCTGAGGATATTGATGGCTTTGAGGATGCCGATGGTTGTGCTGAGCTGGATAATGACCGTGATGGCGTTTCAGACAGTGTGGATAATTGTCCCATGGTAGCTGAAGATATCGACGGTTTTGAGGATGAGGATGGCTGTGCGGATATCGACAATGATAAAGACGGTATAATAGACGCCAAGGATAAATGCCCAAATACACCAGAGACCGTAAATGGTGTAGAGGATGAAGACGGGTGCCCCGATAATAAAGCCGCACCTATTAAAAATGTCACCCTCCATGGTGTTAATTTTAAAACCGGTTCAGCGGAGCTCACATTTGAGTCTTTCCAGGTTTTGGACAAAGTGGTAGAACAGCTGCTGGCTTACCCGGAGGTAGAAATAGAAATATCAGGCCATACCGATAATGTTGGTGATGCCAAGGCCAATCAGCGTCTTTCAGAAAGCCGCTCCCAGTCTGTGGTCAATTATTTCATCAGCAAAGGTGTCGCCCGCAGCAAGCTTAGGGCGGTAGGTTATGGTGAAACCAAGCCAATTGCCTCTAACCGCAAGGCAGACGGCCGTGAACAAAACCGCCGAATAGAGATGTACCGTATAAAGTAAACCTTAGTCTCATACTTATTATGTTAAATAAAGCCTCCTTTTGGGAGGCTTTATTTTGTATTAAAGTAATCTGTCGTGGCTGCATCGGTCTGCAAAAATCCATCTCAGTGTTGGGCTTTTTCGATGTGATTAGCTTAATTATATCTCGCTATTCAAAGCCCAAACCAGACAGACTCATTGTCTGATGAGCATTTTATTATTAGTCTCAGTCACGCACGCGTGGTTTAGGGCTACTTATTAATCCGCCCCTACAAGCCGCCAAAACAAGAAGTTAAGACCCGCTCCATCAGTTTGTGTGAGTTAGAATGGGCCCAAGGCCCACTTCTTTACCTGCTAAAGCCATTAGCCTAGAATGGAGCTTCACTTCCGTTCTAATGCATGATTATGTTAGTTTTTGCATTTATCTCTAATTATTTGTCCCTGGGAGTCTAACGGCCGTATATATCAATTGCCCTCCATGATTGTCATGGTAGTGGACATGGGAGCTGGCAGGCGTTATAGGCGGGAGGTATTCATATCAATGGTTATAGAAATTGCAGTTGATAAAGAAGCAACCAGTGACAAGCAACATATTTTTTTTTAAAAAAGCCGACAAAAATGCCGGCTTGTGTTTTGATTCAATCAGCAGACACGCGATTAATTGTGTATCTACTGATTTGTTTTAATTTAAGTAACTACTCAGGTATCTTGGGAACCAAAACATGTCATTTTGAACAATTCTCTATATGTGCAATAGTGACCCCGCAGGGCGGGGTCGTGAAACGAATCGTAAACGGGATTTCTCCCTTGTAAACAACTGTGGAATTGGTCGAAATGACAAAATTGGGGCATCTGTAGTACCTGAGTAGTTACTAATTTTAAATAGCTTAGAACCCCATGCCAAATTTGAGGACATAATAGCGGTCCTCTTTTTGACCGGTGTAATAACCGCCCTCATCAGCCCAGGTTGCCAGCTCCAGGTGTAAAAGCGTAAACAGGCTGCCGCCAAGACCCGCTGTATAATAACCACCCTTAAAACCACCTGAAAGGCGGCCCTTAAGGATATAGGGGATAAGGGTTTGCTCCCACTCTGCACCAAAATTAACTTTGCTTGCCGGCAGCCAGCCCCGGTCCTTGTTTATGATGTCCTCTAAATCCAGGGCAAAATTTATTTTGCGCTTCCAGCGGAAATTGTTCTGCATGAACATTGGAGAATAACAAACGCCCAAAGTGAGTTCCGGAGTTATGGTTTGATTGTTCAGCTTCATAAATAAGTTCTGAGCTACGCCACCAACCCTGATACTGCGGGTTTGCTGCCACAGGAAGCCGATATCCATGCCATGGCCTACAAGACTGAGATCGACAATATTTTTGGCCCGGTTTTCTATAGTGTCCTGAATAATATTCTGGATGTTAGGAATATCGCCTACGGCTAATTGAACGTTTTGGATGGACTCACGCCTGGCCATGCGGTACTCTATACCAACAGCGAGCCGTTCGTGAAGAAAACTGCGCGCAATACCAATTTGGCCTGCGGCCTCTACCGTGATTTGCTCTATACCGGCTTGAGGCAAAACTATACCTGCATCTATAAAGGGAGCAACTTTAACGTCTGCCCAGTATGCCATACCAAAATTGTGGAAAGCCAGCTCACCCTCTGATAGAACAGCGAATGGGATAGGTACACGGTCAAAAACAACAATGTCTGTAAGTAGAGTGGAGTCGTTCTGCAGGCCCTCCAGACCGCCTGTAAGACCTTTTTCGTGGTCCTGGAAAATGATTAAAAGATCTAAAGCGGCGCCCAGTGGAATGCCCAGCCCAATAAAGTTCATATGCATGTCTACATAGTCTGAGGTGTAATAGCCCATTTCTGGACGCTTCTTTTTATTGCCCAGACGGCCCATAAGGTTAAGGCCGGCGGGGTTATAGTGAAGAGCGTCTTTATCGTCTACCACCGCCACAAATGCATTACCCATGGCCAACGGGCGTAGAGTACGGTGCTCGGGGCCTTTGATGGCCATAGCCCCCTGAATAAATAACCCTGTAATGAGGAATATGGATACAGCTATTCTTGTTTTTAACTGTGGTCTCATGCACGTATCTCCTTAATTAATAACCCCTCAGCATTGTATTAAAATACCCGTTAATAGAAAGCTTGCCAGCAACCCTTAATATTTGATTTTGCCTCATTAAGCAAAGCAGGATCCAGATTATATGGAGGCTTTTTGCCCTTCTGAGCGTCCATAATCTTAAAACGCGCGGCATCTGCAATGCTGACAACCCCGGTGTCGGATTTCCAGAAAGATGTTTTAACGCCTATAAAGTTATACAGGCCCGTGGAGTCCCGGAGCAGTGCTGTGCCGCCGGCGCTGTCGGCCTTGATAAGCATATTGCTGGTAAAGTCTGTAGCGGCAAAGCTGGTACGTGAAACCCAGGTGGAATCGGTGCTGGGTGGAAGTGTGATTGGAAGCCCCCAAATAATAGTAACGCGAAGGTCCTCATCCACAATACCATCGCCATCGTTGTCCTTACCGTCGTACACCTCTTCGTCTACGCACCCGTCGCCGTCGTTGTCCACATTGTCAGAAAAACGGTACCATTTACTCTTGTCACCTATGCTGTCCATAGTGGCTTGAATGTCGGAAGTGAGTTGATCACCGGAAGACGCTGAAGTGTCTGAACTGTCTGAAGAGCCGCCGAGTGATATACCAAGAGCTCCAACAGAACCTAAAACCTCGGAAAGATCGTCTGAACCCTCCGAAAAACTCTCTAGCACTTTGTTGAAATCATCGATATTCTGGGCCTGAGCTGCTGTATCGGCAAAAATAGAGGTCATAATGTTCTGGAGGTTCTCCTCCACATTGCCGCTGTCCAGAGCTCCCATTATATCTGACACAAGCTTGATGTTGTCTTTGGAATCCAGTGTGGAGTCGCCGTTGATGTCTTTCAAGTTCATAAAGGTATGCACGAGGAGTACCATGGTAAGGTCAGGCATGATTTTTTCGTAATTTATAACACCGTCCATGAGAGGGAAATCTACGCTGTCATAATAGCCATATACTCCGTGATTGGCGCTGTCAATATAAGCCCTTATAAAAGAGCGGCGTTTTTGAGCCTTGCCAATGTTGTCGCCTGTTTCATTGTCCTTTTCTGACAGGTAATATTCGGTATCCATGTGAAGCTTCATCCAACGGGTAAGGGAGTCGCGCTTGGCTAATTTGCTCATGGCAGGTTTAAGCCTGTGGGTGGCCTTGAGATAATTTGAATAAATGTCGTATTTGTTGGTATCATTAAAGGGAATTTTGCTATTGCTGTTGGTATCTTCGAGCTCTTTGGAGAGAGTGATACCGTTAAGGTCCCATTTAAAGCGCACGGCCTTACAGTAGCCGTAATAGGCCAGGGAATTGGTGCTGTCCTCCTTAATGGCAGCGGCGAAAGCCTTCATGGCACCGTCCCAGTCCTGGTTCTGCAACCGGGACTGACCTACCGAAAGCATGCCCTCAGCGCTGTCTGGTAAATCGCCCTCACCGCTGGGATTGAAGAGATTACATGCGGTAAAAATGAAACCGGCAATGAAAAATAGCCGAAGTAACCACTTCTTTTGAATATTGTTTGGCATTGGGCCTCCCAAAAAAAACCTGTTTAAATGATGATGCATTAATGAACACCATAATATCAAGGAAAAAATAATACTTTTACGCATTGAAAGCATTCGTTAAATGCAAGTCTTTATTTAATTATGAAAATTGGCAATGGTCCAAAGGAGTCTTCTCTTTCCCAAAAAGGAAGGGAATTATTAAGTATCAGGGAAGATACTTTACGGCAGATGCTTTCCTTTTTTGAATTAAAGCTTTCCAAACTTAACCTAAAGGCTGTTAACGAAAAAAGCTATCAGCGCCTTATTGAACTATTAACAGTCCAAATGCCGCTTTTTTACTCCAAATATGACGATTATCTTAATATAAAACTGCAGGCAATTAAGGGTGATATTCAC
>CAZRWX010000116.1:0-10405 GCA_964603925.1 uncultured Bifidobacteriales bacterium | reverse complement strand
CTGTTCGAAACTAAATATTAGGCCTGTCAAACTAGCCCCCTTGAGATGTCTGAATTAACCGAAATGCAGTTTATTTGCATCAATATAACTCAAAATACGCAATTGTCCATTGATATTTTGAAAAAAGTGCTCATTTAGCTCAATTTTCACTAAAAAGTAGGCACATTTCAAAGCCTTCCGGCAGACACCTCAGGCTTTGTTTTACCACCCCCACAATCCTCCCGTTTAGGGTGAGTGGGCTTCCAGAAATCCTCTGAATAATCTGAGCCCTAATATCTATTTTGATCAAATGACATCAACCTTGGGTTTACTGACCTTTTCCCTAAATCAGGATGAACTATCAGTACTTTTGGCTCGTCTAACACATATTGTGCGCATTTTAAAATTTATCCAAAGTCTGCTCGTACCTGTAATTGCACTAAGTCTACCAGGGTGCAGCTATAAGGTAGCCGCGCCTCCAGGCAAGTTTATCAGCTGTGACGGCCCCGAGGTGCTTTCCGAGGGCGACAAAACCATAGCTTTTGAGGCCGGCTCGCATTTTGAATTCTTGGGTCCTGGTATCAGGACTATTTCAGCCGACTATTCAAAGGGCCTTGGCGGGGGCAGAGAGTTCTCCATCCGCCCCTTTGCCGGTGAGGTTAATCCAAACCTTGATACGCTGTCAGCCAGCCCTCTGATAGGGGGTTTTAGCCTGGGTCTTAAAACTAAAATTCCCAATCGCAAATATATGGCCTATTATATAAACGGCGGGTGGCTGTATTCCCATTATGCTACAATATTGTCCGCTCATGCGGGCATTATCTCGGGTTATGAAGAAGATTCCAGGGTTCCATTTTTAGCAGCGGAGGTTTATACAGCTTCACCAATAAGAAAATTACCCATACCGGGTGATGAAGATGTTGATCCGCAAGAGGTTACGCCACCCACCTATACTTATGGGTTTAAGGGGGTTGCAGGTATAAAATTTAAACTGCGTCCCAAAGTTTCCGCCGCTGTCGCATGCGGGTTCGCCTATGCCCGTTCTATGACCCATTCCCTTAAAATGCTTCATTTGGGGGCCAATATTGAGTACCAGCTCTAGATTGGGTACCGCCTTTTATAACCCCTGGTTCCTGAAAAACTAACCAGAATTCAACCGACTATTTTAAGGAACGGAGCCGGACCTCTATGGCCTCATCATTTTTTAGAAGCCTCACAAGCTCCCCGGTGTCAGTATCACCGAAATGATAAGGGTATAATACCCGGGGTTTAAAGGACCTGGCGGCATCTGCTGCCATTTCAGGTGTCATTGTATATGGCAGATTCATGGGCAAAAAAGCCCAGTCGATATCTTTAAGCAGCCGCATTTCGGGTATGTTCTCTGTATCCCCGGCTATATAGATGCGTTTATCTCCAAAAGTAATCACATAGCCATTGCCATCACCTTTGGGGTGATAGGGTTTGCCATTCTCCCGTTTATGAACCAGGTTGTAAGCTGGGATGGCTTTAATTGTTAACCCTTTAAGGAATTTTTCTTCCCCGTTTTTAATAACCACGCCGCCTTTTACCTTAGACTCACATGATGGGGATATCAACATGATGGTGGCTGTTGTTGTTGTTTTACTAAGGGCATTGGTATCGAGATGATCACCATGTTCATGAGTAATTAAAATTATATCCGCTCTGGGCATTTTACCATAATCGGTATAACGGCTTACAGGGTCTATGTGAATGGTAAGTTTATTAAACTCAAACATAAGGGTGCCATGACCAATAAAGGTGGCCTTTAAAACCCCGGAACTTGTACTAAGGGTATCGTATTTAAAATCATCAGCGCCCCTGCCATACAACCACGAAAAGTTCAACATAGCCAATATAATGTAGACAGAATATTTCATACGCCCTCCTGATCGCTTAAAATACAATATAATAAGCTAGCGCACAAACCACCTGATACCAGCCCCGGCGCGTTTTAACTGATGGTAAGAGCCTCCATCTAGAGAATAGGATACCTGGGTCATACTTTGCTCAACCTGAGCTGTAGTATATAGCCCCAGTTGACCCAGCCGCCACCCATACTCTACCCCCGCTGCCAGGCTCAGTTCATTATCCTGTACGTTAAATCGGGGGCTTAAGAGGGCGTTGTCCCTGTCGTCATATTGGTAGATAACGCGGGAATTTGTTAGGTGAGATACAACCGGCCCGCCCCGAAGGCACAACCACTGGCCATAGAACGAATACGTGAGCGCCGCGTACACCGGTATACTCAAATAAGTAAAGGACGCAATCGGCCTGAAATCATGCTCAAAAGGGTTGCCGGTAACTGTAACCCGGGAGGTGGGATACTCAAGACCCTTTTTGCCATAATAAAAACCGCTTCCAACCTTAAACCAGCCGGTAAGAGAAAGGGCGCATTCTACACCCCAGTCCTTACTGACAACCCTACTCCCCGATTCTACCGGACTGAAGTACACCTTATGCTGCCCGGTGGCGTAAATATCGCTGAGCCTGTATCCTGAGGATACACTAATCTCCAGAGGTGCGCCCAAAAGCCAGGTTACCGGGAGCCGAGGGGGGGTGACCGCTCCTATTACTGAACAGACAGTTATAAACAGGCTGGCTAAAACCTTCATATACATAATAATTTCCTTTCTATATACAATTACACTTACAAGATCAATTTAAAACTTGAGGTTTTACTGATGCCGCGCACCCTCACCAGATACATGCCCGTTTTTTTGGCCAGCCCTATTTCGGTGAGAGGCACCATAGCCTCATTACGATTTAAAAGAAACCCGGCCAGAGACAGACGCGCAATCAGGCGTCCTCTAAAATCATATACCTCAATTGACCTGTAAGCCATATCGGTCCCCCATCCCAGGTAAAGGGCATTGGCCCGAATATAATGCTGCAGTCTGTGGACATAAACACGTGTTACAGGAGCCACAGGCGTCACCTCAATATCAATTTCATCTCTTTCTAAATATGGCACACTGTTACCAGAGAAGGAAACTCTGTCTCCGCTGGAAGCGGCCAGATAAGAACCGCCGGTTACCAGCCCGTACCTGGCCCCCAGTTGGTCCTCCTCTTTTTCGGTAACCCTGTGAATATCCCGGGCCCAAACCTTGGCAAGCCCTGTATCCAGTTCTGTTTCATAATTGAATGGTGTAATACTTAAAGCCCCTGTACTGTCGCCATAGGGGTCATAGCCTACCCAGGTTATAGTTGTATCCCAGGCACGCGAAGACTTTAATACCACATTTATCATTTCTCCATCGTTTGCGGCCACGGGGAAGGAATAGGTTTGGACCCTATCCCGGATATTAACCTTTATAGTAGAGGGCTGGAAGAAGGGGAAATAAAACCCCTGCCAGGGTGAGAGATGCTGTTGCTGAGGGGTGGCCACCAGTGTATTAAAATTAAAACCCGTCCACTGCCCCCTGCCGGCGTCCAGGGTCACAGGGCCCAGAAGGGAATCCAGCCCTGCGGTGGTTAGTTTATTTATAGTAGCCTGCCCGCTGCCCAGAGATAAAACTGCCAGGTGTTTCAGCAGAGCAGAATCTGCCCCGAACATGGCAGTGGCTTTTTCAACGGCATCATAAAATTCACCGCGCTTTTTATCGTAATAGGATTCTGCTCCGGCGGCTTGGGGCACCCATTCAGGATGTTCAGTGGTAATTGGATTATAATGGTCATAAATATAATAGGCATTAAACTGGTCAAGATAATTTAGAATTAACTCAAGGCTGTCACCACCGGCATAAGATACACCCAGGGCTTTTTCAACACTGTCTTCCAGGGTATGTATAAGTCCCACACCATGTCCCTTTTGGGCAAGGTCCTCTACAAGGTTTTTTAATTCCCCCGCCTGCTGGATTGCCAGCAAACCTTTGGCGGATACATTCTTTAAACCAGATCCATCAAAATCCACCAGATCAAAAGGCCTGTTCCAGCGCCATACCAGTACTACTTCCATTTTGCGCGACAGCGTCTCCAGCAGAGAATCGGGGAAAGAGGCGTTAAGATACGCGTAGTGCCCCTCTAAATCACCATCGGGTATCTCTGAGACATGCAGGGCGGCGGTGGCCCCCTCACCATGCCTTATATCGTAGCCAGAAGCATAGGGGACCATAATAGTAGTAGTATCTCTAATCTGAAGCTCCCCGCTGGGCGTAGTCAATATATACTTGTGTTTTTTATTATTCATAAGCAATACCAGCTTTGTGGCTTCGGGCACCCGACCATGTTCGCCATTAAAAACAACAGGAATATGATAACCGCCGGTCCCGCCGGACTGATTGGGCAGAAGATACCGGATACGGATATGTTTTACTTCCCCCAGGCTTAACTGGGTAAAGACCGCGCGGTACTCACCCTCAGAGGCCTGCTGCAAAAAGGCCACTCGTCCGTTGATATAATCTCCCAGAGCCACACTGTCGGTAAAATATTTATCAAAGGAATACACCGTGGGTTTAAGCCTGGCCTTATAGGGCTTACTCTTTATCCAGGTTATTAAACCCGTTATGGCTGCCCTGGGCGGCAGGTAAAGCTCAGACTTTAAGAAATAGTCCCTGGTAAGGCCTTCTATATCACCGGATGGTATATCCGACGATATCCAGGCATCTTCGGTAATATCCAGATAAGCGCCTTTGGGCGTGACCTTAATAACAGACTTTTCCAGAGTTGTATAAGAGAGGAACTTCTGCCTGTAAAGAAGAGTACTGTCATTTACAACATCCTCCTGAAAACCATAAAAACGCAGGGCACCGGAGGCCCAGTGTCCAGATAATAAAATTAGTGTGATAGCATAAATAAAATGTTTCATAATTCCCTTTGGCAGAGTTGTTTAAATAACCCTTACGCAAAAGGAATGCCAACAGCTCAAGCCATGATATTTTATGCTGAAGTAAATGGTTACTTCTTAGTAATTACAGGCTGGTTGGAACCCGCAACGTGCAAAATTCCTTTAAAAAAGCCCGATTCCCGACAAGCGGGAATGACTTTTTGAGGAAAGTTACAATACTGATTATTGCCTGATGCCCGCAGTGATATTCCCGAATTTGGGACCTGATGGTCTTAAAACCGGGACGGCGCATGTTAAGACTGAATTCAGAAATTGTTTTAAAAAAGTTATCTTTTATCATTATGCCACAGCGTCTTGATTTTATCATACTGCCCTCCCGCATCCTTGCATTTGAATGGGCAAATTCGGACACTACCACAGATAAGGCTGTGGAGCGCCTGGAACAGCGTTTATTCCGGGAATTCCAGACAGACAACGGTAAAGGTCTTATCATGCTTGGCCTGGCCAGTCCGGGTCTTTGTTTTTCCCCATCCGTTTCCTTCTGGTACGCCCTGGCTTCCCGTTTCACTAAAGAGCTCCTTATTTTGCCCGAATTGGAAAAGCTTCGCGGTAAGGCACACATACCCCTGCCGGATGAAGACCTCAATCTATTGCTTGATTCCGCGCCACCAATGACAGGTTCAGAGTTCCTGGATGCCGGCCTGTTAAATCAAGTCTGGCAGGTGATGCATGGCGCCTTTACCAGTGAGGCTAAAACCTGGACGGGCTCCATGGAGGGCCTGTTTAAGTCGTTGACCCCTGACCACGAGCTCTCCAACCGCATCCACTTTCACCTGGTGGAAAATAAAAAGGGACAGATGCGATCGTTTGCCTTTATGGCCACTTATTCCACCGATTTGGGCAAAGGGTCCGGGGAAATGGGGTACAGGCATGTACCACTCCAATATGCCCTCAAAGAGTTTGCGGGTGATGAAAAAAAGCTCATAGATCTGCTGAGCACAGTACATCGGGCAGCCCGGGAGAGTGGTTTTCTCAAGGAGATACTTAAATCCGGCGAACTATTCCAGCCAATTTCCCTGGAAGCTAAAGACGCCTACCGTTTCCTCACTCAGGTCCCGGCCTTTGAAAAGGCCGGCATACTCTGCCGCATTCCGCGCTGGTGGGGGGGCAGACCCAAATCCATCTCCCTGGGCATGTCGGTAGGCAATACGGCCCCCGGCCAGGTGGGTGCAGATTCGCTGCTGGATTTCCAGGCCTGGCTCCATATCGGCGGTGAGCGTATTACCGAGACAGACGCCCGGCGCATCCTGTCGCAATCGGAGGGGCTAAGTTTTATTAAAGGCAAATGGATAGCGGTTGATGATAAATCCCTCAAACAAACCCTGGAGCTTTTTGAAAAAGCTAAAATATTTGCCAGGGATAACCATATATCCTTAGCCGACGCCATGAGCCTGTTAATGGATACCTCCGGCAGCAAAGAGGACGTGTTGACCCAAAGCCAGATACTCTGCGGCAGCTGGCTCCAGTCTACATTGGGTAAGCTCTCCAACCCTTCCCTCATCCGTACTACCACTCCGGGTAAAGGCGTGCGAGCCAGCCTCAGACCCTATCAGGCCCAGGGGCTCAGCTGGCTGCACTTTTTACATAATCTGGGCTTTGGCATGTGCCTGGCCGACGACATGGGTCTGGGGAAAACAGTCCAGGTGCTGGCGCTGTTACAAACACTTAAGGAGACAAAGGGCTCGGGCTTTGGCACGTGCCTTCTAGTGGTGCCCGCATCACTTCTCTCCAACTGGCAGGAGGAAATAAGCAAGTTTACCCCCACCCTCAAAGCCGTAGTTGCCCACCCCCAGGCACTTTCGCCCGGGGAGTTTAATAATTTACCCGAACGTACAGGGTCATGGGATCTTATCATAACTACCTACACTATGGCCCGCAAGCTCACATGGATAAAAAGCCGACAGTGGTATTATGTTATTTTGGATGAAGCCCAGGCAATTAAAAACCCCGGCACAGCTCAAACCCGCGCCATCAAGGCCATCAAGGGCATACACCGCCTGGTGCTCACAGGCACCCCGGTGGAGAACCGCCTTACCGATCTCTGGTCCCTTTTTGATTTTATCAACCCCGGCCTTCTGGGTGGTTTTAAAAACTTTCAATCCTTTACTAAAACCCTGCAAAACGACCCCACCGGTTATTCTCGCCTGCGCCGCACGGTGCGCGCTTATATTCTGCGCCGGCTTAAAACTGACAAATCCGTTATTAAAGACCTGCCAGATAAAATTGAAATGAAAACCTTCGCCAGTCTATCTAAAACTCAGGTTGTGCTTTATCAAAATCTGGTAGATACTCTTAGGGGAGACCTGGCGGCTTCCGAGGGTATAAAAAGGCGCGGGGTTGTATTGGGTTATCTTACCAAATTTAAACAGTTGTGCAATCACCCCGATCACTTCAACGGGCAGAGCGCTTATAGTGAGGATGAAAGCGGGAAGTTTGCGCGCCTCAGGGATATCTGCTTAACTATATATGAAAAAAGGGAGAAGGTGCTTATCTTTACCCAGTTCCGCGAAGTAATCGAACCTCTGAATCGCTTTCTACAGGCTATTTTTCACTGCCAGGGCCTCATGCTCCACGGGGGCACAGCTATTAATAAACGTAAAGCACTGGTATCACAGTTTCAAAGCGACGCGTATGTGCCCTACTTCATTCTCTCTCTTAAAGCCGGAGGCCTGGGCCTCAACCTTACAGCCGCAAATCATGTCATACACTTTGACCGATGGTGGAACCCGGCGGTGGAAGATCAAGCCACGGACCGCGCCTTCCGTATCGGGCAAAAGAAAAATGTAGTAGTGCATAAAATGATATGCCAGGGCACTATTGAAGAGAAGATAGACACCATGATAGAGGGTAAGAAGTCCCTCTCTAAAAAAGTGCTGGCCCCTGCCGGTGAGGGCTGGATTACTGAGATGCCGGACAGCGAGTTGGTTGAATTGTTTAAATTGAATATCAGTTAAGGGTGCAAGTCTCATATTACGTGTTTTACCAAAGAAATTTTAAATCTCAATAGTTCAAATACAGAATTTTAAAAATAGAGGATAAGTTTAATGTCATGCATAATCGATTGTTTTGAATTTTTCCCGCTTTGCGGGATGGATTTTGAATTTGTTTGGGATTTAGGATTTCTATATTGGGATTTGACATGATTGCCTTAGATAATATTGAGCATAATATCATGACTGCACCCTTTGTTAAGGAGAAAATTTATGAGTTTCTGGCAATATGGTCCCTATGTCAGTGTGGCCCAAAAGAAGGCCAAAGCCCTGAAGCAACTAAAAAAGCTGCAAACCAAGGGGGGAAATCTGGATCCTATATCCATAGAGGGTCATAAAATTGCCTGCAAGTGGTGGGGGATTTCCTGGAATAAAAACCTGGAACGCTACGCTGACTATTCCAACCGCATAGGGCGAGGGCGCGCCTACGTGCGGCACGGCATGGTGCTTGACTTACAGATAGAGGCAGGTAAGATAACGGCCCTGGTAGCGGGCACAAGCTCCAGGCCCTATAAAGTAGATATTGCCATCACTAAACTTACTCCCGCTGTCTGGAAACAGATGATCGCCAGCGCGGGGGACAGCATAGAGTCTATTCAAGCTCTGCTGGAAGGCCGTTTTCCTGAGGATTTAAAAGAAGTATTCTTTCAATCCAAAGCGGGTCTTTTCCCATCTCCCGGGGAGATTAAATTTGACTGTTCCTGCCCGGACTGGGCCGACATGTGTAAACACGTAGCTGCCGCCCTGTTTGGGGTCAGCGCGCGCCTGGATGACAGGCCGGAGTTATTTTTCACTTTGCGGGGTGTAAAAATGGAAGAGTTGGCGGGCAAAGCGGCCCAGGCCCAAAGCCAAAAATTATTAAAAACAGCGAAGACGGCCAGCAAACGAAAGCTGGACCTGGCTGACGATGAGCTATCGGGGCTCTTTGGAATAGATATGACTGAGGTACCAATTAAAACGCGGATAAAATCCGGGATGAAGAAAGCGGCAACTGGTGTTGCTAAGAAGAAGGCAACTAAAGTTGCTACCAGCAAGGCAACTAAAGTTGCAAAAAAAACGGCTGCCAAAGTTATTAAAACAAGGCTCCTTAGCTGAATCTGTAGGTAAGTTCAGGTTCCGGCAAGTCTCCCAATTGATGAAATAGCGCCATTTATTAAACTATGGGCTCCATGCGTTATTTGCCGGCAGCATGGATACCATTGGCCTCAATATGCACATATGGCTCAGACCAATATGGTAATGTAGTGTCACCAATATAAATAGTATCTTCAAACAGGCCATTGGAGTGTGAAGATGTTGAATCAAAATCTGGATATTTAAACAATGTCCTGATTGTAACGCCGGCTGCGTTTACTGGCTGACCTGTGACAGAATCCACGATTATGCCACTCACCTTAACAGCTGTATATGGTCTGATGGCTATGACTACGTGTGTAGAATCCATTTCCGGAGTGATATCTCCATATTTGAGATGATAATGCCGAGGCTCTATATTCCACCTTACCCGGCCGTTATAGTCATTAGACAAGTGAATAGTTCTGGAAAAACCTCCCAGAGAATCCGTAAATAAAGAGTCGTCCTGAGCGGGATAAAGATTGATATATACATTACTAAGTGGAGCCTGGGTGATAGAATCTACTACAGTGCCACAAAAATAAACATCCCATTCTTCAAGCCCAATTAAAAGTATGTTGCCAAGATTAAGAGAATCGCCATATGAATAGAACGTTAGTGTTTTCCTGGTATATGCGGCTGTTTCTATAAAAATTATAAGGGGGGACGATTCCTTTGGGAAAACCTCAGTGAGTAACTTACCGTTTGAATTTGATTGAGCCGTGGGGTAGACGTCTGGGCCGCGTCCAATTCTGAAAGTGGCGGTAACACCCTCTAACGGAGCCCCGTTGGTGGAGGCGGAATGATACGGTTGCGACTTCTTGGGTGAGAAAGGAGAAAAAATCCCTGGTCTAAATTAGGCCAGGACCTCTCTCAATTTTAGCCCCGCTTCCCGGGCCTTTTGCTGCGCTTCTGTAGATCCTTTAAAACCTTTCGGTATGGTTTCCTCAGGTATATGATCTAACAACTTTCCATTTTCCGGCTTAGGTACGTGGCCGTATGTGCACTTGTGGCCCTCGCCGCAATGCCAGCAGGGCGCCATATTGCAGCAGCCTGACACTGTGGCTATGAGTTTCATCCCATTTTGCTTTAGCATTCTTTCGATATACAATTCCGCGGGATTACCCGGTTCATTGGGAGAAACTACCACGGCAGGCTTATCTCTTAAGAAATATGTAGAGTGCCTCAGGGAATACGTCCTCTCGATGCAGGCGTGGCTCAGAGCGTTGATGTTGCCACTATAGGTGGGAGCACCAAAAACAATGGCAGCTGCTTGTTTCATCTTTTCGCTGATTAAATTCCAGTCATCCTTATAACAGCAATCCCCGGGATGGGTTGCGCAATAAAGGCAGCCTCTGCAGCCGGAAATTGACTTGCCTGCAAGGCTTATAAATTCGCTCTCCAAGCCGGAAGCCTCTAATATGGCCCTGATTAACATGGCTGTTTGCCCATTTGCTCT
>CAZRWX010000115.1:0-10579 GCA_964603925.1 uncultured Bifidobacteriales bacterium | reverse complement strand
TCTCACCAACGCTGCCCACAATATCAAAATGGATTAAAGACTTCGGCAAATTCTCCGCCCTGAAAAACAAACGCCATGAAAAGTAAATTATTACAAATGTAGAGCGATGGATGCGTATTATAGTTAACATGGATCAGTTGTAGCACTTACAGAAATGAGGGGATCTCTAAGTGTTATGAGATTAAATTAAATAAAAAACGGACGTTATCTAAAAAACGCGCCGGCTCCTTGCGTACAATAAATGAAAAATATAATTTATGTCTAAGCCTGTGAACTGTCCAGGGTAAATGGTGTTAAATGGTTATAATTCATTTATGTTAGACTTGCTGAAGAAATACGAAAAAATAATGATCCAAATACTTATGGTCATGATAGCCATAGTTTTGGGCCTGGCCATTATAGATTTAGGCTGGACCATTATTAAAGATATCCATAAATCTCAATATTTGCTGCTGGATGTAAATGATTTGCTTGATTTATTTGGGCTATTTATGCTTGTGCTTATTGGTATAGAACTACTGGAAACAATAATGAAAACATATTGCTCTCCGGGGCAACCACATTATGAGGTAGTGTTATCTGTAGCAATTATCGCAATTGCCAGGAAGGTAATTATTCTGGATATTAAGAAACTTGACAGTATGACTTTGATTGGAATCGCATCGATAATTATTGCCCTTACAGTAGGCTATTATCTTATGAAAGCCGCAGGAGCTAAAAGTAGGCTTCATAATGCAGTAAACCCTGCTAAAGATCTTAATTTGACTCCGGGCAAGCCGGAGTGACTGGCAGTGAGAGTGCCATGGCGTAGCTACACAGCGAAGGCAGGACGGCAAAATTCTGCATGTAAAGAACGGATGTAAATCAGCCTTTTTCTCCCTGGGGCAGTTCAAATTTACAAACCTCCTTTTCTTTTGATGGCGGCGCCCACGGGGTACTTGCCAACGCTGACACTTTTGATGTATTTGTGTATACCAAGGATGGCCCGGGTACTTAGAGCGCAGATATTACACTCTTCAGTATTAAGGGTGGATTAATATCCCCGCTGACGGCGTGTGGGAAATACTCACTATCTGTGATAAAGGCTGCTTCGTAATAGTTTACAGAGGCAGCAGGGTGCGGAAGCCCACAAATTTACTCTTCCATGCCGGGGGGCCAATATCGCGTTCCGCACTCCTCAAAGTGTTAGCGTTATCCATCCAACTGCCCCCGCGAATAACTTTGGCAGCCCCTACAGCAGGGCCAGTGGGGTCCTTTTCCAGAGTAAAGGGGTACAGGCCATACCAGTCATTACACCATTCCCAGACATTACCGGCCATATCGTATAAATCCAGCCCATTGGGCTTTAAGGAGCCTGATGGCGCTGTGGATAATGATGAATTACTATCGTAGACGGCAAAAGTGTCAGCCAGAGCAGGGGAGTCTCCCCAATGATACTCCGTTACAGCACCCCCGCGGGCGGCGTACTCCCATTCGGCCTCTGTGGGCAGCCTGAAACCTTTAACTGCATAATTTATAGTCAGGTTAGTTAAATTGGTTACTCCCGCTGATAAAAGCCCTACAATACCGTCATATGTATACACTGTGTCAAAACCAAAAGCTATGCTTTTAGCATTACAGAATAAAACCGCATCATACCAGGTTACGCTTTCCACAGGGTAAGTTTCATTATAGCCGAACCCGGAAGGCTTAACACCCATACGGTGAAAATATTCCTTTTGAGAAACCTCGATGGCATCAATTTTAAAAGGGGAAAGCTCAACATCATGCTGAGTTTCATCCCCGTCTGAATTAACTGCTGACCCCATAGTGAATGTGCCGGTAGCGACCGTCTTTATATTTGTAGAATAAATTTGTGTGCCTGCGATTGTAATATTACCGTCATCGTCCGTGACCCGGAGGCTGCAACTGAGAGCTTCTGTATTTAAAGGCATGGTAACAGATATTGTATCGGCACCGGTTGAAAAAACAGTGTCACTGCCGATCTTCCATTCCCATTTAACTATTACCCCATATGTGTCGGTCGCGACGCCTGTGTAGGTTTTTGTTTCACCCTCAAAGATATATACATCATTATCAAGATTTATCCTGGGCTTGTCCTGAATAACATTGATGTTTACACTGTCCTCTGTAGAATCACCTCCGGAGAGTGTTATTCGGAGAGCGCAGGTGTAAAAATTAATAGCGGTGTCTGGGGCCACCAGCTGAGTGTCGGGTTTTGATACTTCGATGTAATCCCATTTATTGTGGCAATACCATTGGTATTTTATGATGGAATCGGATTGCAGCTCGATAATGGGTGTAAAGTATATGGTATCGCTGATTGACACAATCTGATCATACCCGGCGTTAAAATTCTTAATGCTGGGATGGTTAACTCGAAGTATCCATTGAACCTGGGTTATGGCGCCAGAGTCATCCTCTACCTGAACTTTAATTGTGTGAGTGCCTATGTCCTCAAAATCAGGATACCAGCTGAGATTACCATTGGAGTCTATAGATGGCTTGCCCTCTATTACTGAATATTTTAAATCGATCCCATCCTCGAGATCTACAGCATATATCTTTTCTTCATATAACTGACCATATGTTGTTTTGCTTTTTAAATTGCCCGCGTTTGAATATATGAATGGCGGTGTATTTATACGGCTGTCAATAACTGTAATCTCCCAGCCCATGGAGTCTCTGGCACCATCCTGGTCTGTCACAATGGCCCAGGCATGGTTTATGCCTGTATCAGCCAGGGTGGGTACCCAGGTTAATATACTGTCTTCTGTTAAAACCAGAGAGGGACTGAGATTTATACTGATTTCATTAAACTCATCGGGGTCCGAGGCCTTGAGAATTTTGGTATAGGTCTGATTGGATTTTAAAGTTGCCGCCAAATTGGTGGCGCTGGATAAAAATTTAGGAGAGCGGTTTGTAACTTTTTGATAGTCGGGGTCATAGTATATACTTAATTGCCTGTTAAAAATATTTTTGTCTGCCCCGTCATCGGTTATGGTAAAATTAAAGACATTCTCCCCGGTATCTAAAATAACCCCTTTAAGCTGCCAATGATTATCAATAATAACTAATGTGCTGTCATTTATTTTAAACTGAGATATACCCTCTAAGGCGCTGGCTATACCAAAGATACTGGCAACACGGAAGTTTACTGTGTCAGGGTTTGCGTGAGATAAAATATTCAGCGTAAATTTGGGCCCCAACCTGAGGGGGTGGGACCAGGGAGAATAGCCGGCGGAATTATATGCTCTTACTCTGAAATCCAAAATTTTATTGGAGTCAGTTGTAATAGAGGAGCTTGGCACCCAGCTGGTGTCTGTTCTTAAACCGGTCTGCGGATTAAGGGGAGTACCAGGGGTTATTGTGTCAATTTTCTGGATTTCAAAAAACAGCCAGTTGTCTGATTGAGGCTGCCATTCTAAAAGGTGTTTATTGGATCCTGTTAGTGTGGTAGTAAGACTGGAGGGGGCAAGGGGTGCTTGAAGGTGGGCGTTAATTACCGGTGCGCCGTTCTCCAATAAATCTTCTATAGTTTCCATACCTTCAAATATGACAGAACCGTATTTGTCCAGGCCTTGTACTTTGATTACCAGTGGCTCCCCGGTGGGTAACTTTTCAAAGGAGAACGCCCTATCCTCAAAAGATATGGTTTGAGTGAATATTAAATTTTGTTTGACGGCATTCACTGTAACTCTTACACTGTCTATTCTGGTTGTGTCTGCTTCAACACCCTCCTTAAGCCATTTAATGTTAAGATTAAGCTGACTGGTTTTGATTACAGAAGTGCTGTTGGCATCGTCTCCACAATTTATTAATGCCAGAGCGCTTAAACAGACTGCGAAAAATTGTAAAAGTGTAATCAGATTTTTCAAAGTACGGCCTTTACCAGTTGCCTGTTATATTTGTAAACTCTTCTGAAGCATCTCTGTTAGAAACAACTATAAGGGCTACCGTATAGCCGACTATGCACGATAAACCCGCTATTGCCCCCCAGATAACGGGTGCTGGAATTTTATATTTGGGTGTTACCTCACCCTTAAGGACTGCGGCCGCTCTCCTGACAGGTTCTTTAAAGTCCGTAGAATCGTGACCTGTAAGGTTTGTGCTGATTTCCTGGAGGAGCTTCTCATTTTCCACATCATAAAAACCGAAGGTCATTTTTATAAACGGCCCGGTTTTTGTAACGCTGCCTAAAATTACTAATGGCACATTGGCCTGCCTGCCCCAGGCAGCGGCGGTTTTTACACTGATAATTTTAGAAGTATATAAAGGTAATGTGGATACTTCCAGAATTTCAAACCGGTCATCACTGGCAAGTTCTGATTTAAAGGTCCTGGTGATGTATTTCGCCGATATAATATCGTCCAGCAAGGTGCTTTTAAACTGATGGAATACAATGGGAATTTTATCAACTTCCGAAGCAGTACCGGAAACAGGAAATATAAGCGCAAGGCCCAGAGCTGAATTCAAAAGAATTTTAGGCAGACGGCTTAGAGACAGCGAAGGTTGATACCTGAACCAGGATAAATACATTTATACTCCTCCTTGGCCAATATCCAGGAATTAAAGCCTGTTATAGTGGCCCCAGGTATGGTAAAACACCGGTAGTTAACAACAATATACTGTTAATATTGTATGATTAATTTTGGTAATTATAAAGATTAAACGGTTTAAATCTTGCCGGGACAGTTCATGAACTGGCCCTATAAGATAATTTGGCCCTGTAAGATTACCCCCTGACTTCCAGCACCGGCTGGCTCATAAGGCCGCAGGGCACCAGGTTGTATTCGCCGTTATTCTGGTTACCGGTAAATTCACCGGACCCTGTCCACACTGGCCATGTTATTTTATTGTGCAGAGGGCCATGGGAGTTGCGTCTGTGCGATATAATTTCAATACCTAATTCAATACTGCTGCCTTTTACTAAAGCGGTAATATCTATTTCATTAGGCTCCCAGGCTATAAGACCAGCTCGTTGACCATTTACCAGAACAGCCGCAGCAGTACCTTTATATTTTGGAACCTTTAAAAATAACCTTTGCCCCTTTTTTAAGGCGGGAACATTAACGGGGTTTTGATAGATAACACTGCCGGAATAAAAAGGCAGATCCTGCTTTACCCAGTTTCCAAGGCTTAAATTTTGGGGGCAAGCTGTAATTACGGGCTTATCATTGGCCAGCTTTACGCCGAAACTGCCCAGTAGATAAACAATTTCCAAGCCGGAATGTGTTTGGGCATAATGGCAAATAAGAGTCAGCTTGTTTTGACCTTTAATAAAAAATGATTTATCGATGGGTATTTTTTGCAGAGATTTGTCACACCACCACCCGCGGTTTATGTTCATGTCAATGCTGTTGCCGTTAAGGGCGGCTTTAAATGTGTCCGGCGTTTCTATAGCCAGGAATAAATTATTATCAGGTATATGGTTAACCTTAAAATCATATTCAAGTGTAACATCAGTGCTTTTCTGCCTGACCGGGGTTGGCTGGGCCCAGGGCTGGACCATAGCGCCCCCTCTGGGCTCAATACCCAGGTGATGGCGCACTTTCCTGTCTACCTGCAGGATGTCCTCTGGTTTTTGACGTTTACCCCCGGCAATTTTAAACGCGGGTTGGTCAAGGACTACGGCATTATAGTCGGTAAGACTTATAGCCCATTTTTTTGAAGATATACTTTTAGACTGCAGGGCTTTATAACTGGGTTTGGCTTTGTAATCATGATTCAGTTTTTGTTTAGGTATGATAAATAGCCTGCTGCCTAAAGCACTGAAAGTTGTCCTAATATGCCAGCAACCATTTTGCTTATGGGCGTCGGCTAAGGTAATGGCGCCTGTGTCAGGGTCCAGCTCCACAGGTTTGCTTCCGCTGGCCGGCAGACCACTTATGGTAACTTCATCATAGGCACAAGTACGGTTAACGGCCATGATATCGTCTTTGGCCATGAACTGCTTCTGATTTAAACCTGTATTGGCGACAAATAAATAATTATTCTGTGCATCCTCTCTTAGCAAATGAAGTACTCCGGGTATTTCTTTTTTGTTGTTGTCCTGAATAGATATGACTCGCGCATTGATTTCAAGAGCTTTTACAGCTCTTAAACCCTTTTCAGGAACTACAACACATTCCCTGGCGAAGTCTGTACACAGGCTGGACTCAACGGCATCAACAAACCGAGAGGGTTGTCCGGCAAATACCACTTTGCCGCCATCAGCGCGGAACCGTTTAAGCAAACTTAAGGTGGTGGAACGGATAGTCAACATGGGGGGGAGTATTACAGCCTTATACTGTCCATATTTTATTTTAATTACCGGTGTTGGTGTATTCCTCCCGTTATCGATCACACTGTCGCCCCTCGGCTCCGCTCGGGATGACAGTGTGGCATGGCGGGCCATAACCTCTTCGTCCCCAAAGTCAAAATCTATATTCTCCTTTAGAAGCGTAAGACACAGTGTCTCAAATTTATTTTCAAATGCCAGGTCTTTTTGGGACGCCCAGCCCCGGAAAGTAACCCACATGCTTTCTATGGGGTGTATAACCAGGAGGTCGCGTACCTCTTTGCCTTTGGTCATAATAGAGGTAATGCGGGCATAGTAATCCTCTACTTTGGAATAGTCTTTGTACCAGGGGGATTGGTAATGTATGCCAGCGGGGTAATCGCGTTTGGCTTCACCCTTCATGGTATACCAGGACAAGTGCTGGCAGCGCAGGTTAATGCCCAGTGCCGTTTGCCAATCGCTAAGGGCCTTGTGACCCAGGAAGGGGAAATCCCACCCCGTGCAGCCGTAAGTCTCTGTTAAGCGCCATTTACGGTCAAACTGCCTGGCCATAGAGGATACCTGCTTGGCTGTGATGTAATGTTTGGTGTGTTCGGTCAGGAGATCCATACCCGGAGCCTGCATGTGCTCATAGAACCTCATACAGTTGCCCACAGACTGTGTCTGGAAGGATAATGTATCCTCCTGCAGTACGTGTCCTGTAAAGTCTATGGCGTTCTTTTGACACCATTCTCCGATCTGCCGGGCAAAAGCGTCTACAAATAACCATGTCATGCAGTCACGATAATGATAACGCGCCTGAGACACCTCTTGACCTTCTATATTATAAAAAAGCTCCGGCAGGCGGTCCAAAATGTCGTAACCATAACGTTTTTTAAATACCGATGGCAGGGACTCTGTCCATGGTATGCGCGACCAGCCCTCTGGCGTGTTGTCATGTTGTACGTTTGGTTCATCGGTAAAGATGCCAGGTATACTTTTGCCAAAATGCCTGCCGCAATTTTTGCGGTAGGCTTCGTGAGTTACTTTAATAAACTCTTTAACCGCTTCATGATTCATGGTATCCAGATAC
Organism: uncultured Bifidobacteriales bacterium; assembly: GCA_964603925.1. Lineage (GTDB taxonomy): Bacteria > Fibrobacterota > Fibrobacteria > UBA11236 > JADFYW01 > CAZRWX01. The sequence continues at coordinate 3,227 of CAZRWX010000115.1, read as the reverse complement.
GTAAAACCGTTATACCAGCATTCTGGTTCGTCAATATGGATTTGTGTGACAATAAACCTGTTGTTGCCTTTAAGTGATTCTGATTTGGGGATAGTTTTGAGGCGCTGTACATGCGAGATTGTGTCGCCGTTAACAACGGCCTTAAATACTGCTACAGTCGCGCCTTTTTTTATAACTTCGCTGGCTTTTTTTATAGCCTGGCACGTTAGCTTACGGGAGCGGTATTTGACATTTTTTGTGACCAGGCCGCCTGCCGCGCCGGAGGGCCAGCGGTCCTCATCATAAAGCCACGCCTTCATACCCAGCTTTTCTGCTTCATTAATACAGGCATTTACACACTTGAACCAGTCTTTAGAAAGGTAGGGAGTATTAAGACCCACACGGGAATGCATGAAAAAACCACCCAGGCCCATCTCTTTCATGGTGCGGATTTGACTCCTGAGCTCTTCGGGCTCAAGCTTACCATTCCAGGCCCAGAAGGGGGCGCCGCGGTACTGGCTGGAGGGCGATTGGAATTCTTTTATGAGGGTCTTGTTCATGAGGGATCTCCGGGTTTGTTGTGATTTTGGACAGTGGGGTTGTGAAACTGTAAACGGGATTTCTCACTAAATTACAGCTTACTAAAACGTTCAAAATGACACATTTGGCCCTGCTTTTATTTAGGCAGCACTGAGTTGTTACAATTTATTTAAACTTGAGGAATTTCCCTTACGAAGTCTTCCTTAATCTTGTCTGTATGCATCCATCAATGATTTATTAACCCCTGGCTTCCCCGTTAATATGAGACCGCGGGTTTTCATAACGCCGTCCAATTCTATTAAATCTGCTTCAGTTAATTCCTTAATGTCACCCAGCTTAGAAGCGTGAATAAGGTGCATGGCCGTCATCTCCAGAAGTTGGACCATGCTGTAGGCCCAGGAAATATCTTGTGGGGTGACAATAACCTGTCCGTGATTTTCCATAATAAGGCTATTGTATTTGGGTAAAAACGGCTTGAAATTGTCTGCCAGCCTCTGGGATAGTGGTACGGCGTAAGGCACTATGGGTACAGGACCAACCTCTATGACAGCCTCAGGAAATATGGGCTTCATTAATAAGTTCTCACTTTTGGTGATAGCGAAAGCATTTGCGTAAGGGGCGTGGCAATGGAGAGCGGATTTAATATCCGGCCTTTCCTTAAAGAAGCCCAGGTACATAGGAGTTTCGCCGGTGGGTTTGCGACTGCCTTCAACTCTGGCGCCATCAAGGTCGATAAATACAATATCCTCAGGAGTGATATCCTGCTTGGGCACGCGGGTGGGGGTAATCATTAGCAGATCATCTTCCAGTTTAAGGGCCAGGTTGCCGCCTTCACTGGTTACAAACCTGTCCGTGGCCAGACCCTGGCACACTTTTATAAAGGTGTTGGTCTCTTGTGAGTATTTCTTTTGTAATGACATTGTTTCTCCTGTTTATAGCTTAAAGCCCGGCCGCGCTGGTGCCTTTGCCGCGGGTGTTTATCAAAGTCGACCTGATATTCAAATCTCTGAAAGCGGTGATGGGGTCCAGGGCTCCGCCTGCCAGCCTGCGGGCTTCGGCAAGAAGTGGGCGCACATCGGTGCGATAGGCGCGCTGCAGCAGCTCTTGTGCTGCTACAGCGTCGTTACTTTCCTGAGCCGCTGCCAGCGACTTGCGGTCTACCAGCAGAGCTTGTGCATACGCTGTACGGATAGCGTCCAGACTTTGTAGTATATCTTCTATAGGGTCCTTAACATTATGGCTGGCATCAATCATCCAGCATAAAGATGGGTTATGGGAATTATCAGGATTCATAAAGGGGGTAAGCTCATTAAAAATAAGGAAGAGCTGGTAGGGCTTTATACAGCCGGCGGTTAAGTCGTCGTCGCCATATTTGGAATCGTTAAAATGGAAGCCCCCTAAACGGTCTACCATAAGAAGGCGGGATACAATCTGCTCTATATTGGTATTTGGCAGGTGGTGGCCAAGGTCAACAAGACAATGGCATTTTTCCCCTGCTTGCTGGGCGAGTAACAGTGAACTGCCCCAGTCTGCCACTACGGTGGAGTAAAAATTGGGTTCATAAGGTTTATGCTCTGTAAACATGCGCCAGCCCCCGGGGAGTTTATCATGGATTTTCCTTAAAGAGTAGGAGGTACGCTCAAACGCTCTGCGGAAATCCTGCTGGCCGGGGAAGCAGCTGCCGTCCGCCAGCCAGATAGTAATGGCTTTGGAACCAAGCTCCTGACCATAGTTTATAACCTCAAGGTTATGCTCAATGGCCTGCTCCCGTACCACTTTGTCCGTGTGGCTGAGTGAACCGTATTTGTAGCTGAAATCCTGATCGGGCTGATCCTGAAAAGTGTTGGAATTAACGGTGTCAAAACTTAAACCGAATTCGGCGGCCAGAGCTTTGGTTTCCGCGGGGTTTTTGGGAATGTCCCAGGGTATGTGCAGGGATATGGAATTTGTAGCCTGGCTAAGCCCCTTGAGAAGGCCAGCATCCTCAATTTTTTCTGCTAAGTCTCTTGGTTCACCAGCTCCGGAAAAATGCCCAAACCGGGTGCCCCCAGTGCCCAGAGCCCAGCTGGGTATGGCAACGTTGAAGGCACTGATTTTCTCAAGCAGATTTTGGGATTGAAAACCCTGATCGTTTAAAAATGTGGATAAATACTGCCAGGCGGTATTATGCCTGTCAATGGAAGGGTCATTAATTTCCTGGATTTTGCTCTGAAACTCTTTATTATTTAATGTGTTTCGCATTTTATTGCTCTCCATTTTTAGATTCTATACCTTTAATTTAGAACTTAAAATAGCTTCTAACCTTAATAATGTTTGAAATTATTAGCATTAGGTTTTGAGAGCTTTTCTCTGGCCCAGTTCAATCTGCTGTCCTGTTATTTATCCCGCTGTTATACAAAAAAGCCCTCCATGCATTCTAAAACGCTTCTTCGGCCAATATATCCAAAATTGCCTCCCTGATTGGTATTCAGAGCAGTAACCACTTCTCAATGCTTTCAATCGTCCTTGTCCTTCGTCCTCGAAATATTTCCGGGATAATTCCTGGATCTTTTAATCCATGGTAGTTTAAATTCTGTTTTCGAGGACGAAGGACGAAGGACGAGGACGAGGACGACTGGCGACAACAGACAATAGCTTCTTTCTACGGCTCTATAGCAGAATCTGTGGGTAAGTTCATATTCAGGTAAGTTACATAATTGGTGAAATAA
>CAZRWX010000114.1:8085-10601 GCA_964603925.1 uncultured Bifidobacteriales bacterium | reverse complement strand
TTTTTGCCAAGAGCGGCCTCAATAGTGCTCACCAGGCCCTTAAGGCTGATGGTGTTGGACTCACCCAGGTTTATAATGTCGTAGGGGCACGACTCTGCATAATCAATCGCCGAGATTACACCATCACATATATCGCTGACAAAGGTGTAGTCCCTCTCACTGTTGCCGTCGCCAAAAAATGGTATGGGTTTGCCCTCCAGGATAAGGCGGCAGAATTTGTGAATGGCAAGGTCGGGCCGCTGCCTGGGACCGTATACAGTGAAAAAGCGGATGCATATTGTATTGACACCCTCCAGGTGGCTGGAGTTGTAGCACATGAGCTCCCCCGCGCGCTTGGTGGCCGCATATGGGGAAATGGGATTTTCCAGAAACATATCCTCTTTAAAGGGGGCTGTTTTGCAGTTGCCGTAGACTGATGATGAAGAGGCATAGACAAACTTTTTTACCCCATGGGTTTTATGGGCCTGAAGGAGGGTGGCTGTGCCTGTGGCATTTACGCTCCAGTAGTCTACGGGCCGCTCAATGGATGGGCGGACACCGGCCAGGGCGGCCAGGTGAACGGTGGCGTCAATTTTATGCTTTTTAAAAACGGAGTCGACAAAATGTATGTCGCGTATATCACCGCGGTAGTCTTCGAAATGCTGCCCGGCCGCAGTTGCCGCGGCTTTGACGGACTCCAGGTTGCCAAGTTTGATGGCTTTGTCGTAAAAGGGGTCCAGGTTGTCTATGGAAACCACCTGGTGGCCCCCGGTTAAGAGCCTTTCACATAAATGAGAGCCGATAAAGCCCGCACCCCCGGTTACTAAATAAGTTGACAAACAGCCTCCTTTTTAGGCACAATGTAATAACTATATGAATGAAATAAAGGTTTGAGTACGTTTCTAAATTGGTTTGGAACTTGAGGGGGTTAGTATGAGCGAGGGGGTTTTTACCGAGCTGGACAGAGCACAAATAGCGTCCCATGGGCTTAGCGAGGCCGCTGTATTACAGCAGCTGGCCGTTTTTGAAAAGGGTGCAGCCTATTTAAATTTATCTGCCCCCTGCACGGCGGGTAAGGGCATTCGCATTATTGCTCAAAATCAGGCCCAATCTCTTAAGGAGTCTTTTGATCAGGCCTGTTCAAAAGGCCGATGTTCTAAGTTTGTGCCAGCCTCAGGGGCCGCCAGCCGTATGTTCCGTAATTTGCTGGCCTTAAATAATGCTTTTGAGCAGATAGACAAGAGCATTATGAGGGGGGAGAATCCATCGGCCGAACAAAATTTAAAATGGTTTGCGGACTTCATTTCCCAGCTGCCTCAGTATCCGTTTTTTAAATCTTTGGGTCGTGCACTGGCAAAACAGGGCCATGATCTGAGTACTCTTTTAGAAAAGGGCAGGTATAAAAAGATTTTACAGGCCATTTTGGAATCTGAAGGTCTTAATTATTCAAATTTACCCAAAGGTCTGGTGGAGTTCCATACTTATGAACAGGAGTCACGGACAGCGCTTGGTGAGCACCTGGAAAGCGCGCGCATACTTTTTAAGCCTGGTGAGGGCGGGGTGCGCATTCATTTTACGGTTTCATCGGAGCACCGGGAGCGTTTTCAGTGGTTTCTGGATAAGGCTAAACGCCATTATTCCAGAGACGGCGACTTGTTTATAATGGAGTTGTCTGAACAAAGCCCTTCCACAGATACCATAGCCGTAGATCTGGACAATACCCCCTTTCGTAATGAGGAAAGCCGTCTGGTCTTCAGACCTGGCGGTCATGGGGCGCTGCTGCAGAACTTAAACAATCTTAAAGCCGATATCGTTTTTATTAAAAATATCGATAACGTGGTTCATGGCAATCATGAATCCATATGCCAAAAACACAGTGCGCTGCTGGGCGGCTTGCTTGTTGAGCTCCAGAGCTGTGTTTTTGAGCATGTAAAAGCACTTTCCTCAAGTCCTGGGCGTAAAGCTGTAGAAAATGCTGAGTCTTTCTATTGTCAGGAGCTGGGCCTCAGTTTGCCCCAGGGCCTGGATGAGGGTGAGAAGGGCAAATTTCTTCTGGAGCGTTTAAACCGTCCTATCCGTGTCTGTGGGATGGTGCCTAATGAGGGTGAGCCTGGAGGCGGCCCTTTCTGGGTTAAGGGTGATGATGGGACATTGTCTCCTCAAATAGTAGAGTCCTCCCAAATAGACTTGCGTTCCCGGGAACAGGCCGATATTCAGAAAAGGTCTACCCATTTCAATCCGGTAGACCTTGTATGCGGTCTGCGGGACTACAAGGGGCAACAGTTTGATTTAAACAATTTCGTGGATAAAAGCACCTCCTTTATCAGCGCCAAATCAGTCTTTGGTAAGCCTGTTCTGGCCTTGGAGCATCCCGGGTTGTGGAATGGGGCCATGGCCGGTTGGATTACGATTTTTGTTGAAGTACCCGGTACAACATTCGCGCCTGTTAAAGAGTTTACAGACTTGTTACGGCCTCTGCATCGGCCTTGAGATTACTACCTCAACTGTTGAGGCCCGCTCACCCTGAGCACCCGTCC
>CAZRWX010000114.1:6234-7985 GCA_964603925.1 uncultured Bifidobacteriales bacterium | reverse complement strand
TTATTATTTCCATAAAGTCAAGGCGCGCAATTGCAGTTTTTTTTAATTTGCCAATGACGCTTACTTTTTCAAAAGGCAATCAATGACAACTCAAACATCAGAAAATTTAAAAAGCATCCTGGTTACAGGGGGCGCGGGCTTTATCGGGTCTAATTTTATTTTAGAAACTCTTAAGACCCGTCCTGGTTATAAAGTTATTAATCTGGACGCCCTTACTTATGCGGGTAACCTGGAGAACCTTAAAGAGGTGGAAAACGATTCCCGCTATGTATTTGTACGCGGTGACATTAAGGACGAAGCGCTGGTGAGTGGGCTTTTCGAAAGGCACGATATTCAAAGAGTAGTGCATTTCGCGGCGGAGTCTCATGTGGACCGCAGTATTGAGGACCCTTCCATATTTTTAAGGACTAATATTTTAGGCACCTTTAGCCTTTTGCAGTGCGCGCGCAGTTACTGGCAGGCGTCCGGTAAAAGTAAAGAGGGCCTGTTTGTGCATGTGTCCACCGACGAGGTCTACGGTTCTCTGGGCTCAGAGGGTCTGTTTACAGAGGAAACTGCCTATAAACCCAACAGTCCCTACTCAGCATCCAAAGCCTCTTCAGACCATCTGGTGCGCAGCTATTTTCATACCTATAATCTGCCTGTGGTCATAACCAACTGCTCTAACAACTATGGTCCCTATCAGTTTCCTGAAAAACTCATTCCCCTTATTATTAACAATATACTGCACAAGCAGCCCCTTCCCGTTTACGGTGAAGGTAAAAATGTGCGTGACTGGCTCTATGTCAGCGACCACTGCCGCGCTATCCTTAAGGTTATGGAGGCGGGCCGGCTGGGCGAGCAGTATAATATAGGGGGTTTTAACGAATGGACCAATATCGATATTGTAAAACTGGTATGTAAGCTTATGGACAATAAGCTGGGCCGTTCAGGCGCAGAGGCATCGCAAAATCTTATTACGTTTGTAAAGGACAGGCCCGGCCACGATTTGCGCTATGCCATAGACTCCACCAAAATTAAAAATGAGCTGGGCTGGCAGCCTCAGGAGAGTTTTGAAACCGGCATTGCTAAAACCATTGACTGGTACCTCAGTCAAAAAACCTGGCTGGAGAATGTAACTTGCGGTGGTTACCAAAATTATTACAAGGAGATGTATGGAAATCGTTAAACACGATATCCCCGGCCTGCTAGTTGTTATACCGGATGTATTCGGGGACACCCGGGGTTTTTTTTACGAGAGTTGGAGTCAGGGGCGTTATCAGGAGTCGGGCATTCCGGGGCCTTTTGTGCAGGATAATTTCTCCCGCTCCAGCCAGGGTGTGCTGCGCGGTCTTCATTTTCAAAACCCCAACCCCCAGGGTAAGCTGGTGAGTGTGCTGGAGGGCGAGGTGCATGATGTAGTGGTAGATATCCGCCGCGGGTCTCCCACTTTTGGTAAATGGGCGGGGGTTCGTTTGTCCTCACAGGACAAAAAGCAGTTCTTTGTGCCTCCGGGTTTTGCCCATGGCTTTGAGGTGTTAAGCACTAACGCCCTGTTTCATTACAAGTGTACGGACCTCTACTACCCGGAGTATGAGTCTACTCTGTTCTGGGACGACCCGGACCTGGGTATCGAGTGGCTGACCCAGGCTCCCAATCTGTCCGCTAAAGATAAGGCCGGCCTGCGGTTGAAGGACCTTCCCGAAGAAAAGCTGTTTAAGTTTGAAGGTTGATGGGCATTTAGGTATCCGGTTTATTAATTCACCACAGAG
>CAZRWX010000114.1:0-6134 GCA_964603925.1 uncultured Bifidobacteriales bacterium | reverse complement strand
TTCTTCTTATCACTTTAGCCAGATACCAGCTATTACTCATCCAAAAAACTCCCCAGGAAGGGCTCAATCCTCTCCCACGCCCAGTCCATATCCATATCCTGCAGTCCGTGATTTTTGTGCAGCAGTCGGGGGTTTATTTTTACACCCGGTTTGGGGCCCTGCTCCCGGAGCGGGTTCCTCAATACAAGGTGGCCCCTGTGCGGAAGCGGGAGCTCTTGCTCAGATTCCGGGTTTAAATAATAAGGGCCTGTACGGGTTTCGTCGGAGGGGCCAAAAAAGGCGATACAGTTTTTAGCCAGGGCAGCCGACATGTGCATAATGCCAGAATCGTTACCCAGATAAAAGGCCGCGCCCTCTATGAGAGAGCTTAGCTCATTCAAGTTGGCTGTTTCCAAATTTAAAATAGCTCCCGGGCAAAGGGCCGCTATCTCCCGGCGCAGTTTGGCCTCCTCCGGCCCCCCGCAAAGTGCGCATAATAGATTAAATCTCTCATATATTTTTTTGATAATTTGAGCGAATTTTGGGCCTGGAAGCCGCTTCTCGGTCATCCCCCTTTGCGTGCTGGAGCCGGGGTGGCAGATAAAATACCGCTGCGAGGCAGTTTTTTCCAAAAATCCGTCATCGCTTTTTAAAGGCAAAATCAAGGGGCCGGGTTTGGATATCTCATTGGCTAAAAGCGTTTGTATAAAGGTCATATTCTGTTCTGCATCGTGAAGGCCGGGCTCTGGCATATGGGAATAATTTTGAATAATACACGGTAAGGGGGTATGGGGATATTTGAAACCGGTTTTAACTTTGGCCCCGCAAAACAGACTGAAAAGGCAGAATTTCCAGTGACCGGTGGGGTAAAGGGAGATTGAATAGTCAAAATGGAGTTTCCGTAAATCCCGGAGTAGATTGACGCCCTGCCAGATGCTCATTTTGTCGGGATCCCAGAAATGAACCTTGCCGAACCAGCCGCTTTCCCGGGCCATCTGGTCAATTCCGGTTTTTAAGGCCAATATTTGTATGTTTTCGGAGCCCAGAAGCTTACTGAGCAGCCTTAATGCCTGGGAGGCCATAATAAAATTACCCAGCCCAATGGGGCAGAATATCAGAATTTTGGGGCAATCTCCCAGAATACAGAAAGGTTTGTTTTTCATTGCGTAAAAGGTATTCAAAATCATAAAATACATAGAGCGTTACTAAAGATGGCAATCTTTTCTCCACTCTACTTATTTTCATTTTCAATAATTGGGTGTTTGCTATTACTTTTATAAAGATTATGTTAGAAAAGGGTATATGTTAATAGTAGCTCAATTTCAGGGTGTGACATTCGGGAGGTATATATGAAACTCATTAAGATTTTGTTACTGATATCGCTGGTTACAGTGTCGGCTGGCTGGGCGTCGATTTGCAACGATACCTATTATGCCAACTGGGCTATTCTCACCACATTAAGGGGCAATAGTCTGCAGACTTTAACCCAGACTTCCAGGGATTCCATCATTTTTAATTATAATGACATCGCCAAGCTCCCGGGCTTGGATTATACGATATTAAATCAGTTAACCTCCACCTGCACTGTTTTTGGTACTCAGGTACTCACACATCTTATGCGTGCCAATAATGAAAATTCTTTTGTCAAAACTGAAGAACAGTATTTAACAATATTCCAAGATCAGGCAACCGTCGGTACTCAATCATACAATTATGTTCTAGTTACTAAGAAAGACAATAAGGCCCAAGAGGTTATTCAATTCGATTTAACCTCAGGCATTGGTCAAATGTTATATGTAGGGACATTATTAACCGATACCGTAACATCAATTACGGGTAATGTTATCGGGATATCAAGCCTCCCAAAGCCATGGACAATGGTGATTGATTATGATGGACATATTAATGAATTTCAAGCTCAAATAAATGGTTATCCTGAATTAAGATCGGGGAGCCAGGATACCACACATAAGCATACATTTGTACAACAGCAACTCAGGGTTTTTTACAAAAATGTGCCCGTTGATAGTGCTTCTGTTGCCGTGAGTCAGGGCCCTGATTTTGGTCTGCAGCAGGCTTTAAATTCTCAGGATAATGTTTTCGGGATTACGAGTATTTATACTCTGGAGGGTACTCTGATTAAGCAGTTTGTTCCTTCTTCCGGGGGGTTGCATTGGGACGGGCTGGATATTTCCGGTAATAAAATGTCTCCCGGCGTATACCTTATTACACATAAAAACTTTCGTAAAAAGTATATCCTCACCAGGTAAGTTTATTTAATAAATCCATACCAGGGCGCCGGCGTAGTGCTTGCCGCACTTAAGGTGTCAGGCCGCCTTAGGGCGGCCCCCACACTGTCTGCCACATAACTTCCACACCGTGGGTCAGGTGCTTGTCGTTCTTAATTTCTGTAACGGGTTGCAATACTGTGGAGGCGATCCGCAAAGTGTTTCCGGCCCTGAAGATGTAGTTAAGCCCGGCGGTGTATTTTAAAACAGCGTCGTTACGGTCCCGCAGTTTACTTGATACGGCAGGGTCCAGGGTCTCCCAGCGGCCAATAAGCTCAAGATAGTTGTACCTTTTTACCCTTTGGCGGTACCGGGCCATTACATAGCAGGAGAAAAAATCTTTATGGCCTTTAATAATAAGGGAGTCGGCGCCGTTGTGATTGTCCCCCAGTGCGGCCTCAGCCTGCAGGGCATAGGCTTTGTACTCCATGTATATACCCAACTGGTATGCCCAGTCCATGGCCAGCTCCAGGTGCCTGGCATTTTCATCATCTGCGGTTTTAAGGCTGAGCCCCGCTTCGGCACTAAGATACCGCAGGGGATTAAGCGTTATGCTTGCGGCAATATCGCGGGAGCGTATACCGGGCCTGCCGGTAAGGTTGGGGTCATTATAACGGTCCTGGCTGCCGGGGCCGTTAAAGATGCCAAAACGTAATACTGCCGCGCTGTCGGGCAGGGCGGCAATTGCGCTTACACCCAGGTCGTAGCCCAGGTAACCGTTGGTCTGTCTTAAAAAGCTGTGATACAGGCTGGTGCGGTCTATTGTCCATAAGTCTTGAGAACCTGTCAGCCACTCCCGGGATACGGGCTTTTTTTGCAGGCCTGCGTATATGTGCATGGCCGGGTACGGGGACCAGGCCAAAAATGCCAGCTTGAGTGCCTGTCCCTCGGAAAGATCACTAAGCCGCAGAGCGGAAATAAAAGTCAGGTTGTTTAAGGCGGAAATGGTTAAATCCGCATTCAGTCTTTTAAGGGAAAACCCCGAGGATTCAATTTGGGAGTTCTCCGGAAGAATATCGTAATAGTGGGCATTCAGCTGGAAATAGCCGCCGACTTTGATAGGATTGGGAGTATTAAGCGTATCCCCATCAGCAATTGCCAGGGTTGCCAATAGCGCCAGAATTATGGGAAATTTCATATTCAGTGATGCATTCATTCTAAACAAAGGAAAAAAATAAACAGCCTCAGGGCAACTCTATCCTGAGTTTGTTGAAGCCCGCTCATCCTGCCGGCCCGGCATAGCTTTAGCGAAGCCGGGAGCTTGTCGAAGCCCGCTCATCCTGAGTACTGAGCCCGCCGAAGTATCGAAGCCCGCTCATCCTGAGCTTGTTGAAGGATGGACGGGCGCTCTGTATGAGCGGTTTTAGCCTATGAGATGTAACGGCATTCCTAACAAAGATTTTCAGCCTTCTTCTGATAGACGCTCTGTTTGTAGATGCATTTAATCTATTGAGGACTGGGGGGTTTTGAGGGTGTCAATCATGTCGTTCATTACCCCTTTTTCCAGGCATTCGGCCAGGGCCTCTGTCTGTATTTGCCACACACGCTCACAATCATCTGAGCGGGTGGAACTGGTGCATTTGGCCCCCTTAAAGGACCATGCAAAAATATTGCGAATGCCCTCGTTATAAGCGGCATAAGTAGCCTCAACCACACTGTCTTCACTGTGCTTTGGTATGGAAAAGTTCTTTATCCATACCTGAGGCTCCTTTTTGTATTTATCAGCGATTTTAATAAGTTTCCGGCTGTTCTCGTGGTAGGATTTGGAGATTCTTTCCAGCTTGGCGCCTTTGTCCCAGTAAGGGGCAACACCTAATTCATCAACTGAAGGCAGTTCGGCTATTTTCTCCCAGAGAGCTGTGGAATCACCGTTATTAGCCGAGCCCAGGAGTACTGAGTTCTTCTTACCCTTGGTATGTACCAGCCCGGTGAGTTCTGCCAAAAACTCAACCACGGAGGAATCACGGAACTCCATTACGCTGGGAGTAAGGCCATTGGGCATAAGATGGCGGAAGCGTTTACGGAAAAGCTTCTGGCAGGTTTCGCAGCAGCAGCACCAGGTATCTTTATTAGCCTTGTCCTTATAAAAATCAGGCAGCATCCACAGCACAGAGTCTATAGGAGTTTCACAAACCTCCTGGACCCAGTCACGCATGTACTGCTGGAAGCTCTTATGATTGATACATGAGGCTACCACAGCAGTGCCCAGATTATTTATTTGAGCCTGGCTGTGATTACGAGCGGCAAGCTCGGAGAGCGCATGCCCCGGAAATACCCGCCCTATGCCCAGGGGTGTAACATATACCTTAAGGCCCTGCCTGGCAGACAGCTCGAGTATCTCCCGCATGGTGTCTTTGTTGTAAAGGAAATCTGTTTCTGAATATGTATGTACTACATGGGAATACCCGCTGCGGGCCAGCTCCTCCATGTCATGTTCTACATATTCAAGCTCCCTGGTACTCAGGTAAGCCATACCGGTCTTCATAGTTTTTAAGTTAGCATTAAGCCGCCGAGCAGTCACTTATAACAGGCCCTGCCGTAGCTGGTAAATGGCTCTATTTGGACTAATTTTATTTAAAACAGGCTTTTTTAAATAATAATTGGCCTGTACCCGACAAATGGATTTTTCTATTTCCCATAATAACCCTCCCCAATTGATATCATGATTCATATTGTTCTTTACCAGCCCGAAATTCCCCAGAATACAGGTAATATTGCCAGGCTATGTGTCTGCAACGACTTTTGTCTGCACCTCATACATCCACTGGGGTTCCAGATTTCGGACAAGAAGATGCTGCGCGCCGGGCTCGATTACTGGCCGTATCTTCAGCTTAAGGAGCATTCCAGCTGGGAGACATTTGAAAAAACTGCACAGGAGGGGGCATTCGCTCTTTATTTTTTCTCTAAAAATGGCGAAAAAAGCTTTTGGGAGGCACAATTCACTCAGGATGTGTATTTAATATTCGGCTCGGAGACCAGGGGCCTGCCTTCTCAGTTTCGGGTGTCTTACGAGTCAAGGTTTTTTACTATTCCCATGAAGGGCATCCACAGGCGGTGTCTTAATTTAAGTAATGCGGTTACCGCAGCCGCCTACGAAGCTCTGCGCCAGTCAGCCAGTAAGCAAGATATCTAGCTCAGGGTTTTGGACCACTGAGGGTTGGGGCTTTCCACAAAGCAGTGGTTGAGGATCTCCGTCCAGTCCTGCTTTTTAAAAGGTCGTTGTAAAAAAATAACGCTGCCTTCAGGCAGAATTGGGTCTTTGGCTGTAACCAGCTCCACCACCCAGCATTCGGGGATACAATCGCTGACCAGGGCGGAAAAGTTATCAATGCCAACCGCTTGCAGAGACCGATCTATTACTACCAGGGAGGGAGGTATACCAATTTTCAGGGGAGTTTCCAGGCTCTCCAGAGCCAGCTCCAAACCGCTTGTACGCGTTATGGTAGTTTTGTGACCAAGTTCGTTTTCCACCCATTCCGCAGTCCAATGGCAGACAGAATTACTGAAATTAGTGGCTTTGCCTATCCATACAATATGGTCGCTTGAATAGTTACCAGACCTAGATGAAGATTTTCGCACCCTTTTCCTTTATTTAACGGTTTTGTGCCTGTTGATAAACCTTGGAGCCAGTGCCTGAGCGCCAGTGCTTAAGGCCAAATCTACAACTGAATAAATAAAAAAATGGGCGGCAAGGATACAAAAAATTGCATTAATAATGCCCGATGAGCATTTTCATATCCTTCGATACTTCGGCAGGCGTGCTAATCCGTCCTTTCGGATTAGCTTTAAAGAATATGCTTAAAGCATATTCTGGCACGATGAGCGGGGGATATGCTCCATCAGCTAATTAGAATGTAAATCCTGCTT
>CAZRWX010000113.1:0-10761 GCA_964603925.1 uncultured Bifidobacteriales bacterium | reverse complement strand
CATAGTCTTATTATATAAAAACTCTGGATATGAATCGAATTTTCCGAACTTTCACCCTGGAAAGGGTTTAGAGTTTACTTTTGACATAACCCTCTGAAGCGCCGGAACCATCAAACAACCTTTCGACACAATCGAAGCTGTAAAAAGAATTAAGTGTAAACGGATTCACTGATTCCATGATTATGGCATTTAAATGGATATCTGCCTCGTATTTGCCCTTGGCCTTCATTCGATAAACACACTTAAACCCATAAGGATTAGGTGTAAAATACTTGGACTTGCTTAAAAGCTTGAGAAACGCCCAGGGCCCCTCTTCTTTTATAGACTGCTGCAGACCACCTGGCAGCTGTGCGCTTATAACGGTTTCATTGTGCATTTCCAAAGGCCAGAGAACACGACCTTTAACACCTTCAGGCTCCCCATGTGTAATGATTTGTGTACCACACAAGTTAAGGTGAGCTTGGGTAACCTGGCCTGAGCTTATTAGGGTTAACTCCACTGAATACTGTCTGAAAGATTTTGAAGACGGCTGATATATCCTTTGGGACAGTTTAAAAATATTGTTTATCATAACCAGAGAGGATTCGGACATTTTCAAACACAAACCATTCCATTGCTTTAATGAATAACCATCCTGCTGAGGTTTTAGGAAGCTTTCTAAATAGGTCCTGTAAAAGCCAAAAAATGCACCATCTGCGGGATTTAGGAAATCCCCCATGTCTTGTACATTAGCCTCCACCTGTGCTCCCCTGGCAAGGGGATACCTGCCTTTAAGACTGGCTAAAAATGGAGTATAAACTTTTGCATGATATTCGGACTGTAGTTTGAGCTCTACTTTGGAAGTGATTTGCTGCATTACTTGTACTAACAAGGACTGCAGCAATGGCTGGAGCCATAATTTTACTTCCTCTGGCATTTGCTCCATAACCAGGATAGATTGATTCCATGACCTGACCAGGGGGTTAAGCTGTTTATTGTTAAACACCTCCTGAGTAAATTCAAGAAGTGCGGTACCATCATCATCCTGCAGGGAAATATGACCAAGCGCCTGGCCCAAATTACGAACAGCATCAAGATAATCTTTTAGCAGGCCCGTGGACCCATCCTTGCCGTATAACCTTTGAACAGGCTCAAAACGTTCAAGCAAATGTGCGCGTGGGTCCTGCCGGCCTTCCCATTTGTCTTTTGCCCATTGCCGTGTCAGGGATTTTTGGGATTTTGTCTCCAGAGCTCTTTCTAAATGTTTGTCCTGGACAGGAAAAACATTAACCTCCTCCAGTAGCCTTTTTAACACCGCCCGCACCCCCTGATTATCAGATGCAAAAGCAATAACCTTACCGCTTAATGTGCCAGGATCAGATGGGGCATTGACAGTTAAAGACTTCAAAAAACCTGTCCACTCATTATAATATTCCTGGTAATACCTGTTATTAACTGCAGCTTTTACTTTTGCTTTATCCCGCATTTCCCGGGGAAGCTCTAAGGGCGCGCTGCCAAGTACCCAGTCTCCTTTAAACACTCCCTCTGCCGCTTGAGAAATCCTGTTTGTTATTTTATCCTGATAAGCGGCTTTGGTGTAAGCGCCGTTAACCACCATTGTTGATGCCAGAATACCCTGGGGGTCAACACCCATCTTAGAGAGGTTAATGTCTTCCCATTTACCACAACCTGTCAAGGCCTCCTCATAAAGTGCTTGAATGCTGGGATTACCCGATAACGTTGACCTGGCACTGGACACTAACTGCTCATTTACATGGTATTCTGCCAACCAATCGGTAGGAAGCGGCCCCGCTGTTAATACTGAGGCATATAGATCCAGATGTTTCCTCAAAGACACTGTTGAACTTAGAGAAAGACTGGCTGTGCCATTCCTTTGGATAAATACACTCTCCCACCTGGGGTAAAGCTCATTAACAACCTGTTGAACTGATAGTAAATGACGATAGGGCACACCTGCCTTAGTAATAGCCAGATATAGTTTTAGAGTCCGGTAGAGGGTGTCTTTGGACGCATCAGGCGCGATAGAGCCTGCATAAATATCTGCTGTCAGATCAGCTAAGACAGGCCGCATAACCAGCTGATGCAATTGGTATAAGTACATTTCACCCATGAGCTGACGCCATTTATGCTCTTTAAAATAAAATGGGGATACATACCACGGTCTGCCATTTTTCTCCCAGGAGAGTGTCTCCCCATACAAATTGCCTAATTTGTCCAACTCGGTAAGCTCATGGGGAAAGGCCAGGGAGCTGTGCCACCCCAACAGTGCAGTTTTTTGCATGGCCCCGGCAATATTACAGCCTAACCGGGAGCACAGCGTGTAGCTGCTGAAACCGAACACTGTAAGAAACAGAAAAACTAATAAAGATAAACCACAAACCAACAGACCCACCCCCGACATTCGCCGCCGGCGATAAGCGGGAAAACGGGCAAGGGGCTTCTGGTTTTGTAATAGACCCGTAAACAACATACCGGTAAAAAGGGAATTTGATACCCCTGGCGAAGGGGATATATTCATACCCGGGCCATTAGATGCCCTGGGATTTAACGGATGTGATACCAGGGTATTGGAAAATGCCGCAGCAGAGCCTGTACCAGCCCCGGAAAATGCGGCAGCTGCATAATTATTACTGTCAATGGGCAACGCGCTGGTAAAAAAGAAACCGCGTAATAAGAGGGATACCCCGGCTGTATCCTTTTTAAATAATTGTTCAATAAAACAAGCCAAATTGTTTTGTGCTGCCAGAAACTCATGGGGGAAAAGGAAGGCCCTTTGTTTTTCGTCTTCTGTTGATAACATTTTTAACTGATAAGGAGCTTTTAGATGTAAACTGTTACCCAGAGCCGCATACTCCCGTTCAAACTGTGCCTTAATCGTAGTACCCTGGCTGGTAAGCGCGAAAGTAGCCCCAAAAACTTGTTCCCTCTCCAGGCCCCTTAACCCCCGGAAAAAATCGCTAAAACCCGGCAATATATCTGTATGTGTAAAAATAACATATACAGGAATATCCAACTGGGCGATACTGGCGGCCTTAATAAGTATCTGCCTCCATTTGACAGCCAGTAATTTTATACCCTCGATATTAACCAGCATATCCTGCAGACTGACAGCCAACACCAGGCCGTCAATGGCATTTTGTTTGCGTTCTTTTTTGAGCAGAGTTAAAAAAGCCTGATATTGCTCTGTACCCAGGGTAGGGGGGTGGGCGTCCACCAGCTGATGGGGTATCTCTATATAGGCTGTAGCAGCGCACATATACCACCTGAAAAAATTTAGAGACTTTTCTGAAAGCTGCTCATCGCTGGGGAACTTTTTTACCTGATTAAGACAGGAATTTTCCATTAAGGTTGACTTCCCGGACCCCTGGGCGCCAACAATTAAATAAAGTTTGTGGCCTTTTTTAGATACATCGAACAAAGCCTTTTTAATGCCGGCTGAATTACGAAGAGCCTTGAAGCCCTCGCGGGTTTCAGATAACAGGGCGCCATACCAGGCATTATCAATAGAGGCCGCACCGGCCTGATCATATTGCCCCTCACGGCCTCCTGCTTTAACAACTCTTAAAAGAGCCAGGTAACGTACCATGATGATGGAAAGTACAGATACGATTGCCATAAGAGCACTAATTAACAACCTTATACCCCAGCCGCCAGTGCCCCCAACAGGTATAAGCCAGCCAGCGCCTATACATAAAACAATGCATAAAATACTCAGCCAGAAATATATGGACTTAATAAATTTCATAAAATTGTAACTATAAGGGGGGTGTACATCATGGCTTGAACAGTTCGGGGAAATGTTCAACCTTTAGCTGCTCTATGGCCGTTTGGGCCTGTGGTAAACAATTATTACTTAATGCACCCATTAATAAATAAAGGAGAATGCCGCTTATAATAAAAATAGCAGCTATAGTCATATAAAATTTGCTCCGGCTTGCTGATACATTAAGGCCTGGATGAACATTGGCCGAAGGGGAGAGCGCCCGGGGAGGGCGCCCCCTGACAGACTCTATCCGGGTAAGGATATTTGAAACAATAATGGACAGTTTGTCCTCTTGATGTAGACGATAACGGCCTTTAAAACCCAGACAAAGACAGAGAAGGTAAACCTCCAGGAGCTCTGTGGTAGGTGCCGATGAGCCTGTGATAGACTCCAGACGATAAAAGAAGCCCTCGCCGGCGGTTGAGTCATTGAACAACTTTACAATAATTAAATTCTCAGCCCAGAATTCACCGTCATCACCCCTGCGGTTTAAAACCATTTCATCTATTAGCGCCCCAATAGCATACCTGGCATTTTCAATATCTGATCTTGATTTGCCCGCTTTTAAACAGGCAGTTTCAAAAGTATCCAAATAAGAAAGAACCAGCTTTAAAAGAGAAACAGGAGAACCGATATCAGGAGCAGATTTTATTTTAGCCCCAATGAGGAGAAGATCCCCAGACAGGGCGCTCATGGTGATATTGCCGCCAGCTACCCCCCCGGGAGAGGGCGGATATTTCTCCGAATTGGTCATTATTTTGTTGAAGCTCTAATTGCTAAAAGATTTAGCTGAAGGCCCGGCATATTGCCGGGGAAATGGATAGTTAAAGATTTGGTTTTGATAATATCCTGCCACATGGCGCCTGTCTGCACCAGGCGGAAATATTTGTACCCAACCTTAACTGGTATGGCCCCGGGCGGGTGGGTTTCGGGTACCAGCGTTATGCCCGGCATGGCGGCTTGTACCATGGTTTGAATGTTTTGAGCTGAGCCAATTTTAACATCGCGTTGAACCGAGTTAATAATATCGGCCTCGGGAGCCTGTGCGCCGACCGCTAGATAGAACTGATCCAGTTTGTTTATATCAACACCCTGGAAATTTGCAGAAAATTGAACAGGGCTTGTACGCACGAGGGGCAGCTGTTCATAGTCTGTGGCGATAACGGCCTGCAGAATATCCTGGATAAATGTAAACACAGCCTCAAAGCACTCCCACTGCCTTTCATGAGAATAAACTGGTAAAGAAGGATATGAATGCGTAAGTGAAAACGTGCTTAATGCACCGCAAAACTCAAGTAATGTAACATAAAGCTGTTCTGGATGAATATGGCCCAAATTATGGTGGTGGTTAAGCACAGGTAAAAACCGATCAAGGGCAGAAAGAAGCAGGAAATTGGTTAAGGACTCAGGAGAAAAACGAGCCGCTGAGCTGGAAATATGTGACCGTTGTTCGGTTAAAAAGCGGCTTTTAACCAGACATTGATCGATAACCTTTTTAATACCCCTCATAAGGGTGGATGATGCTGAAGAGCGGATTAAGGGGGGGACATAACCTGAACTTATGTATACCATACCCTGGGAGCGCCTTTTAAGTTCACACAGCTTTAGAGTGGTAAAAGCCCCCATACTCTCACCTTCAAAAAATAGACGGTAGTTAGGAACACCCACTTCGATAAGGCGGCTGTTGCCGCCGGTATTGCAGTCTGGCGCCTCAAAAGAGGAAACAATATAACGCCGTGGAGGTGTGGCCTCTGAAGAAGCAGACAAATTGGAGCCTTGAGGATCGAAAACGGGAACCCCTAAATATACACCCAGAGATTGCGTGCCCTTGGGGAACGATTCTTCGAATGGACGGGTTAATGGTGTTGTGTGTGGCCCGGGAATTTTAAAACTGGTGCCGTCCTTAAAAACTCCTTGACACTCCCTCAGGGTAAAGGCGCCAGTCTCCAGCCCGGACTCATCTATATTAACCAGGGATAAACCATAAAAAAACGGACTGATTTGCCTGCGAATTGAATGGTCCCTGTCTTCAAAGAAATGCTCTGCCTGTTGAAAATGATGAGGAGATAACACCATCCCCTCCTGCCACATCACTTTGTTATGCATTAAAGCCCGCCCTTATTTGATATGATGGAAATTGTTTTATCTTTAGGCGAAAAATAGGTAATTACCCTTGTTTTTCATACCGGGAAAAAGCTTTTACTGCTTATGGAGCCAGCGGGCATACGCTTGTTTCAAAAGAAAAATCCTGTTACATTGATTATTGTTTTATTTATAGGGTGTTAAATGCAATTTATTGGGCCGCTTTTTCTGCTAATATCCTTTATTATCTCCAATTCCACCGCAGCAGAGGGCCTGGTTACAATTAAATCTGTACCTGCGGGCGCTCAAATTTACTTTTCCCCGGCCTCCCTTCGGGAGTGGAAAGTTTTGACCAGGACTCCTGTTTCGGAGCTCAACTTCCCTGAAGGTGTTTATGATTTCATGCTGATTAAACCCGATTACGATACCTGTATTCTGGCAAGTTCTGTTATTTATCCCGGGCAGCTGTTTATAATAGAGCAAAAGCTGGTTTCCTCATACGCCCGCATCAGTATTCACACCAACCCCGATAGCTCAACTGTTTATCTGGATGACATTAAGCTTGGGCTCACGCCCTATTCTCATAACCTTATTCTACCCGGTTCCTATCAAATCCGCGCCTACCCTAAAGAGAGTATATTTCGTCCGTTCACTTCCTATCATACTCTTAAGAAGGGCGACTCTCTCACCATTAATACCAATCACCGCTACCGGGGGCAAACCCTGAGTGCGGAAGTCATGCCCCTTACACCATGGGAGCTGGAAGTAAATACCGGTATCCAAAG
This sequence comes from uncultured Bifidobacteriales bacterium, assembly GCA_964603925.1. Classification (GTDB taxonomy): domain Bacteria; phylum Fibrobacterota; class Fibrobacteria; order UBA11236; family JADFYW01; genus CAZRWX01. The sequence goes on along the minus strand of CAZRWX010000113.1, from coordinate 4,131 downwards.
GCTCTCTATATATGGTCATTATTTAAAAAAGGGACAGGATACATTATCACAACTTCCTCTGGAGCTTCCCGGGCACAACTTCCCCATAGATTCAATACCCATTGACATGTACTGGCCCTTAAACCTGCACCTGGGTTTACCCGGTGGTTTGGAGCTATATATAAAGCTCCCTTTCCGGCAGTATTCTCCAAGCCGTGATATTTCGGGCACCTGGGGCCCCGGCGACCTGGCTCTGGGGGCAAAGGTCAGCTTTAATAAATACCATAGCGCCCTCAATATTTCCTATAAATTCGCAAACGGGAGCACTGCCCAAAACCGGGGTTCAGGTTATCAATCTCTTACAATTATGGCCATTGGTCAGGCTTCTAAAAAGGCTTTTACGGGGCTGGCTAATGCTGCTTATGAATTTCGTTTTTCTAAAAGCGATGAACAGGACTATAACTTTGGCGACCGGGCCCGGGCCTTTGCCCAGTGTGCGTACATCATGAACCCATTATCACCGTATATTGCCGTCAATGGCACTTATAGCCTGCCCGATAAGCTAAATGGCAGCCAAAGCCTGGATAACGGCGCCTACACCATGGGAGCCCAGGCCGGCATTAACTGGGAGCCTTCTGAAACATTAGGGGTCCAGGTTGGTATTCCCTTCACAGTTATTGGTGAAAACAGCAGCAAATACTGGGGCCTGCAGCTCTCGCTGGGCTATAGCTTTCGCTTGGAGTAAAGTAGTGTGCGGTACAGCCAAAAGGCAAAGGCCGGGGAATATTTAGATGTTGTCCTGGTAGGGGTGTGATTTAATTAACCGGTGTACGGCAATGCTCACGGCTTAACATTTGCGCTTAACTGAAGTTGCCGACAGGCAATTTGGGAGAAGGAAGGGGCCTTGAAAACAAATAAAACTATTATCCGACTAAGACTCATCCCTTTCGGGAGTTCCTGATTTCTTATAAGAATTCCTCAGGGCGTCATTATCCCAGCCATGATCCACCTCTTTACTCAAAAGCGCAGAGTCCCGTAACAGAGCCTCGCTCTCCTCAATCTTCTCCCTGACAAAAGAAAGATATGCCTTCTCATCCCCAAAGCGTTTAGCCAGCTCCTGCATGGCGTCTTCATCATGATGACGAAAAGTGCGAACGGCCCGTTGCGCCTGGAAGGCGCGAAAACCAAGCCGGCGAAGGGCTGTTTCCCCCATATTAAGAGCAGAGCCGAAAGTCTCCTGGAAAAGATCTTTATGCCCTTCATTCATAAGCTGATATGTTTCATCCCTGCCGCGTGTGCGCGCTATTATTTTAACATGAGGGAAGTGTTTACGCATGGTGTGTGTAATCTCCCTTGTCTTCTGCGTGCTGTCCAGTGCCAATATCATAATTTTAGCAGTTTGCACCCCGGCAGCATGGAGCAGGTCCAAGCGGGAGGCGTCACCGTAATAGGCCTTTAAACCCACCCTGCGAACCATGTCTATGAGACTGGGGTTAAGGTCCAGGATTGTAACCTTAATGCCATTGGCAAGAAGGATACGCCCTACAGTATTACCAAACCGGCCAAAGCCTGCCAGAATAACGGGGGCTTCTTCATTATCAATTTTATCCATGGGTTGGGGAGGGGTTTTAGACTGAAAGCGCGGCATGATAACCTTTTCACAAAGCATGAGTAAGGGTGGTGTAACCAGCATGGAGAGTGCTACCACTGCTATGAGAGACCTGATGGTGTCGGGCTGCAGCACATGTTGAGCCCCGGCCAGACTTAAGAGCACAAAGGCAAACTCCCCCACCTGGCAAAGTGAAATGGAAAGAAGCATGTTCTCACCCAGAGGCATTTTAAAGGCGCGGCCTATGATGAAAAGTACGATGAGTTTGAGTATCATAACACCTAAAACCATGCTCACTATTATAAGAGGATCGGCCCAGATAAAGGGGAAATCCACACCCGCACCCACCGATATAAAAAACAAACCCAATAGCAGACCCTTAAAAGGCTCTATATCACCCTCAAGCTCATGACGGTATTCGTTGTCCGCCAGCACCACTCCCGCAAGGAAAGTGCCTAAAGCCGCACTCATACCCACAGACTCCATTAAAAGCGCAATACCAATAACCAACATAAGGGCGGCGGCCGTAAACATCTCTCTTAAACCTGAACCTGCAATAAAGCGGAAGACCGGTCTGGTGAAGAACCTCCCGCCCACAACTATGGCCAGAACCGCACCTGAAACGGCCAGCGCCTGCAGCCAGGGCGGCAGCGAGGCTACACCGACTGCATGAGCGCTTTGAACGGCCTGAGCCCCTGCCCCGGATGTGGTTGATTTAATAGCGAGAAATGGCAACACAGCCAGTATTGGTATAACGGCGATATCCTGAAAGAGAAGTATGGAAAATGCCCCCTGCCCGCCTTGGGTTTTGTCCAGACCCTTCTCCTTAAGGCTCTGAAGTACAATAGCGGTGGAGGACATGGCCAGTATGAGGCCCACGGCCAGAGATGTTTTAACCTCCATGCCTAAAAACATAGCACCGGCCCCTGCCAGCACTACGGTCCCAAGTAATTGGGCCCCCCCCATGCCGATAATGGAATTGCGCAGCCGCCACAGCCTGGCCGGCTCCAGCTCCAGACCTATTAAAAATAACATCATGACCACACCAAACTCGGCATAATGCATAACGTCCTGACCGCTGCCGCCCACCAGGCCCATGACGTGTGGGCCAATGACAGCGCCCGCCAGCAGATACCCAAGAACGGACCCGAACCCCAACCGGTTGGCTATGGGTACGCTGACCACGGCTGCACAAAGGTAGACGAACGCCTGAAAAAGAAAGCCGTGCATGGGGTTAGAGTGCCTTAACTAAATCGTTAATTTTACAGGATACAGCAGCGGTTTTAAGATCGAGTTTACCTTGCTGCAGCTGGATGATCATGGCTTTATAAGCTTTAATTTGAGGCCCCAGCTCATCAGCGTTTGTGTATAACAGGCTCTGGTGGAGTACAAAGGGCGCCAGGTACGCCATGCCGCAAAGTACCGCCGTCTGGTCGAAGGGCGCAAGCAGCTGGCGCATGGTGAAACGGTTGAAACCCTCTTTGCAATAGGCACCCTCCGGGCCGCCTGTGGAGATGGCATTCATCATGATTTTACCATGGAGACTTGTACCGTTATGGCCATAGGCAAAGCCGTACTCCAGCACCAGATCCATCCACTCCTTAATAATAGCCGGAGACGAATACCAGTAGAAAGGGTGCTGGAAAATTATTATGTCGTGAGCCAGTAAAAGCTCCTGCTCGTATTTAACATTAATATGATAATGGGGGTAGGCCTCGTATAAGTCGTGAAAAGTAACATGGTCCATGTTTTGCACCGCCCGGGCCATGTGCCGATTAACACGGGAGCGCTCCAGTGCCGGATGGGCAAAGAGTATGAGTACTTTTTTGGTCTGGGTCATGTGTTTAATTCAGATTGACATTTGTTTGCGCGATTGGGTAAAGGTCATTCTCTAAGCGTTGAAAACCTTCAAAAGTAATAGGACGGTTCAAAAACTTGTGATTGGGCTGTACTTGCACTTCGTGGAGCATGTGTACCAGATTGCGCTCTACGATTTGGGTTTGCACACTTTTAGATATATCCAGTTGTTTAAATTCCCTTTATTGAATAAATTTACCCATAAATTTTGCTATAGAATCTAAAAAATAATTAAAGAATAATCATATCACCGTACTCGAGAGTAAGGAGTTCTCTATTGACCAGTCATTCCGGCTTGTCCGGAATCGAAATTTCTTCAAAAAAGGAGATTCCAGACAAGCTGGAATGACTTTTTGGGGCTTTTTTGAGAACTCCTTACTGTCGAGCACCGTATAACAAACAAAATGCATCAGACCAAACCGCATAAAATTTGAAAAAGAACGGCGGTTTGGCGGGTGATTTCGACCTTGACCTCTACACCGATGTTAATCTATAAAAGAAGAATACGCTTATGCCAGGAAAACCGTTAGATCCCGTACGCCGCATGCGCTGGTTCAAGGAGGCGCGCTTCGGCATGTTCGTGCACTGGGGGCTCTACTCCCAGTTGGGCCGGTTTGAGTGGGCCATGCAAAACGAGCGCATCCCAATCCGCGAGTACGAAAAGCTCGCCGACGCATGGCGGCCGA
>CAZRWX010000112.1:9277-10881 GCA_964603925.1 uncultured Bifidobacteriales bacterium | reverse complement strand
ATATTCTTTAAAGCTAATCCGAAAGGACGGATTAGCACGCCTGCCGGGCCGAAGTCCGCCGTGGCAGACGCAGACCGGATCCCGGCCACTCATTCTGAGTACTGAGCCTGCTGAAGTATCGAAGAATGCGGGACGAAGGATGTGAAAATGCTCATCGGACATTAAGCCTGAGTATCCTCTGATGACAGCTGCTCCAGGGACCCAACTTCATCACACACCTTGTCTACAGCCTGCATAAGGCTCCCCATTACACTTTTAGCAGATAAACTGGATTCGCTCGCCAGCTTCATATACCTGTTGGCTTCTACAGACATTATGGACATTTCGGCAATTTTACTGTTTAAGTCGGTAATACCGGCGGCTGCTTCGGCTACATTACGTGCCACCTCATTAGCACCAGTGGCTATTTCATTAATACCTTTAGATACATTGTTGGCGCCCTCAGCTGATTCATTGATATTCTTGGATATATTATTAATACCGTGAGCGGCTTCTGTTATGTTACGGCTAATCTCCTGGGTACCGTTAGTTTGGGTATTTACCATGGCGGAGGTTTTGGTTTGGAGGGTGTTTATTTTGTTAATGATTTCGGTAATATGCTGTATGGCGTCTATGGCCAGTTTGGTGTTGGTTTGTATGCTCTGTATTTTGGTGGTAATATCCTCGGTGGCCGATGTTGTCTGTTTGGCAAGCTCTTTAACCTCGTTTGCTACCACGGCAAAGCCTTTACCGGCCTCCCCGGCGCTCGCTGCCTCAATCGCGGCATTGAGCGCCAGGAGGTTGGTCTGTTGCGCGATAACTTGTATTACATTAGTGACCTTGCCAATTTCTTCGGCGCTCTTACCCAGGAGACCCATGGTCTCACCGGCGCTATTAGCGGCATTGGCGGCGCTATTAGCCACCTCAGAGCCCTCTCTGGCGTTATCTGCTATACTTGCAATGGATGAGGTCATTTCTTTTAAGGAAGAATCTATAGTAGTGAGGTTGTTACTCATCTCCTCTGTGGTAGTGGCTACATTGCTCATGATGGTGGATATCTCCTCTGAGGTGCTGGCAACATTGTTTATGTTGGAGGATATCTCCTCAGCGGCTGTGGCTACTACCGATATATTGGAGGACATCTGCTCGGAGGTGGTAACAATGGATTTAGAGTTTTGCTCCAGCTCATTAATAATTAAAGACGCGTTATTGGCTTCTTTGGCGCTTTCATCCAGCTTACCAGTGGTCTTAATACATAACTCAACCTGCTGGGTATCAGCGTTAGTTATGGACTCGGCTGACAGACGGATTTTATTCAGCATTTCGCTGGACCGGGCTTTAAGCGCATCCAGCTCCCTGTTAGCGTGTAAAACCTGTTCACTGGCTTGACTGTCCAGGATTGCGGCGACCTTTAGAGCCATAAGGGCAAAAATGCCTGTGCTTACCAGGCTGATAAGTATATATGCCCAACTTGAGGTACTGCCCGGCGGCAGGGTCAGGCTCATGGCCAGAACGCAAAATACTGGTATAAGGGCCGCAAGGGCCGTAAGTCCGGCTATTCTGGACTTATTATTTAAATTATTAAGGAATGCGTCTATCATTGTGGGCTCCTTGCTTGGTATTAG
>CAZRWX010000112.1:0-9177 GCA_964603925.1 uncultured Bifidobacteriales bacterium | reverse complement strand
GGTAATTGGCCTGCGGCCCGTGCCGAATAGCACAGAAATGTCCATGACTAAAACTATCTGGCCGCGGATATTTACCAAACCCCGGTATTGCTCCTGGCTGCGTGGTATACTGTATATGCCCGTATTGGTGTTAACCTCTTTTACCAGGTTTATGTCTATACCGTACATTTGATTGTCTATGTAAAAAGATACGAACTGGAGCTCGCCGGTGGCAGACCCTTTTTGTATTTCATGTCTTCTGGTATCAGACATTGAAGGACTGAATGATGGCATCCAGTAAACTCTCCAGGTTCATTTTTGATTTAAAGTCGTCAAAACCATAGTCCAGGGCCTGTGGTCTCATGATCTCCTCCTCAGCAACAGAAATTGCTAAAAGTGGAAGATGCCTGAGATCCTCATCCTGACGTAATTTTTTAGCGAATTCAAAGCCGTTCATAACAGGCATTTCCAGGTCACTGATTATGCCGCTAAAAGCCTGTTTTTTCAGCTTTTCCAGGGCCTCCTTACCGTTGGAGGCAATGGTTACATTAAAACCCATGCCCCTGAGGTAAGAGCCCAGAAGATTTTTATAAAAATGAGAATCTTCCACCAGGAGGATATCAATGGGGGCTAGGTTATCCTGTTCTTCTTTTTTAAACCAGTTGGGTTCAATAGCCTCTATAACCGCGAAGGCATCTAAAAAGAGCGTGAGACGCCCTTCAATTAGTTTGGAGCCGATAATTTCTTTTTGGTGGATGGTGGAAGAGTCCAGGTTGCACTGTACCTCTCTGGTATCCAGAATGTTGGCCGCCGCTATGCCGATTGGTCGCTCTGTCTTGGGGATAATGATGTATATGCAGTCTTCGTTGTAGCTGGATTTAAGGGTGGGTACCGCCTGGTCAATTCGGATAATGGGGATGAGGTTTCCGCGGAAGTTGAGGTACTCCCTTCCGTTGGCCATCTGGATCTCCCTGGTGTGGATTTCCTGGACACGCGTAATTAAACAGAGTGATAAAGCAAAGCGCTCTTCGGCGCCAATATCAAACAGGAGAATGGTTTGCTGGTCGTCCCCACTGGAGAAAATCTGGCTGCTGCCGGAGTCCACATTAATAAACTGCAGGCTGCCGAGTTTGGCAATAGCGGCAATATCCAGAATCATGGCGATGTGGCCGTCCCCTAATACGGCGTTGCCTGAGAACGCCATGCTGTTTTTAATTTGATCGTGAAGGGCCTTGACTACAATCTCCTCTGTGTCCACTACTCTGTCTACCACCAGACCAAAGCGCTCATTGCCTAATTGCAGCACAATTATATACAGGCTGTTGTCAATGGAGGTTCTTCTTTCCGGCGGGCCATTTCTTAAGTCCGTATTTGCGGCTGCCTCCGGGGCGCGACGGTCGCCTTTTGGCTCCCTGGGGTCGGGTACACGCTCAGTCTTAGCAGTGCTTACAAAGGTTTTTTGAATACCCAGGATATTAGAAAGCCGTAAAAGAGGCAGAGAACGCCCACGCAGCCAGTATATCTCTTTATCATCCACCCGGTTTATGGACTGGTAAACGTCCTGACCATGAAGCCATACAACTTCTAAAATATTTACCTGGGGAATGGCATAGCAGTAATCTTCTACAGAAACTATAAGGGCGGGCATAATGGCCAGCGTAAGAGGCAGTTTAATGGTGATAGTAGTGCCCTTGCCAAGAGTAGATACTATGTCCGTTGACCCCCCCAGTTTCTGGAAACTGGTTTTTACAACATCCATGCCTACCCCGCGCCCGGAAACCTCCGTGACCTCTTCAGCGGTGGAAAATCCCGGTTCAAAAATAAGATTTAAAGTATCGTGGTTACTTAGGCTATCGGCCTGCTCCTGGGTTATAATTTGTTTTTTGACAGCGGCCTTTTTTATGATTTCCGTGTCCATGCCCTTGCCGTCGTCCCTGATTTCAATGTTGATTTGGCCGGCGTGATGGTAGGCGCTTAAGTGTATATGGCCTTCAATAGGCTTGCCCAGGGACTCCCGTACATCGGGTGTCTCCAGGCCGTGATCTACCGCGTTACGGATAAGGTGTGTCATGGGGTCGGATATGGAATCGATAATGCCTTTGTCCAGCTCAACATCTGCGCCATGTACTTTTAGAGTTACTTTTTTGTCCAACTTTTTAGCCAGATCTCTGACTACCCGTGTAAAACGGCTGAAGATAGTGCCCACCGGCCTCATTCTGGTCTGCATTATACTGGCTTGCAGGTCTGATGTTACTACATTAAGCTGCTGGCTTATACTGGCCAGCTGGGGGAGGTCGCCCGCATGTACTGCCTGCATATTCTGATTGCGCACCAGTACCAGCTCGGTGGCCAGGTTCATAAGTTTATCCAGCAGATGAAGAGATATCCTGACAGTCTGGTCGGATAAAGAAGGCTCGGTTTTAGATGGTGCTGACACAGGCGCATTTGGAGTTGATTTCTCTGTGATCTCCCCAATGTCGGCAGCTTGGTCCTCCTGTTTTTTTGCTTTGGATACCGGGGTTGATACAGGGATATATTCGGAAGGGTCTTCTGCTTCCCCCTTATTCCCTGAGTTTAGAAGGGTCTCCAGCTGTTTGGGAGAGTGAGATAAAATACTTATGGGGCTGAGACCCAAACCCTCTGTGAGCATTTCCGGGTCTTCAATAACTGTGGCTAAGAGAACGGTAAAGGCGCTATGCCCGGTTTCATCTTTTTCAACTTTAAGACTGGAAATATCCCTGGAGGTGTCCCAGATGTCTCCCACGGATTTGATGCTTGCTATCAAGGCGGCGGGAGTTTGCTTTTTGTTGGTGCACTCTTCTACCAAGTCCAGATTAAGCTCAAAAAGAAAAAGCTGCGTTTTAATGGCCTTTTCCAGATCGTATTTCAGTAAATCGAAACTGAAAGAGGGAGCAGGCGCCGGCTTTGAGGGCTTTGACTCTTTTGGGCCGGCAGGCTTAAGAATATTTTCGCAGTCTGTGATAATGTCGCTAATGTCTATATCGTTTTCGTCGGGGGCGTCTACCAGGCTGTTGAGGCGATCTACACCGCGCAGTAGTAACTCCGGTATGCCATTAGCGGGCTCCAGTTCTTTGTCTCTGATTTTACCGATAACGCTCTCCAGAGCGTGGGAGGAGTCTCTGATTTTGCCAAGGTTTAAAAAACCCGCAATACCCTTAATTGTATGCAGAGCACGGAACAGGCGGCTGATTGTTTCTGTGTCAACACTGCTGCCGCCCTCCTCCAGGGCAAGGATGTCTTCTTCGGCTGTGGCTAGATGCTCTTTGGCTTCTGTAACAAAATCTTCTTTGAATTCCGGATCGGCCACGTAGTTTTTAATTACCCGTCATTTGAAAAATGGATAAATACATAATACACACTAACTGCAGGGCCTTCTGCTTTTAGTAGAAGGCGCCGCAAAAACTTATAATTGCAGGGTGGCTACGTGGTGATCGCCTTTGTCTACAACGCTGACCAGCACCTTGCCGCTCTGGTCGCACCATTTTTTAATATCATCAGGAAATGTGGGGCAGTTTGCCAGTACCTCTAACATGCCCCCCGCAGGTAGTGTGTTTACTTTGATTGCTGTTTTTAAAACGGGCTGAGGGCATTTTAAACCTCTGCAATCTAATACTTCCGCCATTGTATCCTCCTGAATTTGGTTTGACTATATTTGGGTTAATTATCTTATTATTTGCTGGCCTTTGTCATCCCTAATTATAGTTTTTAGAATATCACCCGTTTGGGTTTTTAAAACTATCTGCATGGGCATTTGCCCCGGCAGGCTGTGGGTGGCGCACGATAGGCAGGGGTCATAAGCCCTAAAGGCCATCTCCACCACATTTAACAGGCCGTCATTGGCGTTGCCGCCCTTAATCATGGCTTTAGCTACCTTCTCAATAGACATATTTATGGCTGCCGAATTGCCCAGAGTGGCCACAATCAGGTTGGCGCCTGTTAAAATGCCATTTTCGTCAGACTCATAATGATGAATAAGAGTACCGCGCGGGGCCTCCACAATACCTATGCCTTCGGAGGGTGTCTGCAGATCCATATTCCTGATATCCGGCGAGGTTAATTCCTCACAATTAGCCAGTTTTACTAATGTTTCCGCTGCCTGATATACCTCAACTAAACGGGCCCAATGGGTGGCCAGAGTATGATGAGAAGGGCTGCCTCCCAGGGTTTCGTACATTTTTTCGTAATGCTCCTGAGCACCGGGTGTTGCCATTCCGCTGCTGACATTAAGGCGGGCAATAGGCGCTACCCGGTAAATGCCGCTGTCCGGGCCGTCTACATAACCCTTCCAGCCGATTTTCCTCAAATATGGGAATTTGATATAGGTCCAGGGCTCCACCCGCTCGGCTATAACAGAGGCGTAATCAGCGGGTTTGAAGTTGTCTATTTCCTCACCCTTCTGGTTTACCACCCGGATATCGCCGTCATAGAAGCTGACTTTGTTATCGGCGTCTACCATGCCCATATAATGAGTCTGAAGCTGGAAGGTATCACCTACGATTAAGTCTACGTAGGTTTTGTTTGCCAAAACTATGTCACTGAATGCCTGCAGGGTGAATTTGGCAAACTCCACCGCATCGGCGGCGAAGGTTTTAAGAGTAGAGCGCATCTCCCCTGTCATCTGCTTAGCTACGCCGCCAGGCAGGCCCATAACGGGGTGAATGGGTTTGCCGCCTATATCGGCCATAAGCCCGCGGCAGCGTTTGCGGATTTCGATCACTTTTTTGCCTGTCTCCACACCTACTTTGTCTATTACACCAAGAATATTACGGGAAGCCTTGGGGGCATAGGGGCCCACGATAAAGTCCGGCCCGCCTAAAAAGAAAAAGTGCAGGAGGTGATCTTCAAACATGAAGAGGTTGTAGAATGCCTCCCGTACCGCCCGGGCGGTGGGGGTGGGTACTACCTTGAACAGATCGTCCAGGGCCTTGGTAGCGGCCATATGATGAGCACTGGGGCATACGCCGCAGATGCGTGAGGTGATTTGCGGGGCCTCCTCTGCGGGCCGGCCCTCCAAAAATTTCTCAAAACCTCGAAGCTCTGGAATTTGCAATACGGCATTTTCCACATCACCGGCATCATCTAAAAATATCTCGATTTTGCCATGGCCTTCCAGGCGCGTTATTGGATCTATACTAATCTTTTTTCCCATTGTTATTTCCCTTCCCGTTTGCGCCCCAAGAGCGATGATGAGAGTGAATATCTGTAAAAAGTACCGGCAGGATCGGGGATGCTGTCCAGAGCTGTCTGGATATCGTCCTCATTTTCCTGCTCCATAATGCCTCCCAGGGCCGATATCATTCGGGCGCCCTGATCGGAGTTGGAGGTGGGGCCAAAACACCCCGTGCAGGGCATATTGCCCTTAACACAGGGGTATTCGCAGCCGTCTCTGGTGGCGGGGCCCATACATACAATACCCTGAGCCAGAAAACATTTTTCCGGATCGGCTTGTATGTCTATTAACCTTTTAAACCGGCTTACCACCAGATTATCGGGCTTGGAATCATTGCGGTCGCAGGAGGCGCACAGGGCTTTATCGGGTAACAGTACAGAGCCTTTGGCCGGCAGCTTACCCTCCAATATTGCACCTACGGCCATGGCTACCAGGGCGGGTGTAGGCGGGCACCCGGGCAGGTAGTAGTCAACGTCAATTACATTGTCCAGCTGTAGTACGGTATCATAAAACTCCGGTAGTGTAAGTTTTTTGCCCTCATACTCCGACTCAGTGGAGGGTATAATACTTTCGGGGTTTACTACAGTAGGGGAGTGCAGGTAAGAACGGTCGAATATGGCGCCTTTACTTTTTAAATTGGCCAGGGCGGGTATGCCTCCCAGGCAGGCGCAGCTGCCAAAAGCCACAACCAGACCGGATTTTTTACGCAGCAGCTTGGCCACATGCTCCTGCTCTGAGGTGCGTATGGCGCCATTGATAAAGGAAACGGCAATACTGCCGTCTGCCATGGCCTCAACATCAGAATATTTTGGGTCCAGAGCACAGGGCCAGAAGACTATGTCTACAGCGGCCACTACATCGAGAATTTTTTCGTCTAAATCTACGATGGTTTCTTCACAACCGCCGCAGGAAGAGCACCAGTAAAAGGCAACCTTAGGTTTATGAGCCATTATGCCACCTCGCTTTCCACACAGCCCTTAATGGTAAGGGGGCCGAGCTTTTTAACAGTTTCATTCATTTCGTTACTGACATCCTGGAACTTCTGGCCCTCGCCGGCAGCCACCCAGTCCAGACGGAAGCGCTCCTTTTCTATACCAAACTGTGTGAGCATGCGCTCAAAAAGTTTGAAACGCCGCAGAGCCTTATAGTTACCGCTGCGGTAGTGGCAGTCACCGGGGTGGCATCCTAAAACCATAACGCCGTCAGCGCCCTCACGGTAGGCGCGCATAACGAAATCCGGATCCACCCTGCCGCTGCACATAACGCGGATAAGTTTGATGTTAGCGGGATATTTAAGCTTTTGGCCCCCGGCTTTATCGGCACCCGCGTAAGAGCACCAGTTACAGACAAAGGCGATTATTTTCGGGTTAAACTCAGACATTTATAACTCCTCCTATTTCGGCTTGAATCTGCTGATTGGTAAAATGCCTGGCAGTGGCCGCCCCGCTGGGGCAGGTGGCCGCACAGGTACCACACCCCCGGCAAATGGAAGCATTGACTACGGCGACATTCTTTTCTGCGTCTCTGGTTATGGCCTTGTACGGGCAGACGGATATGCACAACTTGCAACCGGCGCAAATATTTTCGTCTATAAAGGCGGGCATAAGCTCCAGCTCAATATTTTTGCCGGGTATGAGCTTACTTATGGCGTCCCCGGCGGCGGCCTGAGCTCTGGTTATAGCTGTGGCCGCGTCACAGGGAGCGGCACTGGCTCCCGCTGTATATATACCGTCCAGACTTGTGCCTGTTTCGTGCAGAATAGCATGATCGGCCTTTAAAAAACCGTAGGATGTAAGCTCTACATTCAGCTTTTGCGCTAAGGGCCCGGCACCTGCAGAGGGCTCCATACCAGCAGCCAGTACAACCATATCTACGATGATGGGCTGCATACCCGGAGCGGAAACTTTAAGGGAGGCGCCCTGTTGTGTGACAGCGACAGCCTTTAAGTCCGTGCATTTTACAAATGCGGTACCTTCCTTTTTCTGCTTTTCAAAAAAAGAATGCATGGATGGGCTGGGAAAAACCAGCCTGTCATGTATGTTGGTGATTTGAGCCCCCGGCACCTGCTTGCGCAGGAACTCCCCTGCTTTAGCCGCTAAGGAGCAACAGATACCCGAGCAGTAGGGCAGCTCGCCCTCCTGCAGTGAACCTGCGCAGTGGATAACGGCAAGGCTTTTAGGCTCGCTGCCGTCCTTGAGTTTGATTTGGCCCTGGTAACAGCCGTTGGAGCTGGCTATGCGGTCGTACTCGGCAACTGTATATACATTGTCCAACTTGCCCAGGCCCAGCTGCGCTGCTGCGGGGCGGTGCTCCCGCACCCCGGTGGCGGCGATTACGGCACCAGCGGTAATTTCCAGAATTTGCTCTTTATCCTCAAAATTAATGGACTGGAAGGGGCAGATTTTAGCGCACTCATCACACTCCTGCCCGTTAAGGCGTTTGCAGGCTTGCGCATCGATGGCGGCTGCCGCCGGTACAGAACCGGGAAACGCAGTGTAGACGGCTTTGCGGTCGCCCAGACCAAGGTGGAAGCTGCTTTTAACAGAAACAGGGCAGACCCCAAAACACTCCTCGCAGCCGATGCATGTATCGGTGACATATCGGGGCTTTTGTTTGACTATGACCTGGAAGTTACCAAAGAACCCCAGTACGTCCTGGACCTCGGCGTTGGATATTACCGTAATGTTGTCATTCTCCTTAACCTCCGCCAGGCGCGGCGCTAATAAGCAGGGGGCGCACTCCATATTTGGCGCCACCTCCTCTGTTTTGATAAGGTTGCCGCCCAGGGAAATTTCCCGCTCCACTATGGTGACCTTGCGCCCGGCATTTGCCGCTGTAATAGCAGCCTCAATACCTGCTATACCACCGCCTATTATCACCACATCGGTGCTGCATTCCATGCTCTGGGGCTGAAGGCTCTCGTGAAAGCTTGAACGCGATATTGCCGCATTTAATAATGACTTGGCTTTGGCTGTGGCTTCATCCTTGTCCTGGGTAACCCACGCGCACTGCTCGCGTATATTGGCCATGTGAATGTCGGCAATATTCTGCCCCGCCCTTAATGCTGCCTGCTGAAAAGTTTTTTCGTGCATTTTGGGTGAGCATGCCCCAAAAACGGCCTTAATCCCAGGCTGGCTTTTAAGCTTTTCCTCAACAAAATTTTTGCCCGCCGGGGAGCATAAAAGCTCGTGGGTTTCTACATAGGCCATGTCCCCGCGGGACTGTGCCCATTTGGCGATGTCCTCCAAGTCCATAAAATTGGCGACATTGGTGCCGCATTTGCAAAGAAATAATCCGCACTTAGAGTTGCTTTTATCCATAGCGGGCCCTTCCTAGAGTTGAGAAATGGGAGTGAAAAAATGGTTCATAGTAATTTAAATGTACTGATCGGATATTCGTAATACAGCCAAAGAATTATAGCTACCCAATTTTCCTGATTAGCGCGTAAAAAGTCAATACCTTTTTTAACATTATTAACAATTAAGCATCAATCTCATTAGCGGGAGTAATGCACTAGTCCGGGTATAACATTATATTCCCCTGTGAGATTAAATACCCACCTAATCGATAGGCATTATGCCGGAGATTGTTATTACGGCTTAATTCTGACCTGGTGGCGGCCTGCAGAACCTTTAATAAGACCCAGGATAATAAGCTCGTTATACTCCAGGCGTTTATGGGACTGAAATGTGTAAAAACCTGCCGCACCCGGGCCTAAAACCAGTAAAAGAGAAAAGATAAAATTGAATATGCTGAGGCCATGGCCCATACCAGTGCGGTTAACGGGCTGTAATGTCTGATGAGCATTCACACAAAATTGGGACACCCTCCATCAGCCAATTATAATGTAAATCCCACTTTGCGGGACTTAAATTATAATATACCGTAATTTCAAGCAGATTTCTCTGGGGAATTTTATTAATACCCGGTTTGGGTAAGCTGTTTCGCAAAGCGAAACAGCCGCTCCCGGCAGCGGTGTGAGTATTGCCAATACAAGCGCCCCCCGT
>CAZRWX010000111.1:0-10893 GCA_964603925.1 uncultured Bifidobacteriales bacterium | reverse complement strand
GGAATTGGTCGAAATGACAAAATTGGGGCATCTGTAGTACCTGAGTAGTTACGAATAATTCGCAATAAGGTGATTTTCTTTCACAAACCCCTGTAAGGTTCTATCAGACCTAAGCCCCTGTAAGGTTCTATCAGACCTAAACCCCTCTCCATTTTTTGCTGAATGGTTTTTACCAGAGATAAGGGTTTAATGGGTACCAAATCCGGTATATGAGAAAGAACCCAGTTCTCGAAATCCGGTTTAATAACAACTTCCAATTCAAAGAAGACATCAGAATCCTGTTTAAATAATCTGCCTGGAGGGTTAAAGTGACTTTCAGCCAAATACTTGCGCAGCCATGGGGACTCTATCCTTAAGAGAACAATTTCCGAAGACTCCCGGGGTTGTCTGGCAAACTGACCAAAACAGTATTTATAAAATGTCCCCATATTGAAGGGCACAGGTTTAAAATGCCTGGATGTGGCCTGACAGCGCGCAATGCGTTTAACAGACAATGTCTTAAACAACCCCCTGTTTGAACGTACACGACCAACAAGATACAAGGTGCCCACACGCAGGCACAGGCCGTAAGGATAAAATTCAAATTCCGCATTTTCCGCCTTGTAGCTGGAATATTTAATTTGGAGTACGGAATGCGCTACTATTGCTGTTTCCATAATCCTTAAACGGTCAACGGGCACATCCCTCTCTGAAAAGGGGCCATGATCGACGTGGTATACATTGGCCACAGTCTTAAGTAATTCCCCAGATGTCCAGTTCGTCTTTTTTGTTTTAGAATTAAGACTTTCCAGATAGCCGATTACCTGTTTAATTTCGCCTGCGAACCGTGGGTTACCCCAGGAAATAAGTTCTTTATTAAGGTTTCTAAGTAATGGCAGGAAATGCTCTGGAACTTCACTATTATCGCGTACATAATAAAGAGAGGGATGATTAGCTGCTTCTCTAAGATCTGATACAGAGTAATGTGCCTGCCTAATTTCAGATAAATAGCGTTTTACCGTTCGAATATCAATATTCAGACGACTGCTAATCTGTTTTAAAGTTAGACCCTCCGAGTGTGAAGACAGCAGATCAATCATTCTGCGTATCTTCGCGAATTTACCAGAACTATCTTTGATCATAATCTACTATATGGCAGTTGCTATATAAGACTATAGCTTCAAACTTTGTATATGAGTAACAGCACGATGCAAACGCTCTACTACACTATTTTTCCCAAGCAACTCCATGAGCTCAAATAAACCCGGCCCGGAAGATGTGCCTGTAAGCGCTAGCCTAGTTGGGTGAATCAATTTACCGGCATTTTCCATTCCCGAGTCCGCAGCCATTAACCTGTAAACTTCCTCTATCTCTGACTCAATAAAAGGCTCCAGGGCTTCCAGCCTTTTAGACAAATCACTCAGATAAATACCAGTGTCTTCCTTAAAATACTTACGGGCTGGTTTTTCTTCATAAGCGGCTGGAGCGGTAAAAAAATATCCAGCATTGTCCTTAAAATCCGTAATTTGTTTTACGCGGCCCTTAAGCATTGTGACGACTTTTCTCAGGTAGTCTGAATTTGGAACAGATGCACCTTCCACCCCTCCCCGATACAAGGCCTCAACCTGAGGCATTAAATCATCAACATTTTGCCGGCCAATGTACTGACCATTCATCCACATTAATTTTTTTTCATCAAAAGCACAGCTTTTAGGGTTGATGCGCTCAAGGCTAAAGGCGCCTATTAACTCACCCTTTTCCATTATCTCCCGATCATCACCAGGATTCCAGCCAAGGAAGGAAAGGTAATTAACCAGTGTCCAGGGTAAATATCCTAGATTTTTGAAATCCGTTACCGAAGCAGCCCCTTTTCGCTTGCTTAATTTACCGCCATCTTTTGCAAGTATTATGGGTAGATGCACAAATACAGGGGGTTCCCACCCAAATGATTCATAGAGCAGTTTATGCTTTGGCGTAGAGGGTATAAACTCCTCACCACGCAGCACATGTGATATTTCCATTAAATGGTCATCAATAACATTGGCAAAATTATAGGAAGGGTAGCCATCAGTCTTGAGAAGAATAATATCATCAAGCTCACTGTTGCGGTACTTAATTTCGCCTCTTAATAAATCTTTAAACCGGATATCACCTTTTAATGGGACTTTCAAACGAATAGCATAAGGCGCTCCGCTCTGCGCTTTGCCTGTAGCCTCTTCAAGATCTAAATCACGGCAATGCCTGTCATAACCGGAAAAATTTTTATTGGCCTTTTGCTCTTCCTTGATGGTATTTAACCTGTCAGAGGTACAAAAGCAATAATAGGCCATACCCTTTTTTACCAGCTCCAGAGCTTTTTCCCTGTAAATTGACAAACGCTCTGACTGACGATAAGGGCCAAATTCACCGCCAGCATCAGGCCCCTCATCATATTCCAGTCCCAGCCATTTTAAGTCTTCCAACATTTCAGATTCTGAATCTGCATCATATCTTGCCTGGTCTGTATCCTCAATCCGCAAGATAAACTTACCACCCTGAGAACGCGCAAACAGCCAGTTAAAAATAGCTGTACGGGCTCCGCCAACATGAAGCGAACCTGTTGGACTGGGAGCAAATCGAACTCTGACATTCTTCATAATCATCCTTTATTTCCGAAAAAGACTAAAAGCTTTGATAAATGTAACGAAACACACCTGCGCTTACAATTTATGTTAAAATAGTCTTAACCTGAATTAAGGCCTGAGGAAATATTATGAATATCAGGGAAGTTAGGGCCAGATTGAAGCTTAAAATGAATTTAGCGGATACCGCGAAAGAGTTCCCAACAAATTACTGCGAAACAAATAATCTGGTTACGGTTTTTGGATTGGGTGAAGTTCCTGTTATTGTCTGTGCTCCCGTTTAAGTCTGTTGTCTTCTTCATGGTTGTTTGCCTCCGCTTTTAATATCATCGGCAAATTCTAGCTTAACTTCTTGATCCCGGTCACATATGTAACAATAATCAACAAATAGCCCTTTTGGAGGCACTAAACCTTGAAACAATTGAGAAAAGGGGATGGAAATTAAATTGCGGAGAAGGCGGGATTTGAACCCGCGGTAGGAGTTATCCTACACTGGTTTAGCAAACCAGCGCCTTAAGCCACTCGGCCACCTCTCCGAATTTAAGAGACCAAAAATAATTTAAAAAGAAGATGTATCAAGGAACTAATCTTAATCTTATCCATTACAAGATTGTTTATAGTCCAAATGGTCCAATTTTCTAACTTTAAAGCTTAATTATTGTGATAAAAATCCTTTTTTTAAAATATATGACTAAAAGCTGGCTAAAAAAATACGTTTGGCTGGCAGGTTGCCTTCTCGTTTCTTTATTAGTGTTTTTCTCATGGTTTCAGGTTTTAATCCGCCAGAACCCCGACAATCAGTTTACTCATGATGGCATCATGAATATTCTCTCCCGGGAGAGCGTTGTTTATTATTCTGATGAGCAAACGCCAATGGGTTCATTTTTTGAGGGTTTGCATCGGGATTATGTAATTTACGATTCCATACCTCGGTACATCATTCAGGCTTTGACAGCCGCAGAGGACAAAAACTTCTTCATTCACGGGGGGCTGGATTTCCGCGCACTAATTTACGCCATACTGGACGACATTAAAAGTCTTTCATTAAAAAGGGGCGGCAGTACACTAACTCAACAAACAGCAAAAAATCTCTTCCCTGCCAAAGGGCGCGGCAAACTTAAACGGCTCCTTGCCAAGTTCCCGGAACTGGTAAACGCTTACAGGCTGGAACGTAATTTCACAAAAGAGCAGATTTTAGAATTTTACTTAAACCAGTTCTATGTATCAGGTAATGGCCACGGTATTGGCATTGCCTCCCGTTATTTTTTCAACAAATCTCTTAACGAATTAAATTTAAAGGAATGCGCCTTTATAGCTGGTATTGTCAAAGGCCCTAATCACTATAACCCCTTTTTGGCAAAGTCCCCTGAACATAAAACTCAGCTTTTAACAAAGGCCTATTACAGGCTTAATTATGTGCTTAAACAAATGTATGCTCATAATTATATAGACGAAAATAATTATAAGGAGGCATTAAGCGATTCTTTGCATTTCCGCCGGGGCACTTTCCGGTTCAGCCTTTCTACAAATATTGCCAAGGTTACCAAACTTCTTGAAACACCACAAATGCAAAGCCTGTTGCAGGACTACGGAGCAGGTAACTATCCTGCTGCCGGGCTACGTATTTATACCACTATACATCCGGAAATACAAAAGGCCGCTCAATATTATACTGCTAAAAACCTTTCCGATTTAAACATAATTCTTAACGGCTATAAGCCCCCTCCGTTGGGTACCCGTATTCATCGAGTTAACACCCTTAAACCAGGCAGTTTTTTGTACGGAGTAATTTGTTCTACCCTTACAACCGGCGGTCCGCCAAAATCCATTCAAGTACAGTTCGGTTCCAGCAGAGCATGGGTGACGCAAAATTCATTGCATAATTTTCTTGGTCTTTGGTATAGCTACCAAACCGGGACCCCGCCTGGGCATAGCCAACCAAGTTCCAAAATACAAAAAAGTTTTTTCAACAAGTACCTTCGGCGAGGTCAGCCTGTTTATTGCGCAGTTCCATATGTTTTCAACCCGGATTCAACCTGGGTACCACAACTGGAGATTGTTCAGGATCCAGAGCTTCAAGGTGCCGCACTGGTTCTTAAAAATGGCAAGGTTATAGCCAATGTTGGCGGCTTTGACAATACAGGCTATGATCGGGCTGGTCAGGCTAAAAGGCAATTTGGCTCAACTTTTAAGCCTATAGTATTCGCTGCCGCTCTGGAGCTTGGATGGTCACCATTGGATACTCTTTTAAACTTTGACCAGCTGTTCAGGCTGGGTCCTACATTCTACTTTCCCAATGCATTTCACCACGCAGATTCCATCGTTAGCATAGCCTGGGCCGGCAAGCATTCAGAGAATCTTGCCAGCGTCTATTTATTACATTACCTACTGGATAAATTAGATTTCGCTGCTTTTTGGCGGCTTGCGGAAGCGCTTACAGGCAAAAATATCCATGACGCAGAAGAATCTTTCAGCCTCTATGTCAGAGATTCAATGGGCATAAACTTAAATTTACCTGCACAAAAAGAAATCAAATATGAACAGCTTAAAAGCGAATTGCTGATAGACTTGGCCTTTGAAGGCAGAGATAAAGAAGCCGCCTGCCTTAAAAGCTTACCCTATGGCAAAGGTTATGTAAAACAAATACATAAATACAGCCGCCACATTAAGAAGGACTCCATTCCCCATTCACTGCTCAGTCGTTGTTTCTTAAACTTTACCAAATACAACATTAAGGAAGCTGTCACCACAGTTTGGTATGATTCTATATCTCAACGTTATAGTTTATTTAAATATGGTATTCCCAGTTCAAATTTCAGGCCAATTTTCTGGTCTCCAGATGTCTGTAGTAAAGATGATATCTTTGTAGAAAATGAAATCAGCATATTAACACTAAGGAACATTTCAAACCGGCTGCAGGGCCTCAAAGCACTTTCGTTTCCAAGTGCCTACACCAAAAACAATCTATACTACTGTCAGGATTTCCGCGCTGTACTGGCTCTGCGATATGTACTTTCCCTTTGCAGGAAACTTGGAATAGAAAGCACCTTGGATCCCGTGATGTCATTTCCGCTTGGTTCAAATACCATAACCCTTAAGGAGGCCGCAACCGCATATCAGGCGCTCAAAGACGGATGCAGTTATATTTCGGCCCAGTCAGGCGGTCACGGCCTGTTTATTACCAGAATTGAGCTTCCCGAGGGTAAGGTAATATACCACGATACCCTTACACCTTTAAGGGTGCTGAGTAAAACCTCACAATATGGTATTACCGGTATATTATCAAGCGTGGTGGATGGCGGTACCGGTAACAAAATAAAAACCAGGCTGTTCATTAAATCTCCCAATAAAAATAGCCCTCTCAAACTATCCCTGCCCGCTTATGGTAAAACCGGTACCACCAATGATTACCGTAACGGGGCCTTTATTGGGTATGTGGCCGGCCCTTCAAATACTGCCCAGGGGTTTTCTCCCGAAGATGGTTACATTATCGCCGTATATACCGGTTTTGATGATAACCGTTCCATGCAGAGGAAGTCGTTTACGGGTTTTGGGGGTACTGTATCTCTGGACGCCTGGATAGGTATCGCCCAGGCACTCACCAGCATTCTAAAATATGAAGATCTCATTGATTTTTATGATTTTGAAACTCAATTATCAGGCACGGTACCATTATCGGATGCTTCTTCTTATAAATCATACCGGGTAAAAAACAGTAGCGGGTTGTTAGAAGAGGATACTCTGGTTCAAAATACTGCAATTTTTACACTGAAAGAATGAAAGGATACCTGTAATGAGGCTTTTTTACCTGGTGGGAGTATGCCTAATCTGTCTTATTTCCCAAAACTGTACTTCTACGCGTCCATACGTTCCGCATCCTGAAGAAGGCCCATTATTCCGCCAGATTCCTAAGGACACTTTAAAATCCTTAGACACAGCCGGGATAAAGCCAAGGCTGGAAGACACTCTCCTGATAGTAGAAGGCATCGACAGTCTGGTTCTTGATATACTTACGGGTTACGCACTTGCTCGAAAGCAGCTTAATGAGTATAACCTGTGGGACTCCCTTTCAAACCACACCAGTCTGTTACTGCAAACTGCTGATAACTCTTACATGGAAATATTAAAATATGGGCCCCAGGTACTCTTCAAACAATTGGACAGTACATTTTTGCTTGATTGGAAAACCCGCAAACCCCATTGTCCGGTTCTATTATCATCTGAGGATAGTTCCGAAATATCATCACGTGTAGAACAGTGCCTGTGGGAGATGGATTCCCTAAACCTTAAAAATGAGGAAATACCTTATATTGCAAGTCTGCTGGAGGCACAATTACCTATTCCAGTTTATATATCACTAATCAGCCAATATTCCAGGTATCTGTACCTATCAGGTGAATTAGAGACCCTTAAGCATACCTGGGAATCAACATTATCCAGGAAAAATCTCATTTTCCAACAAATAAAAGAGATAGAAGCCCAAATTTCTCTACTGGAAGAGTTAAAAAAACCCGATAACAAGTACATAAAAATGCTGGTTTTGGATCTTTACAGAACGTATCTTGAAGGTGGAAAATACCCGGAAATCAGTCAAAAAACCCTTGATTTATTAAAAAAAATAGACTCCAGAGATTTACGAAAAGAAATAAAAAAAACAGCCATGCTAGCCTGGGACAGAGATAATCTGATATTGGAACAAGCTCTTTTAAAGGTCAAAGACGATTATAATACTCACCAACTCCTGGAGGCCAGCATTTTTTCCTTGGATTCTCTGAAAAAGGTTTACAACCATTGCCCAAACACAGGTTTTCAAACAACCGAAAAATGGCTGCTTTCCAGGGATACAGCATCTTCAGGGCTCCCGCCAGACACTATTTGGCAACAGGCACAAAGCCTCATTAAAGATGGGCATTATCTTAAATCACTCCCTATGCTTCAAACACTTAAAATGAGCTCCTACCGGGATCAGGCCAATAAAGCTCTTCTTAACATTGGCCATCTTTACTGTGAGGAAAAACGAAAAAAAGCATCACTTTATTTTCAGGAATCCAGAATTAGCGGCCAGCCTAACAAATCAGAAATCTTTTTAAAAAATGCTAAAAATGAACTGGATAGCTGCATTCAATATTTCCCAGAACACCCTGTAACTAATAAAGTTCAAAAAAACAGGCAAATTCTGTTAAAAGCCCTGGAAGACCTAAAAAATCCTTAATTACATCATTACCAAAATACATGTGTTCTACTTATCATAAGACCAAATCCGCGAATTTAGCCATTTGGCTAATTATAAGCATAATGGTTATGGCAGGCAATGCACTGGCACAGTCAACCGAAATACAGGTTCCCGCAGCCACAATAGGCTATGGTGGCAAGGTGCAAATACAAAAAGAGGGTGAACGTACTTTTAAGCGTATTGTAAAGCAAAAGAATCTAGTTGAAGACGGGGACATAATAAAAACCGGTTTTAAATCCTATGTCATAATCCGTGTTGATAAAAGTAGCAAATTCATAATTGGCTCAAATGCTCGAGGCTTGATCGAATTCCTGCCATTAGGGGAAGGCGGCTATGTAACCAAGGTGACAATATTCCAGGGAGCCATGTATTTCGCCTGGACCGGAGAAAGCGACATTAATGTGTTCACCAGTAATGGGCTGGCGTCTATTAACAAAGGGACATTCATAACAAGTTATGACGGTAAAGAGAGCAAAACTATAGATATAGCCCTAAAACAAAAACTCCTTGTACAAAATATTGCCAAGAAGGAAAACATTTCCATTCCCCCAAAAAATTACATAATAATTGACCGTGATGAAAACCCGTCAAAGCCCAGCCCTGTAAATGTTAAAATAGCAGATATCATGCGGGAATCTTTCGGAGATAATTTTATTAACAAAGAATTAGATAATGCAGGTATCGATCTGCAGGCTAAAGTAGCACAGAAGGCACAGGCAGAGACAGAAACAAAAACGGAAAAAAATTTAAATGAGACCCCATTTCGTATTTCGCCATTATTCAAAATGGATGAATTAATGGCAAAAATCCGGGAGTCTGAAGGCAGTGGAAAAGGTCATTTTCAACAACCTTATTGGATAGACGACCTGGCCGATTACAAAGTGTACTTTGAAATTAAGGCGGGTATGGCTACAGTCACACAAAACGACCAGTCCGGCTCTTACACCGGTTTTAAATTACGTGCTGGTATGCGGTTTGGCAAAATGGCCCTTTGCTTTAATATTCCCTTTGAAACAGGTAGTGAAGGCGCCATCCGCATTAATACCTTTACAGGGTCCACGGGCATTCTGGATAAAATTTACTTCCTTGATTATGTTAACGCCAAGCAAACCATGTCAATTCATTTTGGTGAGATACGTAATCTGTCTTATCACCGTGGCAATATGCTTAGAGACTTTTCTAACGAACTTAAAAGTCAAATTGAACAGCCCCTGGGCCTGCATTTTATCTGGACACCCAGTACTTTCCTGCGCTTAGAATCTTTTGTTGCCGATGTAGCCGACTTCAATTTGATAGGCGCTAATATTCTCTATGACAATGGCTGGACTATCCTTGGTGCCGCTGTAGTATATGACCTGCACCAGGGCGGCGCCCTTACATATGGAGACAGCGCTTACAGGTCCCCGGCGCTGCCAGTATCTGCAGACTTTCAAACATATACAGGTACAATCTATGGCTGGGAGCCATTCGCAGAGTTCAATTTTATTCAGGACCGGGATTTGAATATATTTGGATATGCCGGCGGTTCCTTTATATTTAACAGCGATGAACTGGAGGGCTTCGTATTTCAGCTTCCCGGTTTATCTTTTATCTATAGGAAATTGTCCATATTCTTAGAGGGTTCAGCTGTGTCAGGCAAAGCCCATCCGGGTTATTTTAACGAGTTTTATATGGAAGACAGAATGAGGTTAAATAAAACCGCGCAATTACGGGGGACTTATTCTCAGTCTGACCGTCACCCTCCCATGGACATTTCCAAGGGTTTTCGCACCGGGCTCGAATGGCAGCTTCAAGACAATCTCTGGTTTGGTTTTGCTTTTGGTCAGAATTTCGCAAAAATCAAACCGGACACGTCCACAGACAGCGGAATAGTATATACTGATACCAGCAGAGCACTGGATCAAGTTAATATTGACCGTAATATTAAAATACGTCTATTTGGCGGCAATAATTTGATTGAGGGCCTTAAGCGTTTTGAGGCCTACTATCAACTTCAAGGGGGCCAATTTGATCGCAAAATCAGGGAAGTACCTCTGGATACAATTAAATATGGCAATCTCACCAATGAGATGTCCGCCTCCAGCTATATTTCTTTAAATACAGGGTTCGGAGTGCTTTTAGAATACGGCATTTTGTCTAATGCTACAATTTTAGGGCAATATCGAGCCTTCTCTCTGGACCATAACGGTAACGGCATATATGATGCCGGGGAGCTTATTTCGGAGTTCAGCTTAACATGGCGAATGAAGTTTTAAATTCTTTCCCCTTTGAGGCATTAAGGCAATTGCTTCCAATAGCATTTGCTGAAGATGTAGGTACTGGTGGTGATATAACAAGCCAAGCCACTATTTCACAAAGCTCAAGATCCAGCGCCAATTTTATCGCAAAAGAGTCCGGCATATTGGCTGGCCTGCCTGTTGTACCATCCATTTTTAAATATATGGGGTTTCCAGCAGAAGTAACCATTAAAGAGGAGGAAGGCGCCCATGTCCAGGAGGGTTGTATATTTTTGAAACTTGAAGCACAGACCAGGCACATTCTGCTTTGTGAAAGAGTAATTCTAAACTTTCTCCAGCGTTTTTGTGGTATCGCTACTACAACCAGCCAGTTTGTGAGTGCCATAGGCAGCAGTCCCACTCGTATACTTGATACTCGCAAGACTTTACCCGGGTACCGTTTGCTGGACAAATATGCCGTGCTAAAAGGGGGTGGTCTAAACCACAGAATAGGTTTATATGATCGCCTTTTAATTAAGGATAATCACATACATGCATGCGGTTCCGTTAAAAAAGCAGTTGAATCAGCTCATAATAAATATGGCAGTAAATATATTATTGAGGCAGAGGTTAAGAATATTGAGGAATTGGAATCCCTGATTAACAGCCCTCTTAATTGGATTATGCTTGATAATATGAATATTGAGGAAATGAAAAAAGCTATTGCAATTATTAAAAACAGGGCTCCGCATATAAAGCTGGAGGCCAGTGGTAATATGGACATAAAAAGAATTAAAGAATTGTCTAATTTGGGACTGGACTATATTTCCGTTGGTGCTCTTAC
>CAZRWX010000110.1:10641-10928 GCA_964603925.1 uncultured Bifidobacteriales bacterium | reverse complement strand
TGAATTATTTACCTTTTCAAAGTACCATAGGTGACATTTTGCCTGAGACGAACCGTACCGAATCAGGGATGTCTGACAATAAATTTGAGCACTCATTTAAAAATATTACTTCCGGGATATTGTTTGAAAGAAAATCTGAGATGAATAATTTCTTAATACTTAATACAGCATACTCTTTTATCGACTGGAGAAGTCATGACCAATATTATACAAAAGATGTTCTTTATTATGAACAAATTGTAAAAGAAAAAGGGCATTTAATTTCTGGCAATCTTGGTTATAGAATT
>CAZRWX010000110.1:4741-10631 GCA_964603925.1 uncultured Bifidobacteriales bacterium | reverse complement strand
TAGAATTGGTAAAAAATGGTTCATACACTTTGATCTTGGCTATAATCATTTTTTTATAAAGAATAGAAATAAAGGATTACCGAAATTTGGTATTGCTTTTGGCAAGTCTTAATAAAAATCGTGGAATGGGAATTTTCAAATCAAAAATAAAAACTCTGCGGGTCGCTGACGCGCCCCTTGTGCAAGCAGAATACAACTTAAAGCGCTGAGTGTGAAATCAGGTCGCACTGAACTAGCAAGTTATCACTAACCACTAATGGATTTAATAAGAGATAAGCAGAAAGGTGCTAAAATTGAGGGGAATTTATGAATGTTAGGCTAAGAGAACTCTTTACTGTCGAGTAAATTGCAGAAGGTTTGTTAAAACCCGTGCATTAACTCCAGAGATAAATCCTCCATACTCATGGCTTCAGCCACATTGATATCTTCGTCTTGAGCCAGATCGATTTGAAATATATCACCATAGGCCAGCAATGCTCCAGTTGTATCGGTAAGTACCGATAACAGTGGGCGCGCAAACAGACGTTCATTAGCCTGGGTTACCTTGCCTATGTGGCCTGTAGACAGCTTAACCAGGGAGCCTACGGGAAAAAGAGACATATAACTGAGAAAACTTTTTACGTCCTTTTTACTCAGGATGCCAACCCGCGTGAGCTGTAAAACCGACTTCATAGCGGTGTATGGGTTATAAGCCTTACGGTAAGAGCGTTTACTGGAAAGGGCCTCATATACATCGGCAACACTAATAACTTTGGCATAGTTGTGTATGAGGTGGCCTTTACGCCCCTTGGGGTAACCTGCGCCAGACTCACGTTCGTGATGCTGATAAGCCCCGTAAGTAATGCGCTCTGGCAGGTTGTTAAGTCGGTTGAGCAGGTGGAAGCCTAATATGGGATGCTTTTGCACCTCATAGGATTCGTCCCGGGTGAGGCGTTCTTTTTTAAGCCTTATAGATTCTGGAACCAGCATCATACCGATATCGGACAGCAGAGCAGCCTGACCTATCTCCAAAACCTGCTCTTTGGAAAACCCCGAGGCTGTAGCAATATTTAAAGCCAGAAGGCATACATTAACAGCGTGGTAATACAGATAGTCGCCGCTGTTGGAATCTTGATGGCTAAGGTTTAAGAGAAGGGCCCTGTCCTTGCTTAAGGTATTAAGAAAACCACCCACCAAATCTTGAATTGCATGGTAGCTGTCCTCCTCGCCTGAAGCCAGCCGGCAAAATAAGGCCGCTGTCCGTTTAAGAGATTCCTGATAGATTTTTTGGACCTTGCTCTTATCGGCGGAACTGCGCTCTGCCTGAGTAATTTGTAAGACGCTTGCGGCCAGAGGCTGCCCTTTGGGAGTGTCAGATTGCTTGGAGAGACTGACGTTATCCTCCAGGCGCTGAATTTTGGGGGATTTAAGAAGCTGCTCTAACCCGCTTTTGCCGGTTTTAAGCTCCCTGGGTATGCCTTGTGGCATTTTGATTTGGGGTGTAAACTCTTCTTCCAGGAAATCTATATCCTTGAGTTTATCAATCTTAATATCTATGAGATGTTGAATCTCACGTTCAGATGATTGGTTTTTATTCATGGTTCACCCGGAATTACTGTACCCTGAAACCTTCATAAAATATACTCTCTTACAGAATCATAGAACCTGTTTTTCTTCACCTTTTATGAAATTTTATTGAACTCATATATCAAAAAACGACAATAACCAAATTTTCTAAACTACTATGTAGGGACTGAGACTTAAATTCAGATTTTTATTAATTTCTCTTTTTTTCCTAACTCAGCTAAATTGCAGGGCATGATTAAATACCATAGACCACATTATCCGGCCTCTTTTTGGGGGGGCACACGGCTAATATTCTGGATGTGCTGGGAGCTTTTTTCAAATCTTCCCCGCCTTATGTCCCTGCGCTTCTACTATAAAAGGCGTAAAACAGTTCCGCGTAACCCTTCTGTGGCTTTAGTTGGTGATAACCTTGATGAGGTAAACGGCATAGCGCTACATTCCCGCACCCTGGTACGCACTTTGCGCAAAAGTAACCACAATGTCTATTTAATTGGCATTGCCTTTCACAGTAAAAAGCCCCGTTTTGAATCTAAAAAAGGCTTTATTTTCATGATGCCGGGCAGATGTTCCATGGAGCGCCCCGGCTATAAAGGCAGTGAAGATGCTGTACCCAGGCTAGCGCTCATGATCCGCCTTCTCCGGCGTTATCCTATTGACTTAATGGAGTTTGAAACGCCTTCCATCGGCGTTCTGCTGGCTCTTATTGTGGCAAAGGTGGCGGGAATCCGTACTATTTCACATTATCGCACAGACGTCATCAGTTACACGCGCATGCTGCTGTCCAACAAACTTGGGGTATGGGTACTCCATCTTTTTGTTAAAGGCATTGTCAGGTTTTCAGATCAGGTAATAGTCCCCTCAAATGCGTTTAAACCTAAGGTGGAGTATTTAGGTGTACCCGCCCATAAAATTCATAAGCTGCCCCGGGGTGTAGATCTCAAGTTTTTTCACCCGGATAAAAAAAACACCCACTCCTGGGAAGAGCTCGGTTTATTTAAAAACGGCATACGTTTACTTTATGTCGGCCGTGTGTCCAGGGAGAAAAATCTGGAACTTTTAGCC
The DNA here is from genome assembly GCA_964603925.1 of uncultured Bifidobacteriales bacterium. Lineage (GTDB taxonomy): Bacteria > Fibrobacterota > Fibrobacteria > UBA11236 > JADFYW01 > CAZRWX01. The sequence goes on along the minus strand of CAZRWX010000110.1, from coordinate 8,003 downwards.
CGGGCTTTTATTAATCTGGAAGACCTGATACCAGACATTTGCCTTACTGTGGTTGGCGATGGCCCCTTTCTGGAGCCCATGAAATCGTTGTTTAAACCCGACGATCGAGTCCATTTTACCGGCGTTCTGCGCGGCCAGGCTCTGTCTGGTGTAATTGCGGCCGCTGATATCATGGTGTTCCCCAGCACCACCGACACCTTCGGCAATACGGTTATTGAGGCCTTAGCCTCTGGTATCCCCTGTATTGTAAGTGACCAGGGCGGACCTCAGGAGATAATTGAACATAACAAGTCGGGTTTACGCTTCCTAACGGCCATACCGGGCCAATTAGAGGAATGTATTCGCACCTTGGCCGAAGACACTCAAAAGCTTGCCAGCTTTAAGCTGGAGGCCAGGCAAAGGTCACTTAATTTTACACACGCTCATTCAGCGGACAAATTCTGGGAATTTTACTGTCTACAGACACAAGGTAATTAGTTCGTATTCTGATTAGTTGCGTGCCACCTACTGTCACTCCGACCTGAGCCTGCCCTCTGCGAAGGCAGGGTGCCGTTTAGGCACCATTTTAACGTTTAACAGATATTTTAATCCTTTTAGTAGCATATTAAGACCTAAAACAGGTATTTTATCACAAAATGTTATTGTAACTTTTTTAATAATTTGAGAAAATTAAGCATTGATTTCATTCAAGGAGTTTAAACTATGGATAATCTGGTACTAAGTCTTATTTGCTTCCTAAGCTGCTTTGCGGGTGTCCTTCTTGGCTTCAGCCTTAAGGGTCTCCTCGTCATGCAAAAGGGTCTGGAAAAGGGCCAGAAGGCAATGTTCAATATCGGGCTTTTAGCCGGTGCAGGGGCTCTTGTATTTGTTTTTATCTCCATATTTATAGGCCGGTAACAGGGCCAGGCTCACGTTAAAAGTTGGGGCCCTCAATTTGAGCCCCAGCGGGCTTTCCAGCATAAACGGGAGCACTTATATAGTCCGGTTAATTATTATGTATTTCAATTAAACCAGTTTAAAATTTTATCATAAATATTCTTTCATCATTAACCCCCTCTGGAGGTACTGAATGGCCGACCAAACACCCGAAAAAGAAATGGAAATGAAAATTGACACCTCGGGCATGAATAAAGAGCAGGAAGCCGCGCTCCTGGTTACAGAAGCCGGCCGGTCCAAATGGGATAAGCCCAGCTTTGCAGGCGGCATTTACATGGGTAAGTTCCAGCCCGAGCTTATCACGCCCTTTCCCGAACAGTCCGCCGAAGACAAAAAAATTGGTACCGATCTTATTGCCAGGGTAGAGGTCTTTCTAAAAGAAAATGTAGACCCCGAAGAAATCGACAGAACTACAGAACTCCCGCAAAAAGTTATGGAGGGCCTTACAGCCATGAACCTCTGGGCTATGAAAATACCCAAGGAGTACGGGGGTCTGGGCTTAAGCCAGGTAAACTACAACCGTGTTATGTGTTTAATTTCTTCCTGGTGTGGTGCCACCGCTGTTACTCTGTCGGCTCATCAGAGTATAGGTATACCTCAGCCGCTCAAAATGTTCGGCACCCCAGAGCAAAAAAAGAAGTACCTGCCCCAAATTGTAAATGGCGCTATTTCGGCCTTTGCTCTTACAGAGCCAGGGGTAGGCTCCGACCCTGCCAAAATGATGACCACAGCCACCCTTACCGAGGACGGCAACCATTACATCATAAACGGTGAAAAGCTTTGGTGTACCAACGGCACCATAGCCGACCTGGTCGTAGTCATGGCCCGCACTCCACCCCTAATCAAAAATGGTAAAGAAATACCTCAAATTACCGCCTTTATAGTAGAAAAAACCATGCCGGGCTTTGAAGTTACCCACCGCTGCGATTTTATGGGTATCAGGGGCATACAAAACGGCCTTCTCACTTTTAAAAATTTAAAAGTACCCAAGGAAAATATCATCCTCGGGCTTGGTAAAGGTCTTAAGCTGGCCCTTACCACCTTAAACGCCGGCCGTCTCACTATACCCGCAGCATCTGTAGGTATGGCCAAACAGTGCCTGCGTATGGCGCGTATATATTCCAACTATCGTGTCCAATGGGGTCAGCCCATTGGCAAGCACGAGATGGTAGCCGAGAAGCTGGCCTTTGTGGCTTCTTCCACCTTCGCCATGGAGGCTGTAACCTGGCTGGCTTCCGCCATGGTAGACAACGGCAAACACGATATCCGCATAGAGGCCGCCATGGCCAAAATGTATTCATCAGAGGTTACCTGGCAAATAACCGATACCACCATGCAGATAATAGGCGGACGTGCCTATGAGAAGGCCGCCTCACTTATTGCCAGAGGGGAGCGCCCATTTTCGGTGGAGCGCATTATGCGCGACTGCCGCATTAACCGCATTATTGAGGGTACCTCAGAAATTATGCATCTGTTCCTGGCCAGGGAGGCCCTGGACCCTCACATGGATATCGCTAAGGATATAATGATCAAAAACCCCATTGGCAAAAAGTTCAAGGCCCTGGGTCCCATTATGAAGTTCTACATACCGTGGTATTTTAAACAGTGGTTCAATAAAAGTCTCTGGGCCAAATACCCGGAGTTCCCGTCTAAGCTGGGCAAACATATGGCCTATGTTGAGCGCACCTCCCACCGTCTGGCACGCCGCCTGTTTCATGCCATGGCCATACACCAGGCCAAGCTGGAGCGCAAGCAAATGCTACTGGGGCGTTTTGTAGATATCGGCTCCGAGCTCTTCAGCATAAGCGCCGTATGCTCCTACACCAAAATGCTTCTGGAGAACAACCCTTCAGATAAAACCCCTCTGCATATGGCCGATTTCTACTGTAACAGTTCCCGCCGCCGTATAAGCGCCCACTTTTCAGGCGTAAACTGCAATCAGGACAAAGATGTCAATAAGATTCGCAAAGCCGTCATGGAGGGTGAGTGCAAATGGCAGGAGACAGAGATCATCCCTATAGTTGAGGAAAACCCCACGTAATTAAACTCCAAACTAAAACGAATAAGGGTTCGGCTATGCCGAACCTTTTTTATGCCCGTATGTTTAGAATTTCGAATGTATTTTGGATTTGTTTAGAATTTGGTATTTAGTATTTGTTTGAGGTTTGGAATTTTGAATTTCTGTCTTTATTGTTTGGGATTTCGAGTTTTGAATTTTGAATTTCATTTCTATTGTTTGGTATTTTGAATTTGTTTAGAATTTGGTATTTGGTATTTGTTTGAGGTTTGGAATTTTGAATTTCTGTCTTTATTGTTTGGGATTTCG
>CAZRWX010000110.1:1706-4641 GCA_964603925.1 uncultured Bifidobacteriales bacterium | reverse complement strand
AGTTTTGAATTTTGAATTTCATTTCTATTGTTTGGTATTTTGAATTTAGAATTTTATTCCTCTACCTTCTCCTCATCCTCTACCTTATAAGGCTTCGCAGCTTTAGTACCTATATCCTCCACCCTGCGGCTGCCGCGGCGATCCAGTACCATCTTGCTCTCTTTAAAGGTTTTAGCGAACTTTTTAAGCTCCGCAATAACCTCCCCTACTTGTATGTAGTTGTCTACCGGGGACTTGACACTGTCCAGAACCCCAATGGAGATAGTCATAATGGGAAATGTGAGGCTTTCCCCCTGCCGGTTTTTACTGAGGATATAACCTTTTTCAATATCTTCTTTATTATAAAATTTGATTATTTCTTCATCAAAACGCTGAATAACTTTGTTACAAATTATTTCGTACTTTTCGGGTACTGTGATAAGAGCAAAATCATCACCCCCTATATGACCGGTAAAGTCGTTTTGGTTACCGTGGTCGCGGCTGCATTCAAGTAAAATTTTAGCGGTATGTTTAATTACCGCATTGCCCCGGCTGTAACCGTAACGGTCATTAAAGGGTTTAAAATTGTCCAGGTCCATCATGCAGAAGGCAAAAGGCTCTTTGTGTTCTATACATATTTTAACGGAGTTCTCAATGGCAATACCACCTGGTAAGCGGGTAAGAGGGCTGGAATCCATGTATAGCTCCTCCAGCTTGAGCAAACGGCTGGCCATATCATTAAAAGCCAGGGAAAGATCGCCCAGCTCATCGCGGCTTTTAACAAGCGGTACTTTAGTGAATATGCCCTGGGCTATAAGGGCAATTGCGGATTTTAATGTCTTGATGGAGGAGAGTATATTACTGGTTATAAAAAAAGCAATACTGGCTATAACCAACAGGCCGATTATGGACCATACTGTCACAGTCCGGAAGGTGCCCCTGATAATGCGGCCGGTGGTTTCGGTATTTTGAATTTGATTTTCCCGGGAATCCTCAATAAGCTCCCGCAAAATAACCATTTGATTTTCCATAGCTATTTTACCAAGACTGTCTGACATTTGAAAAGAGGCCGTACTGGTGGAATCGAGACTCTCCAAAGTGGATTGAAAATATTTATTGAACTCAGTGTGATTTTGGGACAGAGATTTAATTGTAGCCTTAGCCCCTTTAAAGTTGAGAGCATTTAACTTTGCCAGGCTGGACATAAAATCCCGGTCCTTTTCCCAGAATAATAAAAGCATGGACTGCCTTCTGATTACATGATAAGCCTGGCCATATGAAGACTGCTTTTTGAGGCTTTCCATTAAATCGCTGGAAACCTCGTTTAGAACCAGATCTAAGCCGATAATCTGTCTGTTTATACGATTAACCTGTTTAAGCCGGTATAAGGTATACAAACTCAGGCCGAAAATAAGCAGAAGGAGAGGCACATACCCCAGTATGATCTTTTGACCAATGCTTAACTTAAGCTTTTGGCCCAGATTGGTTAGTTTGGTTAAGAATATCATGGTTTAAATAGCAAAAAGGACCAGTAAAGTATTATATATGAGTAAAAGTGTACGAAAAATACAGCTGCCCGGGCAATGATTAAAACCGTTAAACAAATTAGATATTGTCATGCTCTCAGAAAGGCGATATAATTTAATTATGCGTGTTGTAATTGCAGATGATGACCCGGTTTCCCGGCGGTTGCTCGAAAAGCTGCTTAAGAAGTGGCAGTATGAGCCTGTGCCTGCTGAGGACGGTAATAAGGCTTTGGATATAATCCAAGGCCCAGATGCCCCAAAACTCGCCATTGTAGACTGGATGATGCCGGGTTTGAGCGGAATTGAAATCTGCCGGCAGGTAAGAGCTAATCCCGAAACAGAATCAAGTTACATTATAATGCTGACTTCTAAAGAAGCCCGCGAAGATATTATTGCAGGTATGGAGGCTGGGGCCGATGACTTCATTATAAAACCTTTTGACAGCAAAGAGCTTGAAGTCCGGCTGAATGCCGGTAAACGTATTGTAGAGCTGCAAACCGACCTTGGCGGCCGGGTTATGGAGCTGGAAAAAGCCCTGGATCATATTCAGCAGTTGCAGGGCCTGTTACCTATTTGCTCTTATTGTAAAAAAATCCGCGACCCCAAGAATTACTGGCACCATCTGGAAAGCTACATATCTTTACACTCAGAAACCAAGTTCAGCCACAGCATCTGCCCCAACTGCTACGAAACTATTGTTAAGCCGGAGCTCAATAAAAACAGGAAAAAAGAGTAAATTGGCCCTGCAGCCTATAACTTCGTTTTAATCTTTTGCTCCAGCACCTTATTAAAGGGTACACCCGCAACCATTTTATAACCGCAGCCCGGCGGCAGCTTGCCACCCATGGAGTATAAGTCTTTATCGGGGAAGCTGCTGCATATAGTCAGACGGTTTTCATGATCTTTACACGTATTGCCCTCCCCCAGCCAACTGCAGGCAAACAATAAATAACCTGTACTGTCCCGGCCGATAACCTTCATACGGCCATAAGCGGCGTTATTGCTGACCAGCTTATTAAAGCTGGCCTCCGACTTAATCCATTTACCGTCTATGTCCAGACTGATGCCGCGGCAGCATACACCACATTGATTACAGCCACCCGAAATAATGACCGATTGGCCTGTGGCTTTAAGTTTAAGCTCCCGGAAAAGATAAAGGGGTGAAAAAAAATAATGAGGGTTACGGATAAAGTCCCATATGCTGAAAAAGAAGCCTGTAATATAACGCATAATTGAAAAATAGAAATTTACCAACCCCCTGCCTTACGGGGTTATCAAAACCTTTTTAAGACCCACATGTAACAAAAACTCATACTTACCTGGTATTGGTTCCAGCACCGAAGTTAATTACAGGCACAGCCGATTCGCTTCGCCCCCCTCGACTCCTCCCTCGACTCCTCCCTCGACTCCGCTCGGGATGACAGGGATGA
>CAZRWX010000110.1:0-1606 GCA_964603925.1 uncultured Bifidobacteriales bacterium | reverse complement strand
TGACAGGGATGACAGGGATGACAGGGGTGACAGGGGTGACAAGGATGACAGGGGTGACAGGGGTGACAGGGGTGACAGGGGTGACAAGGATGACGGGATAACATCATTAATGAATAGTGTCATACTGAGTGGATTACCATGACCAAAATCGACGAAGATGAGATGACGCTCTTTTACCAAATCTTATAATTATTAAAGAAGTATTTCCGCCTCTATAAAATTAAATGGCTTATTCAAGCCTTTTAAGCTACTTAACTTGTAATTTCAAGATTGCATTTTGAATTTACAAATAGTATAATGGTAATATGATCCCACGAGAAATTGCAAAATATTGTAAATCCATGGCCAGGAAATACCCGGTTATTACTATAACCGGACCTAGGCAATCAGGTAAAACAACCTTATCCAAAGCCACTTTCCCAAAAATGATGTACACCAATCTGGAGCATCCCCCCACGCGCGGATTCGCCAGGGAGGACCCGGAAAGTTTTTTAGGCCAATCTAAAACAGGTCTTATTATTGATGAAATTCAACGGGTGCCTGAGTTACTTTCTTATATCCAGGTTATTGTAGATGAGAAGAAAGAAAACGGTCTCTATATACTTACCGGCAGCCAGCAATTTGGTCTTCGTTCCAACATTAGCCAGTCACTGGCTGGTCGTACAGCTATCCTGCGACTTCTGCCTTTTACACATAAGGAGGCTTTAAATTTTGGCAGCCGTTCCCTTGAATCATGGTTACACCAGGGTTGTTACCCCAGGCCTTATGATCAGGACATCCCACCTGTTCAATATTATGGGGATTATTTAGAGACATATATAGAGAGAGATTTACGCCAGTTATCAAACATTAAGGATCTGAGTCTTTTTGAACGTTTTATTCGCCTATGCGCTGGTCGCACTGGTTGCGAGTTAAACCTTAACAGTCTGGCAAATGATACTGGCATAACCCAGCCCACTGCAAGAGAGTGGATATCCATTTTAGAGGCATCATTCATCATCTTTTTACTACCTCCATACCACGCTAATATTAGTAAGCGTCTTACAAAATCACCTAAGTTGTATTTTCTTGATATTGGTCTGGCTACTTTTCTTAGCGGTATAGAGGCCCCTTCACAACTGGTTAATCATCCCATGAAAGGCGCATTTTTTGAGACCATGGTTGTTACCGAATTAGTTAAACATCGCTACAATCAAGGCTTACGCAGTAATTTATTTTATTACCGCGAGCATTCAGGTTTAGAGATTGACATATTACATCAGTTTGCCGACAAGCTTGTTCCAATGGAGGTAAAGCTCAGCTCTACCATAAAGGCAGATTTCTTCAAAGGAATCCAGAGCTTTAAAACTCGCTTTCCAGACCAGTACAAACCAGGATACATTGTATATACGGGAGAACTACGGCAACAGAGATCAGCTGGGGTAGCATTACCATATAATCAGATGATTGACGAGTTAATTAATCTAAACGCGTTATAGTGCCTGTTTAGCATCAAGGGAGTATTATCAGAAACAATTAGAACGCATCCGCCTTAGGCGGATGCGTTCTAATAAACCGATGGAGCGTGTTTCACCTGTCATCCTGAGCGGAGACGAAGGATGTGAAA
>CAZRWX010000109.1:0-10983 GCA_964603925.1 uncultured Bifidobacteriales bacterium | reverse complement strand
TGGAAAGTATTTTTTATAAATTCAAAGATTGATTTCCTTTGCAGTGAACATGTACGACTTTGTAACCCCGGTTAATAAGGGATGCTGCCATAAATGCTGAGAATTGTGATTGATCCCCCGGGCCTTCAAGCATGATGCCTATGGTGGCGCCTGGTTTAAGGCTCTGGCTTTTGGCGCCGCGTATTACATAAGTGGCGCAGCCGCTCAGAAAAACCCCTAAAACTATTATGATGAGCCAGCGGCCCCGGGATAATGAATGCTGATTCATGGCAACCCTTTCATTACGGATATTTTGTTATCAAGTTCAATTAAGCAATGGTTTATTTAAAAAATAATTCTGAAAATAACCAATAGGTTTGAGGAAATCAACACTTTTTTGCCTGTTTTTCGCCTTTGGCTTGAGGACCGGCATAATGCCCAAAATTAATATTCAGCGGTCCCTGCAGTTATCCCAGGGAAGACCCCACGGACGCTCCCATGGATAACCCCAGGGGATGATCCCCGGGGGTAATTTTACCGATTTGAGCGGTTTTCAGAGAGCATAAGCGGGAGGGCGACCTCATACCGGTTATTCAATGAAGAAAAATGGTGAATCGACTAAATTTCCAGATCTATGAGTTCCCATATAATTGTTAAAAATGCCGAAGAGCATAACCTTAAGGGCATTAATACCCGCATTCCCCGTGATTCCCTGGTGGTTGTTACCGGTGTCAGCGGGTCGGGTAAAAGCTCTCTTGCTTTTGATACCATTTTCCAAGAGGGGCAGCGTAAGTACATTGAGTCTCTATCTTCCTATGCGCGGCAGTTTATCGGGCAGATGAAGCGCCCCGCTGTGGAGCGGATTTCGGGGATTTCACCCACAATTTCCATTGACCAAAAGACAGTAAACCGCAACCCCCGGTCTACAGTGGGAACAGTCACAGGTATTTATGACTTTATGCGGCTTTTATTTGCCCGGCTGGGCATACCGTACTGCCCTGGCTGTGGCGATCTTATCCAGACTCAGACTGTAGATCAGATCGCCTCCAATCTGTTGGAACATTATCGGGGGCGTCAGGCTCTGATTATGGCGCCCATAGTGCAGGAACGTAAGGGTGAGTACCGCAAGGAGCAGAAGGATCTTAAAGAAAAAGGCTTTCTTCGCGCCCGTATCGATGGCGATATTGTACGGCTGGAGACCCCCGTTGAACTTAAACGCTATGAAAAGCACACTATTGAAGCTGTGGTTGATCGTATTGCCATCGAGGTGGCAAATCTACCCCGGATCCGGGAGGATATGGAGGCGGCCATTGGGCTTACCGGTGATAGTGTGAGTGTGCTTATTCTGGAAAAGTCCCCGGAAGAGAAACCAAAGGGTATGAGCGGCAGCCGCAAACAGGGGGGGGATATCCACATTGTGCAGAGTACGGCGCTGGCATGTGCCAGATGCAATATCTCCCTGCCGGAGATGGAGCCAAGGTTGTTTTCCTTTAATAACCCCCAGGGTGCCTGCCCCTCCTGCCAGGGGCTTGGGTATAATCAGGAGTTTGAAACCGGGCTTATAGTGCCTGATGTTAATCTAAGTGTAAATGAACGCGCTATTAAGTGTATTACCGAAAACGGCAATGTGATGTTTTCCAGCTATGGCCTGCAGGAACTGGAGATACTGGCCCAAACTTATAAGTTCAGTCTGGATGTCCCCTGGAAGAGCCTTTCAGCCAGGGCGAAAAAGATAATCCTCTACGGCAGCGAGGATGAGCTAAGTTTTGACCTGGTAAGGTCGCGCTCCTGGGCTCGGGTGGTACGTAAGGAGGAGCGCCGAATACGGGGTGTGATAGAGGTGATGCAGCGTGTGTACAACCGCTGGCATATACCCATGATGGAAAAGTATATGCGCCGGGCAGTTTGTTCTGCCTGTAACGGGCAGAGGCTCAATGCTGCCAGCCTGTCAGTGCGTTTCCGGGACTACAACATTGTACATTACAATGGGATGTCCATAACGGCAGCCAAAAATGTTTTTGATGGACTGGAGCTGGCAGGCCGGGAATCAGTCATGGGTCGGGAGATAATTAAGGAGATCCGCGCCAGACTCAAGTTCCTGGATGATGTAGGGCTGGGGTACCTGTCTCTGGATCGCTCCTCAGTGTCTCTTTCGGGCGGGGAAGCCCAGCGCATAAGGCTCGCCTCTCAGGTGGGCGCGGGTCTGCAGGGCGTACTCTATGTGCTGGATGAACCCAGCATAGGGCTGCATTCCCGGGATAACGCCCGGCTGCTGCACACCCTGCGGCACCTGCGGGATTTGGGTAACAGTCTTATTGTGGTAGAACATGACGAAGAGACTATGAGGGCCAGCGACCACCTCATGGACATTGGCCCGGGCGCGGGCAGGGAGGGCGGTCAGCTTGTTGTTCAGGGTACTTTCTCACAGGTAAAAGGGCACAAACACTCACTTACCGGTCATTACCTGAGCGGTAAAAAAACCATACCGCTGCCTGTACAGCGCCGGCTGCCCAATGGTAAAAGCCTTATAATAGAAGGCGCCCACGCCAATAATTTAAAGAATATTACGGTAGAAATCCCCTTAAGGCTTTTTGTCTGTATTACGGGTGTGTCCGGGTCGGGTAAAAGCACTCTGGTGGATTTTGTTTTAAAACGGGCACTGGCGAAACACCTGTATAACAATACTAATGAGCCTGGCGCTCATAAGGGTATAAAAGGCATGGCGCACATTGACCGTATGGTGGAAATTGACCAGTCACCAATTGGGCGTACACCACGATCCAATCCAGCCACTTACACCAGCATATTTGATAATATACGTGATTTATTCGCCTCTTTAGCTGAGTCCAAAATTCGTGGATATAAAAAAGGTCGTTTCAGCTTTAATGTGGAGGGCGGCCGCTGCGAGGCCTGTAGCGGGGCGGGAGTACGGGAAATTGAAATGCAGCTTCTAGCCAATGTTACTGTACCCTGTGAAGAGTGCGGGGGGCGGCGGTTTAATGATTCCACACTGGAGGTACATTATAAAGGCAAGAATATTTACCATATCCTGGATATGTCTATAAACGAGGCCCTGGAATTTTTCAGCGCCCACCCTAAAATTCGCCGTGGGCTGGATATGTTGGCCAGCATCGGGATGGGCTATGTAAAACTGGGGCAGCCCTCAACTACTCTTTCGGGCGGTGAGGCCCAAAGGGTTAAACTGGCCACAGAACTGCAGAAGCCCGGAACCGGCAATACCTTTTACATACTGGATGAACCCACTACTGGTCTGCATTTCCAGGATATAGCCCGCCTGCTTGTGTGTATACAGACCCTTGCCGAAAAAGGCAACACAGTTTTAGTTATTGAGCATAACCCTGATATAATTAAGTGTGCCGATTACATAATTGATATGGGTCCTGAGGGCGGGGAGGGTGGGGGCCGTATACTGGCTTATGGCACCCCTGAACGTATTGCTGGCGTTAAGGGCTCATTTACCGGGGAAATGCTCAAGCCATATCTGGACAAAAATTATAGAGCCGCACAGCCGCCAAAACGCGAAAAGGTTGTAAAACAAACATCAAGAGACATAATTGTGAAAGGCGCCTGTAAACATAATCTAAAGAACATCTCTGTCACCATACCCCATCATAAGCTTACTGTTATTACCGGAGTGAGCGGTTCTGGTAAAAGCTCACTTGCCTTTGATACGCTTTTCGCTGAAGGCCAGCGGCGCTTTATTGAATCTCTTTCCACCTATGCGCGGCGGTTTCTGGGCCGGCTGGATAAAGGGGAGGTAGATTCCATAGGGGGTCTGGCACCAGCCATTGCCATAGATCAAAAAACATCCAGCCGCAGTCCAAAATCCACAGTCGCTACAATTACAGAAATATACGATTACTTCCGGCTGCTTTATTCCAGGCTGGGGGAGGCCCATTGCCCCCAGTGCGGTACTAAAATGCTGCCCTGGTCAATTCAAGAGATGACAAAAGTAATTGACACCAGTTATGGTGGACAAAGCCTGCAGATTCTGGCACCTCTTTATCTGGATGATGTAGATTATAGTCTTTGCCTGGATTCTCCCGATCATCTTCTAAGGCTGGTATCACAGTTCAAAGATCAGGGCTTCAGGCGCTTCTGGATAGACAATAAGGAATACCGTGTTGATAGCCTGCCGGAGCTAAAGGGCTGCCGTCGCATTTACCTTTACCTGGACAGGGTGGAGATAAAACCATCCAACAAGGGAAGATTAAGCGAAGGGCTGGAGACAGCGCTGGAAAAGGGTAATGGTATTGCTGTTGTGCAAAGTTTAAAAGGGAAATCAGAGTATTTCAGTACATCTCCCTTTTGTCCCAGGGGCCATTTTTTTCTTAAAGAAAATATTGAACCCAGGAATTTCTCCTTTAACTCCCACTGGGGGGCCTGTGAATCCTGTGAAGGTTTGGGATATACTCAGACAATTTCCTCAGATAAACTTATTCCCGATGAAAAATCCCCACTGCTCAGGGGAGGGATTAAGGGTCTGGTGGGGAGCAGGCTTACACGCCTTAACGGCTATTATTACTCCATACTTGAGGCTCTTCTTAAACACTGGGGTAAAAGCACACTCTCTGCTTTTGCTGACCTGACAGCGGATCAGAAGAAACATTTGCTACATGGGTCTCACTTGCGCCTTGACGTTAAACGCAAGCGGGCAAAATATACAGCGGAGTTAAATGTGCGCTGGAAGGGTCTGCTTACCTATGCGGAAAAGTGGTATAACAAAGGCTATAATAAAAAATGGGACGAGGAGCGGGACCATATGATGGCCATTGGCCCTTGCCCGGTTTGCGGGGGCACCAGGCTTAAGGCGCCTTTCAATCTTGTTACAGTAGCTGAGAATAATATTGGCCAGATAAGCCGGTTGACAGTTTCACAGGCTATTAACTTTTTCCGCAGAATTAAGTTCTCACAAATTCAAAAACCTATAGCGTCCCCCATAATGGGCGAAATTCTGGGCAGGCTGGATTTTCTGCAGTCAGTGGGCCTGGGTTATCTGGGTCTGGACCGGGTGGGTAACAGTCTCTCCGGCGGCGAGGCCCAGCGTATACGCCTGGCAAGTCAGATAGGTTCAGGCCTGGAGGGTGTGCTTTATGTATTGGACGAACCCACAGTGGGTCTTCACCAGCAGGATACTCGTCAACTGGTAAGTACCTTGAAGACGCTGCGCGATCTTGGTAATACAGTGGTAGTGGTAGAGCATGACCCTGAAATGATTAACTCAGCCGACTGGGTTATAGATATGGGGCCGGGAGCCGGTGAGAACGGGGGGGAGGTAGTTGCCGTTGGCAACCCGGTCAGAATTAAAAAGCAAAAAGACAGTTTGACGGCTATGTACCTTTCGGGTAAAATTAAGATGGAACAATTCCCGGATACCCCATCTGTGAATGGAGCTGCCGTTAACCTGAAGGGGGCCTGTGTTCATAATCTTAAAAATGTTAATATAGATATACCATTAAAACGGCTTGTGGCTTTCTGCGGGGTTTCTGGTTCGGGCAAAAGCAGTCTGATTATGGATGTATTCGAAGAAGCTGTCAGGGCCAGGCTGCAGGGTAAACTCCACCCCCGGGGCCTTTGTCAATCTCTCAAATGGCCTGGAGATATTGATGACCTGGTAGTAGTTGACCAATCTCCTCTGGGAGCTTCCCCCCGGTCATGCCCAATTACATATGGTAAAGTATTTGACAAGGTGCGTAACCTTTTTGCCGCTACTCCCGATGCTAAAGTTCGGGGTTTTACCATGTCCCGGTTTTCTATGAACTCCGGCAACGGTCGCTGCCCGGCATGCGCTGGTATGGGAGCTGTTAAAATGGAGATGCACTTCCTGTCCGATGTATGGGTTACCTGTGATGCCTGTAAGGGCAGACGTTATAATGCCGATACCCTTAATGTTTATTTCAAGGGTAAGAATATTTTTGATGTGCTAAATATGACAGTGGCTGCAGCATGTGAATATTTCTCGGCTCATGTTGCCATACTCAGGTATCTTAATACTTTAAACGAGGTAGGTCTTGGTTATATCCGCCTGGGTCAGTCATCCAATACCTTGTCAGGTGGGGAGGCACAGCGGGTAAAGCTGGCCGCTGAGCTGGCACGCAGTACCAAAAGCCATAACATTTATATTTTAGATGAACCCACCACAGGCCTTCATATGGCGGATATCCATATGCTGCAAAAGGTGTTACGGCGGCTGGTAGAAAAGGGGCACAGCGTGCTGGTAATTGAACATCAGCTTAATGTAATAGCCGGGGCGGACTGGGTCGTGGAATTAGGCCCCGAAGGAGGGGAGGCCGGAGGCCGCATTATCTACCAGGGGACGCCAAAAAAGTTAATGGAGAAGGGAACGACCCCCACAGCAACCAGCCTGCGTGGTCTACGCCCACAGGGCCAGGCCGGTTTCCCGGATATTACGTAGATACGCGCTGACTGGTACTGTTCTTATACCAAACAGGTATTCGCCGCTTTCAGATACGGTATGCGTGAGTGCGAAATGCTGGAACTTGGGGTCTTCGGCTGGACCAAGGTGCATTAAAGGTATAACAACCGGCCGACCCAGGATCGCCTCACCGTCTCTGGGACCATAGACAAATTCTACAGTGAGCTCCTCGGTGGTGAGTTTGCCGGGATCTAGCCAGATTTCCAGTTCTATTGGTTTGGAAGAATCTGCTTCAGAACCTTTCAGGCCTTTAACCATAACCTTTTCGAATGAAACGGTGGAAAACTTTTTGTTTATACCGCTGCGCCAGTCTGCGAGTATTTTAAGATTATTAAATTTATTCTTAAAAAGAAACTGCGAGTGTACAGCAGCGGGGGTATAGACATTGTTGTAGTATTCAGCCACCATCCTGCCGGTATGGAACTGAGTGCCAAAGTCCATTATAACACGCTTCATCCGCGCAATCCAGTCCATGGGCAGGGCTTCTTTATTATCTCTATCAAAAAATTCAGGTACTACTTCTGATTCCAGAATGTCTAACAGGGCATTATTATCCAGGGCGTCCTGGTAATCCTGATCGTCAGACTCAATGCCTGAGCGTATTGCCCAGCCCTTATCACCTGTGTAAGCTTCGTCCCACCAGCCATCCAGAATGGAAATATTAAGGCCCCCGTTACAGCATAGCTTCATGCCGCTGGTGCCGCTGGCTTCATAAGGCCTGCGCGGTGTATTAAGCCATACATCTACACCCTGGGTTAGAAGCCGGCCCAGCTCAAGATCGTAATTATCCAGAAAAATAACCCGACCCTCCAGCCTGAGGTCGCGAGTTGTTTTAACAATTTGCTGAAGAAGATCTTTACCTGCACCATCTGCGGGATGGGCTTTGCCTGCCAGAAGGAACACTATGGGCCTGCCCTCCTGGGTAATAAGGCGGATAAAACGATTAAGGTTGCGGAATATAAGACCAGCCCTTTTATAACGTGCAAAGCGTCTGGCAAAACCTATGACAAGCGCCTCTGGCCGCAGGCGATCCAGTGTTTTCTGCATAAGTTCAGGGCTTTCACGGCGTGCACTGTAATTCAGAGAAATCCTGTGTTTAATAGCCTCCAGGAGTTCAACTTTTTGCTCCTGATGAGCGGCCCAGAGTTTTTTACCGGGAATAGCCTCAACCTGCTTCCATATTTCAGGGTCATGTGTATTTAAATCCCATTCGATTGGTAAACTTCTTTGAAACAGAACCCTCATGGGCTCTCCCAGCCAGGTCTCCAGATGTATGCCATTGGTAACGCTTATAATTTGCGCCTCTGAGTGGGGATAACCAGACCATACATCCTTCCACATCTGCCTGGCAACGTGGCCATGAAGCTTGGCCACACCATTTGCTATAACGGTTAATTTGAGGGCTAATACAGTCATGGAAAAGGGTGCTTTACCTTCCATATCCGCTGAGTGCCCTAAATCTACCAGCTGGTTCCAGGAAAGCCCCTGGGCATAGGTGAAAGGCTTGATATACTGCTCAATAAGCTCCAGATCAAAAGCTTCATTACCAGCTGGTACAGGTGTATGCGTAGTAAATACGCTGGAATTACGTACGGCCTCTCTAGTCTCCATCATATTAAAGCCGGCTTTTAAAAACCGGCGCCCGCGTTCTAAAAGGAGAAAGGCTGAATGCCCTTCATTTAAATGATAGATAGATGGTGTAATTTTAAGATGATCTTCTAAAAGCCGAACACCTCCTATACCAAGGAGTATTTCCTGTTTGATGCGGTTGATACGGTCACCGCCATAGAGGGTGTGGGTTATACCCCTGTCCTGGCCGTTGTTCTCAGCGATATCAGTGTCCATCAAGTAAAGTTTGATACGGCCTGTGTTTACAACCCAAACCTGGGCCAGAAGCTCACGGCCGGGCAGTGGGGCTTTAACAAATACTCGTTCCCCATTTTCCTTTAATAGCAGGGTTATGGGAGCTGTATCGGCATTAAGATACTGATATTCCTCCACTTGCCGGCCTTCGGCGTCTATTATCTGCTCGAAATAGCCCATTTTATAAAAGAGACCTACGGCTACCAGGGGGATATTTAAATCTGAAGAAGATTTTAGATGATCGCCCGAAAGAACACCAAGGCCACCTGAGTAAATGGGCAGGCACTCACTGATACCATATTCCATACTGAAATAAGCGACAGGGTTATCTTTAGTAATAGCTGGAGAAACCGGGATAGTGGCTTTGTCTGCCTGCATATAAGAATTAAAGGCGCTGGTTACCTTATCCAGATCGGCCAGAAACGCAGAATCCTTCGAAACTTCTTCCAGTTTGTTGGGATGCAGCCTTTTCAGAAATAGAACAGGATTATGTCTTACAGCAGCCCATAAATGTTCATCCAACTTTTCAAAAAGGTGCTGGGCGTTCGGGTGCCAGGACCACCACATATTTTTAGATAATGCCTTAAGAGCCTCCAGGGGTTTAGGGAGCTTGCTGGCCAGGCTTAGGGGACGCAACTTTGGTTTTGGTGAACCTGAGCTTTTACCGTCTATGCCTGCAAAATCCAAGGGAAGACCCATTTTAATCTGCTCCAGGCGCTTTTGGGTCTGCAGGCGGGCGATATCATAGGCTTGCAGATAGTCCTTAAAAAATATGGACCAGTCTGTGCTGGCGGCAATCTGGCGGGCCTCCGCCCTGGCTTGGGCTGTTTCGGCTTCGGAGGCACGGGCAAAATTGTAAAGCCGTTCATAACACTCCTGAGTGACATGATTTTCGTCCCGGGATTTCCTGGGGACTATAAACAGACCTTTTTCAAATTTATCACCCAGTGTTTGCGCCCAGCTGCCAAAACCTGCCAGGTCGGTGGTAATAGCGGGGACACCATAAGCCACAGCCTCCATGGGTGTATAACCCCAGGGCTCATAGAGCGAGGCGAAAAAACCCAGGTCAAAGGCGGGAAGTATAGTCTCGTAAGGCAGGTTAAATACACCGTCCCGGCCATCGAGGTAGGCAGAGGTTAAAAGTACATTTACCTTATTCTCCGGCTTGTTGCGAAGATTCAGACTGTAGCAGCTGTGTAAAATGGGGTCGTTATGCTCGTCATGGAGCCGATGGGTGGTAAGACACGTTTGCCCTGAGGTTTCATGCTCTTTGTCTGATAGCCTGAGAAAGGCCTCCTCGGATACACCATCATTGCTGGCGGCAATAAGAAACATGGCTACAACTGGCGGGATAGAATCATCATTTGATATCTCCTTCTCCAGCCTGGCCAGCGCTTTTAAAAATATGTCATAACCCTTGTTACGGAACTCATAGCGCCCGGAGGTGATCCAGAGCCGGGTGTTGTCGGGGAGGTCTTTGGCTAACAACTTGCGCGCTATGGTCAGAATGTGGTTGCGGGTTTCCAGAATTTGCTTACTGTCCTTTTTGAAATGGGGCACATCGGCTATGTGCATGCCATTTTTAACAATAGGGTCAGCCACCCTTCCCAGCATGATCTCGGCCTCTTCTGAGGTTATATCACTTACGGTGGTAAAGCAGTCAGCCGTTTGCGCGCAGGTTTTTTCCATGGAATGTTTGGGGCGGACATTTAAGGTACGGGCTTTCAGCTCTGGATCGATTAAATCGGGGTTGGTGTATATGTCCGAACCGCTGCCCGTCATGCTGCGGCCCAGTACCGTGGCATGGGTAGTAAATATTGTCCCAATTTCAGGGCTTTTTTTGCGTGTATACAGTAACCCGCCGCCGCACATCCATTCGTGGTAGTGGGCGAGGCCGGAGTCATTTTCCCCTGCCAGAGTTTTGTAGATAATGTCTATAGCCTCGGCGCACGCAGTGCTGAAGAGTACGGGCTCCCGGTAATCCCATTGAGAACCGTATGAGTCAACGCCAAAATCCTTCCAGTGGTTATATAAAAGCTCGTCGTCTTTGTACCGGTTTTGAAAATCTACCAGGATAACTTTGGGCTGACCCTCAATTTGCCACCTTCCCAGCCGGCACTTTAAACCTGTGAGCTCCAGGGCGGGGCGTATTTGGTCCCAACAGTCCTCCTGAGTTTCCCTAAAGAAACTCTTATTCTCCAGATTAGGACCAAGGAGAAAATAATTTTCACCAAAGGCTTTAACGGCTTCGGGAGCTTTGGTGCGTATGACAGTGTAAATACCGCCTACTTTATTGCAGACTTCCCAGCTGACTTCAAACAAAAAATTCATGGTGTGTTACTCGAATTAAGGGTGGATGCGAAATCACTTAAAACATTCTGAAAGTTGATATAGGCATCGTAAGGGCTGCCATAGGGGTTGAAGTACTTATGTACGTCACCGTCTTCAAAATATTTAGTGCACATGTAATAAAAATGGTCTGAAGTCTGCAGAGAACGCCAGGTTCTAATCAGACCTTGGTCACCTGAAGCGTAGACATCTTTCTCCAGACTGAAAACAGCCTCCAGGGCATCGTCCTGCAGGCTGTTGCCCTTCCAGGCTGTAAGGTCGCGCTCGGTGTCTGCCCAGGATACAAAATAGGGTACATCAAGTTTGCTGATGGGTGAAATACTTTTTGTTACCTC
>CAZRWX010000108.1:5539-11023 GCA_964603925.1 uncultured Bifidobacteriales bacterium | reverse complement strand
ACAGCAGAATCCCAGGCCCCCCAAAGGTCTGAAATTATCGTAACAGAGGAATAAGTGTTATCAAGTGTGGGGTATAAATAAGGCTATCGATCGTAATGGTCTTAGGGCGCATAAAAAGAAGACCAGGAGGCTGAAACTGGTGGCTCATAATATGCTATTTTTCTTAATTGCTAGGAAGTTTAAGCAAAAAAGGGGGAATGGATAACATCAAAAAAAAGCTGATAGACAAATTTGAATGGGCGGAATGGCAAATAGACAGGGGTATCCGTGCTAATTTTAAATGTGAATATTGCGGGAAAGACCTTCTTGAAACAATTGATGATTATTTCTGGATTTGGCAGATAGATCATATCAAGCCGATTTCAAAGAAGGGGGAGGATACAAAAGACAATCACGCTGTTTCTTGCCTCACCTGTAACTAAACCTTTAAAAACGGGGGAAATGATGCGGAAACCCAATGGCGGAGGCGACAGGATTCGAACCTGCAACCCCGTGAGGGGCAACGGTTTTCGAAACCGCCTGACAACCGCTGTCCACACCTCCGCAAAAGCATTAATGAATTTATAAAAATAATAACCACTCTGCTAACCCGGAATTAAAGGTCCGCCTTTTACTCCAGAAGCTGCCCCAGCTTGCGCGCACGGCGGCCCAGACTGCCTGCCGTAATCAGGAAGAAAGTGTTAATGGGAACACCGCCCGCCCTCAGGGCCTCCCCCGCCCAGGTATTACAGGTGCGCAGAGCCCAGAATGAACGGGCACCCTCATAAAAAACACTCCTGCCATAAAGACCAGGACCAAGAGCTCTGGCTCGGCCGCTGGAATCCAGTTTAAGTTCCTGGCGAATGTAATTTATAAGAACGTCTACACTGTCAATATTAAGATTGAAGCTGATGATTTCGCTGGAGGGGAACTTCTTACGAACGGGCGCCTCCAGGCAGACTACGTGAACAACGCTGGGAGTGGGCCATGCTACGGCTTTTGCAGACCCCTTGCCCGACATATAATAGGCTTTATCCCCCCAGCCAATCTCCAGACTGTGACAAGTGTCAAATTTATTACCCGCAAACAGAGCGGCGGAACCCCTACCCGCCCATGGCACCACCAGGCCCGAATGCCAGCTATGACTTACCAGGTATACATTGGTATGTGTAACCTGCCCATGACTTATACATACCCCGGATAAGGCGGCAGTTATCAACAAAAGCCTGCAGACAATTGATTTGCAAAATATTATACGCCCTGTATATGCAAATACTCGACTGGGTAACCAGAACGTGAGCGCAGTCCGACACCGGTTAATATTTATAAAAAAGCTTGAATGCATATAGAAGGGGCCCCAAAGCCGGTAAATTGTCAATAACTTTTTTGGGAAAAATAACATAATTGTCACTACGTTAAATTATTTATTCTATCGGGCATAAGACTCTGGACTAATCCGGGGTTTGCCTTTATAATATGAGTGATATCTCTTTCGCATCATCAAAAATAAAGGTCTCAGATTTATGCAGCTTTCTAATATTCGAATACTAATAGTTGAAGATAACGCTGGAGATTTACGGCTGATACAGGAGGTATTTGCTGATTCACGGCATTTGGTGAATTTGATGGCTTTGACCTTAAGCGCTCAATACTCAGCGCTTTCAGAAAAAACCATGAAGACCTGGAATCTTTGATTTTTAACCAGCGGATATTTTAAACTATACCGCCTCCTCCAGAAAAAGCCTTAACCGCGCTCTGGACAATTTCCTCAAAGAACCCTATTGCCCCGGGGCTAGTGCCTTCCTTGGGAGCAGTTTCGGCAGCAGTACGTCCAAGTTTTTCGTCGAGTTCCTTTAAAAGGGCCTCTAATTTTTCCAGATACTTTTCCGGATCTATAATAAAGATGGCATACTGATCACCACTTCCATCTTCCTGCCCCAGCGCGGCCGCTAAAGGACCAGCTCCAGATAAAGAAACAAGGGACGCTGACTGATAAAATGCCCTATACATTACCCGGTTTGTTTGCTGCCCGCCTGTGGTAATACCCTGCTGACCGGCAGCCATGGACCATGCCGGCCTGTGACAACCAATTGAGTAAAAGGACCGGAGTGATACCTTAAGCGAAGGGGAAGTGACGTTTCTGGTAATGGATTGAAAGCTGCTTTGATTTATCTTCTCCTTGGAATTCTGCAGATAATTCTCCAGATGCCCCTTAAATTTAGCTATGGCATTACGCAGATCCACTAGAAGTGAATTGGTTTTGCTCCCGGTATCCGCCACTTCTACCAGTTGGGGAACATGCGTCTTTTTGGGGCTATGCGCTTCCAACGCCCTGTCCAAATGCCCGGCAAATTGGCCAGGACCCCGGCAGGATGGGGCCCCGGCCTTGTCGGGGGTATTTGTTTTGCTTTCTACTTGAGGAGCATGCATACATGGGGGCCGTCGGGAGACATTTACTTTGTGGGGGCCATGCTGGGGCGGCCTGTTCATACCTTTTATAACGTGAGGGCCATGCTGACGAACATGGGGCCCATGCTTATCAGCATGTGCCCCATGCTTATCAGCATGGGGAGGAGTTTGAACTCCGGTATTACCCCCGGTTTTAACATTAATTGCGGTAAGCGAAACGGTAGCCGAATACTCCTGTATATACATAGTATACTCCTTTTATAAAAACTCAATATCTAAGCATTACATACCTGCCATGAGAGAAGCAACGGGCGTGCCATTGCACAATCACTTTAATACTGGAGGTTTTGTGTAAATTTTTTCTCGAACATTTTTGTTACATCCGGGGGTAACATAATCCAATTTTTGAAAATATTTTTAAAGGAAAATAGCAGATTCACCTAACAGGGGGAATAATATTCCCCGGGCAGGAAAAATAGTCCTGTTGCAGCAGGCTGCAAAACGGCTAACTTGCCCATAAAATAAGGCACAGAGCGTGATCAGCATCACACAGTTACCGGGGGGAAGTACCGATATTTAAAATAACCCTGGAGGCAATTATGACGAAGCTTTCTTTTAAAAAGATAAATGAAAAACGAAAAGTAAAAGCTCAAACAAATATCTTTAATTTATTCAGTTTATCAATATACCACTCCGTAGGCATACTCCGCCTTGGCACAGACATATCTTTGGAAATACCCTACAGCGTTCTTACTTAAAACCCTTTCCCATCCCCAATACCAGGCAATAGAAGGCACTGCTCAATTCCCCGGGCGGTGCCTTCTTACTTTGTATATGACATCTGCTAACTTACCCTCCCCTGTAAACGGCTGATACAGGTTACATCTTATTTTAGACCGTGATTTGGATCAATATTTGCGGTATGTTAACTGCCGACAATAAGACCAGGCAACCGGAGGACGCAATGAAAGAAAATCAATTTAAAACCAAAAAACCTAAATCACCTGAACAACCCGCTAAAAAGGACGCGAAAGGTAAGATGGGATTATTAGGCGTATGGTGGGAAGTATTCCGCGGCATACGCTGAAATTCACCGCCATAGCCGGTTCTCAAGCAATTGCTGAAGCTCTCTTCTGCCATCCAGTACGCAATGTATATAAACACTGCTGTTATCTATCTCATAAATAATACGATAAGGTTTGAAATGAACCTCTTTATAAAACAAAACACCTATCCTTTCTAATTCTGGGGGTGTATGCCCCTTTTCAGGCAATTGACTCAGACTCAACCAGGTTTCTTGTATCTGCTCGAATACATATTCAGCGCCTAAAGGGGAATCATTCTGCATGATATACTTGTAAATATCTAAAACATCATTTTCTGCCTCAGGCAGGATAATTACTCGGTAACTCATTTAAGGTCTTTAATTCGCGAACGTAAATCTTTTACTGCTTTTTTTACAGACTTCCCATGGCCCTGGCTTTTACTCTTTGAACTCTGGGCAAGTATCTTAAGCATAGCGAGCGAATCTTTCATTTGCTCATAACTTGCAAGATCCTGCATAACGGCTTTTGCCTCGCCATTCTGGGTAATAATGAGCGTTTTGCGGGTTTCTGTTATGTCCCGAACAAGCTCAGACGCATGAGACTTAAGGTAGCTGATCGGCTTGACTGATTCACTGAATTTCATAAGCCCTCCTGACCAGAATATAGACCAAATTTTGGTCAATAGCAAGCGGGGACTTCTACTTGTCAGCAACAGTTATTTGTGGATTAAAAGCAAAAATCCACCCTGTTACCAGAGTGGATTTTTGGTGGGTAATGCGGGAGTCGAACCCACGACCCGCTGATTAAGAGTCAGCTGCTCTACCAACTGAGCTAATCACCCGACGGAGGGACAATATAGCCTAATCGGAGGGATTTTCAATTCCAGTTTTACAATTTCCAGGTAATTTCTTTTTTGGAATCCGGAAGTATAATGAGCACGAGAAGTCCTGCTCCAGCAAAAATGTATCATATTTTTGCCTCTCAGCTCTGTTTTGCGTATTTTCAAAACCATATGTCTAATTATGTTTCCCAAATTCCAAAGGCTGCCAGTGAGTGAGGGTATCAAACTTTCACAAGTACCGTTTATAGATGATTACGGCGCTTACCTCCTAATGGAAAAAAGGCTTAGTAAAAAGAGCGTGCATGCTTATTTATCCGATATCCATAAGTTTTTCCTTTACGATTTAGCCGCAGATACCAATACCAGCCAAATTCTCCAGCAGCCTCATATAAATGAATATCTCTCCAGCCTGTCTGATATAGGCATTATGCCTTCCACAGTTGCTCGATATGCTTCAGCAATCAAAGGCTACTTCCGTTTTTTATACGAACAGGAGGAAATCCACACTAACCCGGCAGTTGGCTTAAGAGTACCGCGTCTTAAGCGATATAAGCCTGATTACCTCTCCCATCACGAAGTAAATGAAATTTACAGGATATTGACTCCTTTAGATAAAAATTCTCTTAGAGATTTATGTCTGGTAGAACTACTCTATGGGGCCGGGCTGCGAATATCCGAAGCAATTGGCTTAGGTATGGATAAGGTTTCCCTTAATAACCAGGTGCTGCTTATTGAAGGCAAGGGTAATAAACAGCGCCTCATACCTATAGGGTCCAAGGTAATGAAGTCGATATCTCTTTATATTTCAAATGCCCGTGGACACTTTAACCCTAAAGCGTCTACCCTTCTTGTTAACCGATTTGGCAATGCCTTAAGCCGAATGGGCGCCTGGAAAATAATCAGGAAACTGGCTGTTCAAGCTGATATAGAGAAAAGTATTTCTCCACATTCCTTCCGTCATACCTTTGCCAGCCATCTAATTGAAGCGGGAGCGGACCTTCGCTCAGTTCAAGAGCTTCTGGGCCATGCAGATATTGGAACCACGCAGATATACACCCATGTAGATCAGGAGTATTTAAAAGAAGTACATCAGTCGTTCCACCCCCGGAACAGGCAATAACTGCTTAGTGTTGTGGAACTGGCGTTTAGTGACAAGCTAAAAGCGACAAGTTAAAAGAAACCCTTACCTCTTTTCACTTCTCACTCACA
>CAZRWX010000108.1:0-5439 GCA_964603925.1 uncultured Bifidobacteriales bacterium | reverse complement strand
CTTTTCACTTTTCACTTTTCACTCAGACTAGCTCCAACTGTCCTCTGAACCCTCATTCCAGTTCCAACTATTTTGTAGCCTCTGAAGCTCTATTCCGTCATCCGGCTGCATTCCTTGTGAAAGTCTTTCAACAGCTTGGGGATGTTTAGCTCTACAGGACACCGGGGCACGCAATCGCCGCACTCAGTGCATTTGTCACCTTTAGTGCCGCCCAGCCACTTGTCCCCCGGATTCATCATATTATAACGCCAGGAAGCATATTCTGTCAGATCAAAGGCCTCCCTGGCATTGCGCATGCGCAGAACCATGGGAATAGGTATGCCCTCCGGGCAAGGCAGGCACTTGCGGCATTCAATACAAAAATCCCTGGTCCTGGCTTTTTCAGACTCCAAACGGGCAAAGATACACCTGTCTGTATCATTGGGAATTGGTCCTGAAAGAATAGCTCCCAGATGTTGATCGATATGCTCCGGCTCGCTGGCCCCGCAGCTTATGGTACAAACAGCTGGATTACTCAAAAGCCACCTGTCATTCATTTCTACAGGGGTATATGGTTCGCAAAGCTTTTTCATCTTGGCAGAAGGCTTGAAAAGCATGCCACCCTTTTCAGAAGGAGAAATTATAAATACACCCATGTCTTTATGAGCTGCCAGATCTACAGCCGCCCTGTTTGACTGATGGATAAAGTAATAATGAAGATTAACAGACTCGAATATATCGGTATTTATGACGTCCAAAATTACAGGTAAGGGCGCGTGGGTACTAAAGCCTAAATGCCGGATTAGACCTTTGGCAATGGCATCTTCCACCGCACTCAGACAGCCGCCTTTTTTTATAGTGTTTTCAAAATCGTTCCTGTCGTTAATACCATGTATGTCAAAATTGTCAATATAGTCCAAACCCAGGAATTCCAGACTTTCAGCAATGTATTTTTCCATCTCCTGCCTGGTATCAGTAGGGCCAATTTTAGTGGTTATTATGTAATCCTGCCTGGGGATATTTAAAATCTGCAGAACTTTACCGTATATTCTCTCTGATTTGCCGTAGCCACGAGCCGTCTCAAAGTGATTAATACCTTTGCTCATGCAATATTCTACTAATTCCACAGCTTTTTTTAATGTAGCCTCCGGGATTTCATCATGTGGCTGCTCCCCGCCTTTAGGAAACCTCATACCCCCCATACTGATAACTGGTAATTTTAGCTCGGTTTTACCGAAACGCCGATATAGCATAATGACAACCCCTTCTATTTTTAGCTTTAATTATGGATTTATATCACCATAAAATTTAATTCCATAAACAGACCACATAGCTAAAATATGAGTAGTCAGTCCGCATATGCCAATTAGATACTTAATTTACAAAAACGATAACGGAATAATGGAAAGCGAGCCATTAGATAAAGATTTCTATCTAATTGGCCGGGATGAAGATTGCCACCTTCAATTAAGTAACAGCAATATCTCCAGACAGCATGCTTCTCTAAGCATAATGGCAGGCAAACTCATTCTTTCTGACTTTAACTCTACCAACGGAACCTTTGTAAACGGTGTTTCTATTGATAAAACCGAGATATTTTCTGGTGACAGACTGCAATTCGGCAGCTTTGAATGCTGGCTGCAAAACGGTCCCGTTCAAAAAAGTATTCACAAACCCCCTGCATTAGCCATTTACAAGCCTGTTTCACATTCTGATGGTGAAAGCGTGTCTTTTTCAAGTGCTAATGCCAAACTGGAAGCCGCTATTTGCGGGTTATTGCCCGATGCTACTGCTAAAACCGGCCCATGGGGTATTTTAGCAAAAATCTTTTGTCAATCTAATGAAACAGACACCATCTGCCAGACCATTTCTCAGCCTTTCACTTATAGCATGCTTCAATTTACAGGTAGAAATAATCATAACCTGATTTACTCTTTCCCATTCGAGGCGCTATCTACTGCAAAAAGCAAACATTTCCTGGAATGGTACAAAGACCTGTCCAGAGCTGATAAGGGTGTGCTTTTAATACCCCTGTCAGGAGAACCATTGACAGGTTTATTCCTGGAATGGAACTCCTGTATAAGCAAATGGGAGGCTTTTCCAACACAGGTATTTGAGATTATTAACGAAGAGCACACTGTGGCAGCAGAAAACCCTAACACTGACATTAATACCACTCAACCAACGTAATGTTCAATACTTGTCCGAATCGCTACCTTAGAGAAATCAATACACAGTTTCTTTTTTCAGTCCATCCCCATATCGTAAAAGCTGGTTCCTTTTTTTAAAAGGACATCCCCTTTTTTTTAAAAAGAACATTACCCTTTATTTAAAAGGGACATTACCCTTTTTTAAAGGGACATTTATTTTTATTTTGAATGAAAATTACCTATCTTAATTCACAGGATTAAGACAGTCATCTTAAATCAGTTTTATCTGGTTACACGTTACCAGGCTGCCAACCCTGGGGGGAGTAATTCATGAAATATTTTAGTTGTATTGTATCGGTGGTTATCTTAACTGTTTTTCTGACAGGCTGCTCCAGTTCTAAAAAAGGTCCGGCTATATCAGATGAAGAAAGGCGGATGGACCTTCTATTAGATTTTGCCATGGCCATTAATAAAGGTGAATTTGCCTTAGCTATCAGCTATCTCTCCGATGAGGACAAAGCCTCCTTAGTGGGGGTAACAGGTGAAATATCACTTGAAGTCCAGAATAAATTAAAAGACGTAAGGCTGCAAAAACTCCGCAATAATCCTTTTGTTCGCCTATCTAACGGCAAAATTAGCGGCATCTTCGAGACTAAAGGGTCACTTAACCGGTCCAACTCGGTACAAAACTTGGTCAATAATTTTGAAGAGCCGGAAATTGCCCAGGAGAGTATACCTGAAGCAGAAAAAGACAGCGCTCAGCTTGCTCAAGAGGAAGAAAAACGAATCGAACTAATCGAACAATTTTTTAACGTTATTAAACTCAACCAATGGTCCAAAGCGCAGGATATGTTAGACGAGAGAGAATTGTCCATATTGTTAGATGACAAGGGCCAGATTAGGCCATCAGCAAAAGACAGGTTTCTTGCCATTCCCCAAAATGACCGCTCGCTTCTACAGCTCTATGGGGGTAAGCTAACAGGTTTCCTGGCAATTTTACCACCAGAATAACAGGTTTTATTTTAAAGGGCTTATTCCACTCCGCAAAGCTTTGTTAGCATTCTTATATGCCTTAATTTGATCCGGCATCCTGTTTCGCGCACAGTATTTACTGGCATTTTGTCTTTATAACCATGGTTTTTCTTCTTGCTTTAGATATTTGAGTTTTTTTACCTTAGAATTACTAAGACATCAGAATAAAGCATTCGGTACAATAATCCGATGGTATTAAAAGTGACCATGCAATAATGACAAAAATATTTGTGATAATTATTAAAAAACAGCCAATTTAAATAATAATTATTGTGGAATAATAGTCTTATCGGTGGTATACTAAAAGTGCGAAACGTAAAAAGGTTGCAGAAAAAACAGGGAATATCTGATAAATGGATTCAGAATTAAAATTTGGTTTGTTCAAACAGGACAAGAACTCCGGTCGTAAATTCAATAGGCTGCCTATGGATCAAGGCAATAGAGAGGTCTTTCCTGTAAATGCCAACTTCCAAAGTCCTGTCGGGCCGTCTCAGTTTGCGCCAGCGCAACCTCAGTCCATTGTTCCCGCATACACCACTTATAACTCTCCCCAAGAATCAGAAGAGTCTCTGGACTATAGGGAATACCTGGGCATTATTCTCCACCACCGTTACTGGCTTTTTGCCTCTGTTATAATTATGGTGCTTTTTGGCTTTTTCACTAAAATAAATTTCGACCCTCAGTACTCCAGCACATCCAAGCTGCGCATTTTATCCATGAATAACATTATGGACCCATGGTATGGGTCTGACCACGTCAGCGAAAACCTTATTACCACCCACATGGAGAACATACAATCCAAAAAGTTCCTGGCCCATGTTGTAAAGGCGCTGGACACAACCTTATCCCCAAGTCAGCTGCTTGGCCAATTCAAAGTTAACCGGTCAAAGGATGCCAACATTATAAACATAAAGGCTGTAACATCCGATCCTGTGTTTTCTGTCAACCTGGCCAACAAACTTTCTTCTACCTATGAGAAGTACGACCTGGCCCTTAAACAAAAGAATTTTAAAGAATACGAGAGTTGGATCCAGCAACAGATGGCCATTAAACTGGAAACTCTGGATTCATTGGAAAAGGATATACAATTATTTTTTGAGAAGAATCCAAATTTCTACACAAATGGCAAACAGGGCCTGGTAGCATTACAAGGCCTGGGAGAGGAAATCACCCGCGTCAATATGGATCTTCATCAGATCAACCGCAAAATAATTTTAATACAAGCAGAACTAAACGCCGCCGATTCCCAGGTTATTAAAGAGGTCACCTACGATCGCCCTCTGCAAAAAGACTTGCTGTCCATGAAACTTGAGATGGCCAAGCTTTCCACCAGATATGGTGAAAGTCATCCAAAAATAGCAGACCTGAGGCGCAAAATGGGAGCTGTACGCAAGCTTATCAGGGAGGATGCCACAAAGGAGAGCAACACTACTACTATGGTAAACAACCCCAAATTTATTGAACTTGAAGCTCAATTGAAAAATGAACTTCTTAATCGGGATTTGCTAAATTCTCGAAAGAACCACTTGCAAACATTACAAGCCAGTTCATTTAAAAACTTATCCATTGGTCCAGAGCTCGAACTCAGGCTCAGCCAGTTGACACGCAGCAAGCAGTCTACCGAAAAAATTTATTTCATGCTTCAAGAAAAGCGCCAGGAGACAAGGCTTAAAATGTCTGCCATGCCCCGAGAGGTTTTTCACATGGAGCCGGCCTCCCTGTCCCGCAACCCCATACCAAAAAAAGTTATTGGCTTTTTTATGAGCATAATGATAGGCCTAATAATCGGCTCGGGCATATGTTTTTTACTTGAGTTTCTAGATACTACCATACGCAAATCCAAAGATTTGGAGGGTAAATACGGTCTCAATCTACTGGGCCTCATTCCCAAATCAGCAGCTAACCCAGGCCCTATTAAGGCTTCTTCCAGCGACGAACTTATGAAACCGGAATTTGAACCATATCGTCGGCTTTTAGCTAATCTGCATCCAGTTACCCCTTATGGCCATAATACCTGTAAAACGCTACTTGTTACCAGCGCTCTCCAGGGCGAGGGCAAAACTACGACGGCCGCCTTCCTTGCTGTTACATCAGCTCTTAAGGGTGAACGCGTTCTTATAATTGACGCCGATCTAAGACGTCACAACCTGCATAATCTGTTTTCCATATCCAATGAACATGGGTTATCTGATTATCTTACAAAAGATATTCAACTAAATGATATTACAGTACAAACATCTGTCCCGGGCCTTAGCCTTGTACCCGCTGGCCGCAACCC
>CAZRWX010000107.1:0-11074 GCA_964603925.1 uncultured Bifidobacteriales bacterium | reverse complement strand
CTAAAATACCTGGGTGGATACACGCACAGAATAGCCATCTCAAATAACCGGATTGGGCATTATGACACCAGCCCATTGCCAACTGGGCGCGGTAAAACTTTAATAGTAAACGAAAAAAATGCCGCCGAAATTGGCAAACAACTTTCAGTTAACAAACTTGTTTTGGGGACTATAGATTTCATAAATGTTGAAAGTGAGCACAAGGATGGCAAAACGACATATTCCGCTGAAGTTGCTGTGACAATTAAAATAATAAGTGTTGAGAAAAATATTTTAGAACAATCCTTCACCACCAAAGGGGGATCATCTGGCAGCAATGAATCAAAATCGATAACTAATGCTATGGAAAATGCCATCGATAATTTGATCCTTGAAATACGCACAGCCTACAGCCTTAATGCGCAAATAATAAAAATCGAAGGGAAAACTGCTTATATCAACTTGGGGCATAATTCAGGGATGAAGAAGGGCGTAATTTTTGAGATTTTTCGTTTAGGCAAAGAAATTGTGGATCCTATTACCGGGGAGTCTCTTGGTGCAGATTCCAAAACAATTGGAATGCTAAGAATTACATCAGTTCACGATAAATATAGCCAAGCGGATATTTTAAAAGGGCGTTACCTATTAAATGTAGGGGACAATGTAAAAGAGTCCGCTGGCTTCGCGTTGCCGGAACTTTACATTATGCTAAGTTATGAAAACATCCCTTCCAATGTTGGAAGGGCACCCTATTACGGAATCAGTGTAGGAACTGACCCCACCGATTTTCCAATAGGTTGGGAGTGGCGCACCGGAATCCTAAGAGCCGATAATTCCACCGGGTGGGCTATGGACCTGGGGATGAACTTAATTTTTCCAATCGTTCCTGAATTTATAGATGCCTACATAGGTGGCAGCGTTGGATTTGCTTTGATGTTTCAAAATCTAAAAAATCCGGACGAGGTGCGCAGCAGATTGGCTAGTGAAGGGGACGGGTATGAATTGGATGGCAATTCGACCATGGACGCTAGCATCGGATATAAAGGCAGTGTCGGTTTAAAGCTTCGGGTCATTCAGAACATCCAACCCTACGCTGAAGTAAGTTTTAACCGGTACAATGACTTCAATGATTTTAGTTTTTCTCATACTACCGGTGAAACAGATGACGAAGGTAATGATGAAACTGAATACATGACTGCTGAGGAAACTGACTTAAAAAACCCGATCATAAGTATAGGAGGGGTCGCGGTTCGCCTGGGATTAAGTTTTCAGTTTTAACTGGTTCTAAAAGAAGGCAAATCTGGCAGTTTATGTTACACAAACGACAATAACTGGGTCAAGACCCAGGCCGACTTAGATGGTGTAAAGTTTCGCGCTATGGCATCCTAATAATTCCACTCCAGACCTCAAGGAATTGCATGCCAAGATCGGCCAGCAGGGGCTGGAAATTGATTTTTTAGCCGGTGCGCTCGGCAAGGCGGGATTGCCCGGCGTAAAGTGATGATTACCCGTGGACATAAATTGCCGGTCAGCCACCAGGCAGCGATGTTGATGATTTCCCGGGGCATTGTGTATTACCAGCCCTGCCCGGCATCTGCGGGCGATTTTTGGCTAATGCGGCGTCTTGATAAATTGCATCTGGAACACCCTTTGATGGGGAGCCGCAAACTTCGCGACATGCTTTTTTGCCAAGGGGTTCTGGTGGGCCGCAGACATGTGGTAACTCTGATGCGGAAAATGGCACCGAGGCACTGTATCGGCGGCCCAGATGCCGCTCGTCCCCGGCAAGCTCGGCCACACTCTCCCAGGAGCTCTGAAACGGAAGATTATCCAAAACCTTAAAAGGAGCTGGCCTGAGCGAAAATTGGGAAGTGAAAAGCAACAAGCACCCTACTCCGCGATCACGCTTTTTTAACTTATTACTTTTTACTAAAGTCCAATTTCACAACTCAACTTGCCGGTGGTATACCTTTAGATACTTCCCGCCACAGGGCTTCGGCTTTGTCTTTGAGCTCTTCCAGGTCACCGTTGTTCTCCAGGAGATAGTCTGCGCGTTCTCTGATTTCCATAGATGGGAACTGATGATTGACGCGCATCCAGAATTGATCTGATGATGTACTGTCCCGCGCCATTACGCGCTTTACCCTTACATCTGCGGGGGCATCTACTACTATTACCGCATCCAAATCTTTTTCGGCCCCGGTTTCATAAATTAAGGCGGCCTCTATTACCAGGACCCCGACATTTGTCTCCTGCGCTTTTACCTTGGCCTCGCGGAACTTTGTGAGCACCCGGGGGTGAACAATTTTATTGAGCTTATGCAGATATTCGGGATTGCCAAAAACCTTGTTGGATAAAAATTCCCGGTTTAAACCACCCTCGTGTGTATAGGCCTCACTGCCAAAAGCCGCAATCACCTCTTCTTTAAGAACGGAGTCGGTTTCCATTAAATTTTTGGCCACCATATCAGCAGAAAATATTGAAGCCCCATGTAATTGAAAAACTTGACATACAAGAGACTTACCGCTGCCGATGCCGCCGGTTATTCCCAGAAAATAAGTTGTACAGGATTTATTCATGGGCCTCCAGCCAGTTCGTACCGCAGCCAATGTCCACAGCTAAAGGTACAGACAATATCATAGCCTGCTCCATAATAGATTTAATTAAGGAAGCAGCAGCATCCGCATCTTTTTTAGAAACCTCAAAAACCAGTTCATCATGCACCTGCAGCAGCATGGTACAATCAAGTAATGATGTCGCCAGCTCTTTATGCAGGGCAATCATGGCGAGTTTGATTAGATCTGCTGCGCTGCCTTGTATGGGTGTATTAACGGCCATGCGCTCTGCATTTTCTTTATGCATGCGGTTATTAGAGGCTAGATCTGGTAAATACCGCCGACGGCCCAGAATAGTTTTGACATAACCGCATTTTCTGGCTTCTTCTACTGTTTGCTGCTTAAAATTATTTACCTCATGGTAGGTGGTAAAATATTTTTTAATAAAGTCTTCGGCGGTATCCAGACCAACCCCCAGCTCTCTGGACAGCCGGCGTGGACCCATGCCATATATCACACCAAAATTTATCGCCTTGGCACTGCGCCGCATGTCACCTGTGACTAAAGGCTCCTCAACCCCATAAAGGGCGGCGGCGGTTTGAGTGTGGATGTCCAGGCCGTTTTGATAGGCCCGGCAAAGGCCGGGATCGCCCGAAAGATGCGCCAGTATGCGGAGCTCTATCTGGGAGTAGTCAGCGGCCATAAGCACATATTCGGGTGATTTGGCAATAAAACAACGGCGGATATCTTTACCGTGAGAAGTGCGGATAGGGATATTCTGCAAATTGGGATTGACACTGGATAGCCTGCCTGTGGCCGCGATAACCTGGGAGTAGGATGTATGTACGCGAGCGGTTACAGGATGCACCAGAGAGGGAAGGACATCTACATAGGTATTTTTAAGCTTGGCCAGCTCGCGGTAATTTATAAGACACTCTATTATGGGATGTTTGCCTTTTAGTTTGGTAAGGACAGCAATATCGGTGGAATAACCTGTTTGTGTTTTTTTGCCGGCTGAAAGCCCCAGATTTTCAAAGAGAACCTTACCCAGTTGTTGAGGAGAGTTGATATTGAAATTTATGCCGCCGGCATGTCTGATAATGTCTGTTTTAAGGCTCTCTATTTCCCATGCCATACTTTGAGAAAGGCTGTGCATGCTCTCCTCATCCAGGCAAATACCTGTGGCCTCCATGCGCTGCAGCACCGGAAGCAAAGGTATTTCAACATCTGAAAATACCCCCATCAGCTCCTTGGACTCAAGCTCCGCCTTAAGCCCCGCCCACAGGTGAAAGGTAACATCAGCATCTTCCGCCCCGTAATTGCAGGCCTCCTGCGGAGGTACCTGGGGGAAGGTTATTTGATCTTTGCCTTTTTTGCCCAGTAGAGACTCAATGGGAATCATACTGCGGCCCAGACGGCTGAGGGCAAGGTCACTCAACCCTATACCGCGCACCCCCGGATTAACCAGATGAGCGGCCACCATGGTGTCTATAAAACGGTGTCCGTTAAGGAACTCTACGGCAAACCCGTGCCTGGCCAGTATGGGTAAATCGAACTTGGCGTTTTGGAAGATGAACTTAACTTCAGGATTTGCCAAAAGAGGATTAAGGATGGCATTGAGAGCCTTAAGCTCCACATTGTGCCCCTGTTCATGAGTAAGCGGCACATACCACCCTGTATACTCCCCGCAGGATACACACACCCCCGCCAACCTGGCGGTTAAAGTGTCCAGGCTGTCTGTCTCTGTATCCAGGGCAATAAGAGGCGCCAAGCTCAACCGGGCGCCCATATCATTTAAGAGCTCAGATGTATCTGCCAGCGTGTATTTAACAGTATGGATATCCGCCGGTACTGCCGCCGAGGCAATATTGCTACCCGGTATAAGCTTAATAAGGCTGAACAGCTCCCACCTTTTAAAAAAGGCCGCCAATTCCTGTGACTTTGGAGCCTTAATCCGAAAGGCCTCCAGCTCCATGCCTAAAGGCACATCACAGTCCAGAGTAACCAGCTCTCTGGAAAGGAAAGCCTTCTCCCTGTCATTTGTTAAGTTGGTCCTAAGAGCCTTGCGGGTAATATTATCGAGATTGTCGTATATACCCTCCAGGCTACCGTAAAGTTTGAGGAGCTCGGCGGCGGTTTTTTGACCTACTTTGGTGACGCCGGGAACATTGTCAGAAGAATCGCCCATAAGGGCTAACAGATCAACTATCTGCCCGGGAGACACATCAAACTTTTTTTGTACTTCGGGTATGCCTTTGATTTCCGGAGGCTGATTTTTTACACCTGGATCATATAGATAAACCCCCTGGCCAACCACCTGCATCATATCCTTGTCTTTGGTAACCATATAGACATTCATACCACTGGCCTGTGCCCTAAGAGCCAGGGTGCCCATGATGTCGTCCGCCTCAAAACCCTCCCGGGAAAGTACTGAGATATTGGCCAGATCTATAAACTGATTGATAATTGGCAATTGACCCCTGAGCTCCTGGGGCATGGGCTTGCGGGTGGCTTTGTAAGCCTCATAAAGCTTATGCCTGAAGGTGGGGGCAGGCAGATCTTGAACTACAACAATATGAGTAGGTGACTCCTCTTGAATTAGACGTAAAACCTGGGAAGCAAACCCGAAAACAGCAGAGGTTTCCTCACCCAGGGAAGTTGTTAACGGGTTTTTAATAAAGGCATAATAAGAACGATACGCCAATGCGGAAGAGTCTATAAGAAAAAGGGATTCTGTCATGGATTTCCAGATTCTCCTAAATTAGAAAATTATTTGAATTTAAGGTCCCTGAGAGTGCTGAAGAGAGATTTTGCCCTGTTTAAGTATTAAAGTCCCAAAATTAGCCAAATCAAGAGCCGGCCCGTAAATTAGACAACTAATTCCCCAAACTATGTAGAACTGGCCTTAATTTTATCCGGGAGCCCTGCCCCCTGCCGGTTATTAAAAACGCTACTTAGCAGCAGCGGCTGTTTCGTGGATGAGCTTTATTGCCTCTTCCAGATCCATAGGGCAATGCTCAAATGAGAGCATACCAGCGGCTTCCAGCTCTATGCATATACCCGGAACAGCGGGCATTTTAACAGAAGCCTTTTTAAGTACGTCGGCATTGCGTATAACGGCCTCTGGCTTGCCTATAAGAAGCAGGCTGCCCTGACCAAAAATTGCGATACGATCGGTAAAGCGTAATAAATCGTCTAGCGTATGGCTGGTGACCAGGATTGAAGTGCCCTTTTCTTTGTACTTTTGCAGGAACTCCAGAGTGGCGCGGACACCATCATCGTCCAGATCTGAAAGAGGCTCGTCTAACAGAAGTAGAGAGGGGTTGCCTAACAAGGCCAGACCCAGGGCTACACGACGGCGCTCACCGTTACTCATTTCGTCCAGGAACCACTCCCGGGCGTCCCCCATATTCATGTCTTTGAGAACCTCGGTAACCTTGTCTTTGATCTCCCGGCCTTTAAGACCCATGAGACGGCATGTACGGGCAAGCTCGTCCTCTACAGTGGGGCCAACTAACTGGCTCTCCGGGTTTTGCTCAACCAAAGTGACAAAATCATTGAGCATTTTTTCGGAATACTCCTCGATTGGTGACATGTTAAGCTCCACATAACCGCCTGTAATGGACATATAGCCGCTTAAAAGCTTAAGCAAAGTGGTTTTACCAGAACCATTAGAGCCTACCAGACCTACAATCTCTGACGCAAAAAGAGTCAGTGAGACCTTTTCTACAGCAGAGTTACCAGCAGGATAGGAATAAGAGACATTGCGAAGGGTGGCAATTTTTTTAGTGTGTGGCATATAAAGACTCCTGTTTTTGAACCGGACCAAAACCGGCTCTGGCGGCAACATTATTAATCTAAAAATTCAAATATAGGAAATTAGATGTTTTTTCAAAAATTCCTTTTATCTATAGTTTATTTCACTTAAAATGCCTTATTTTATTAAAAACAGCCTGTCATATTAATCATTACCAGTTTTTTGCAGAATGCGGCATTTATGTTGAACCTGATAAAAACCCCTCTGCCTTATTTTCAGGAGTAAGTCTCATTATGAATACCTCCCATAATGCCCAAAAGGTTAAAATTAAAATCTGCGGTATAACGCTTGCTGAACAGGCACTGTTTCTCGATAGGGCTGGTGTTGATTTTATTGGTTTTAATTTCTGGCCCCACAGCAAACGCTTTATTCCGCCCGAGCAGGCGGCATCTATTATCTCCAGCCTGAAAACTGCCCGGGCTGTGGGTATTTTTGTGGATGAGGATATTGCCAGGCTGAGGGAAACTATAACGACCACAGGTATTCATTATGCCCAGCTTCATGGTTCAGAAGATTCAGCCTATATCAATAGGGTCCCTGTACCCGTTATTAAGGCTCTGCCTTCCCACATTCTTAAAAAAGCCCCTTTCTGCCCTCCCGCAGGTGCCGGCCATTTACTCTTCGATACCCAGGAAAAGGCACAGTTCGGCGCCACCGGCAAGGCCTTTGACTGGCAGCTGTTGCACAATTACCAGGGTCCCCCATTTTTCCTGGCTGGTGGTCTGGGGCCGGGTAATTTAAAAGAGGCATTAGCCCATTGCACACCCTATGCCGTTGACTTAAACTCCAGAGTAGAGGTCTCCCCCGGGGTCAAAGATTTGGAAATAATAAGAGAGTGTATGGCTATAGTTGAAAATTCTACTGATTAGTTCTGTCCAAAATAAATTTACTAACCACAGAGGCGCGGAGGGCACAGAGAAAATAAACTGAATATTTGTAAATAAGGTCTACTATTTAACCGGAAAACAGCATTTAAATAAACAAATATCATTGGCTCTGTGCCCTCCGCGCCTCTGTGGTGCATTGTTATTGCCAGGTATTAATGATCCGGAATTTCACCAATTACCTTAACAGGGAACTGAACAAGAGTGTCCAGGGTACGCACCTGGATAATGCGGACCCCCAGAGAGTCTGAAGATGCCGGAGAAGGAAGAGAATCCATAGTTAGATAGACATTAAGACGCCCGCCGTCGGGGGTAATATCACCCTTTTCTACAGTAACTGAAAGCCCGGCAATTATCTCTGCCGAATATAAGTTCCTGCCGCTAATGATATATTGTTTGCGCTCCCCCAAAATTGTGGATGTGGGATTAATCTTCCAAACCTTTTTTTTGGGGGGGGTAATAACATTTTGCCTTATGCCAATACAGGCATAAATAAGACACAAAATAAAAATTGAGACTAATACTTTTTTATTCATAACAAGAACCCGGTTATAGTGTGGAAAAGTTTTATTTTAGTCATATGGTCATTATGCATATAAAATATACAATTATCTCTCTTACCCTGGTGTGGCTATGGGGCTGTTCCACAATCGAAGAGCCCACAAAATCCAGAAATCCGGGCAAACAAAAGGCCGTCAACATTTTCACAAAAATTCCTTTTCTAAAGAATCCGGCACTCACAGGCTACAAAGAATACTTTACCAACCGTAAACCTAAATTCGAGTCCGGTCTTAAGCACGGCGCTTTTCACGGCCCCAGTCAAAGCTGGTGGGTGAGCGGACATCTGCGCTCCCGGGGCTCCTATAAAAATGGGCTGCATCACGGCACGTGGCTCTATTATCACGATGGGGCCAAAAAGCTCATGCAAAAGGGCCGTTTTCATCTGGATAAGAAACAGGGTGTATGGACACAGTGGGATAAAGGGGGGGCGAAATTACAGGAGGGGGTCTTTGAGTCCGGCCAAAAAACAGGGGTATGGCGCACCTGGTATCCAAGCCGTATTTTAAAAAGCGCCAATACCTGTTTCGCGGCCAACGACACGGGTTCGTATCATACATACTACTCCAACGGCAATATTCAGGAATCCTATTCCTGTGTTAAAGGCCTTAAAACAGGCGCCTTCTTATTATTTTTCCCCTCCGGGCAGGTGCAGGAGTCAGGCCTTTATGACAACCTTGGCCGCAGGAGCGATAAATGGATACAGTACCACGATAATGGCGTAAAGGCCGGGGAATGTTTTTACAAGGAGGGTGTTCGCCATGGTTACCACCGCACCTGGGGCCATGACCGCCACCTCATTACCCAGGGCATATTGAACATGGGTACCGGCGAAGTGCAAACTTTTGGGCCCCAGGGTCTGTTACAGGAATCTATCTCTTACATGGCCGACCAAAAGCACGGCAGGCATATGGTCTACTACCCCTCCGGTAAAACCATGAGCGTCACTGTATACAACCATGATACGGCAACTTCTTATTTTAAGTGGTATGACAACAAGGCCCCCACAACCAGTACATCGTCTTCCGTACTCGCCCGCAGCGGCAGCTTCCGCAAAGGTAAACGCCACGGCAAATGGAAGTACTACAGCCTCAATGGCCTCCTGGTGGAGCTGGCCAATTACCAGGATGGCAAGCGCCAGGGCCCCACCTACTACTACGACACCGCCACCGGTAACTTGCAGAAAACAGTACAGTATATGGACGGCTTCCCCGCCAAAACTACGTTGGCAGTGCAATGAGTTGTGGAACCGGCAATTAGTGAAAAGTAAGAAGTGAAAAGTTAAAAGTAAAAAAGGCTTAGCAGCGGAGTTAAGCTGCTTATCGCTTTTCACTTTTCACTTTTCACTCGCGCCTGTTCCGCAACTCAAAATCTACATGTACAGCTTAAACAAGCCCTGAGTGCCGTCATTTTCGCCGCCCTTACCGGCCAGTTCGTCGTAACGGGCTTTGGCCAGTTTTAAACCGGGGGCCTCCAGGCCTATAGCCTGAGAGGATTCCAGGGCAATACCCATATCTTTGATAAAATGTTTTACGAAAAAGCCCGGATCAAAATTACCCGCTATCATGCATGGCCCCAGAGTTGAGAGCAACCAGCTGGCAGCCGCCCCGCCGCTGATACTCTTTAAAACAGTTTCTGCGTCCAGACCGGACTTTTGAGCGTAAGCCAGGGCCTCGCAAACGCCCAGCATACCCGATGCTATGGCTATCTGATTACACATTTTGGTATGCTGACCGCTACCCGCCTTACCCTGATACACTATATTCTTACCCATTATCTCGAACAAAGGAAGGACAGTGTCAAAGGCCTGTTGTGAGCCTCCAACCATTATGGAAAGCCTGGCCTCCCTGGCACCGATGTCACCGCCGGAAACCGGAGCGTCCAGAGCCATAGCGCCCTTTTGGGCAGCAGCGCTGCTTATACGCACTGCCAGCTCGGGGCTGGAGGTAGTCATATCTACTACACAGCTGCCGCTATTTATACCCTTAAAAATGCCATTATCCCCGAAATAAACCTCTTCCACATCTTTGGGAAAGCCCACTATGGAAAACACTACCTGGCTTGCAGCTGCCAGGGCCTGTGGAGTGCCCTGCCACCGGGCACCTTTGTCCAGCAGGACCTGCGCTTTGGCCCGGGTACGGGTATAAACATTTACCTTGTACCCAGCCGCCATTAAATGGCCCGCCATGCTTGCGCCCATAACGCCCGTACCAATAAAGCCAAGGGTGGTTGTTTCTGGTGATAGTATCATAATAGTCTCCCTCTTAAAATTAAGCTGCAGATATTGATTCAAAATATAGTTTTATGTAAAAATCAGATATGATTGTCCGGGTTAATATCAAAATCCAGCTGAAAAAACCAGTAATTTTGGCTGCAAATTGAAAACAAAAGGTATATTGTCTGATGAGCATTCTCACATCCTTGCTTCGACTACAAGTCCGCTCATCCTGAGTGCTGAGCCTGCCGAAGTATCGAAGGAGCGGACTTTCGCTCAGGATGAGCGGGCTCCGGTCTGCGTCCGCCACAGTGAACTTCGGCCCGGCAGGCACGACAAGCGGGCGTTATGCTCCATCAGTTTATTAGAATTTAAATCCCGCTTTGAGTTACTTATATTCTAATATCTCAAATAAACACAATCCAGGAAGCACTTCATGGAATACAAAATCGATTACGACTCTGAAGAAGCAATCTGTACTTTTAATGTATCAGGCCGGGTGCGTCGGCCCAACGACTCCATAATCCTCATGCAGGAGGTTCTTAAATACAGCTCCAGGCACCATTGCCGCCTGTTCCTTCTGGATTTCCGCTATGCCATCGTACATAGCAGCCTTCAGGATGCTCAAAAACTCGCTGACTTTGTCACCCGGAGCGATTATGGTACCGGCTATAAAGTAGCCCTGCTTTACTCCGGCGACATGACAGAGCACAGGCAGCTGGAGGCTATTCTCATAAATAAGGGCCTTATGGTGCATGTTTTTGACGACAAGATTGAGGCCCTGTCCTGGCTTTCCCAGGGGCAGTCCGACGACTAAGGTAATGTGCGCTGAATGAAATCCCAATTCTCGCTCCAGCGCCTTGTTAGAGGGGTCCCGCGAAGCGGGACCCGTTCTTATATGAAAGCCCGGTATTAATGGACAAACTGCAGCAATTCCGCAACTTCCTCAAAGACAATGTCCGCCAGGTCATAGATTTCAGCCAGACCGACCAAAATAAAGGTCTGCCAGCGCCGCCAATTCAAAAAGCCATTGATAGTGATATACCGGTAATTGATCTACCCTCCC
>CAZRWX010000106.1:0-11165 GCA_964603925.1 uncultured Bifidobacteriales bacterium | reverse complement strand
CCAGGCGTATGATTTAAGAAGATATATATTGCGATGAGGTACTAAACCTTGTTTCCTCAGTTCAATCGGCCCTGAATGGCGTTGGGGGTTTGTTGCTGGAGCATCACATAAAAAGTAGACTTGAGCAGTAAATCAGTACAAGTGGAATATAATGATGAAAAGGTAAGCGTGGATACTATAAAAAGCACCATAACGGGTATGGGGTACACAGTGCAATAAATCAGATATTTGTTCCATTAGTACTCAATCTGGAGATATAATGAAACCAAAACAAACAACATTAGAAATAACGGGTATGACCTGCGCTGTTTGTGCAGGGAGGATAGAGAAGGTTCTCAATAAAAACGCAGGTATTTCCTCAGTCAGCGTAAACCTTGCTATGGAAACTGCCAGCGTGGAATATATGCCATCCGAGGTGGCTTTGCCTAATATTATCAGTAGTATAGAGGGTATTGGTTTTGGTGCCAGGGTAAAAAGCAAAAATTCCGGCATTGAAGAAGCGCGAGCAACTGATGTCAGAATTTTAAAATTGCGTTTTACGGGTTCTTTAATTCTTTCCCTGCCGTTAATATGGACTATGGCCGGCCATTTTTCCCTTCTCAGCTTTATTCCCGTTCCGGATTTGTTTTTAAATGCCTGGTTCCAGTTGGCCCTGGCTACGCCAGTTCAATTTATTGTGGGCTACCACTTTTATATCCACGCTTTTAAAGCCCTGCGGCATAAAAGTGCCGATATGAATGTACTGGTGGTATTGGGTACTTCAGCGGCATATTTTTACAGCCTGTTTTTAACGCTTAAAAATCTAAATTCAACAGGCCATCACATTGACTTGTACTATGAAACCAGTGCAGTGCTTATCACCCTTATTATCCTGGGTAAACTGTTTGAAGCCAGGGCTAAAGGCCGTACAACCTCTGCCATTAAATCACTTATGAGTCTGGGTGCTAAAACAGCCGCCGTTTACCGTGAAGGTAAGGAGTTACAGGTGCCAGTGGGAAATGTTGTTGTGGGCGATATTGTACATATAAAACCAGGCGGTAAAATACCAGTGGATGGTGAGGTGGTTGAAGGCTCTTCTTCTGTAGATGAATCCATGCTCACCGGAGAGAGTATTCCTCTGGAAAAAGGTATTGGAGATGCAGTTACAGGTGCCTGTATAAATAAGCTTGGTTTTTTAAAAATTAAGGCCACAAGGGTGGGCGCTGATACAGTATTGGCGCAAATTATCCGGGTAGTGGAAGACGCCCAGGGCTCTAAAGCTCCCATTCAGCGTATTGCCGATAAAATTTCTGGCATTTTTGTGCCTGTAGTTGTAGGTATAGCTTCTTTTACTTTTATGATCTGGTTCTTTGGTATGGAGCCCGGCCAATTCGCCAGCGCTCTGGAAAAGGCCATAGCAGTCCTTGTTATCGCCTGCCCCTGCGCTTTGGGGCTGGCAACACCCACATCCATTATGGCGGGCTCAGGAAGGGCCGCAGAGCTTGGCATATTATTTAAAGGTGGTGAGTATCTCGAGTCAGCACACCGGGTAGATACCGTAGTACTGGATAAAACAGGCACGTTAACAAAGGGTGAGCCCGTTTTAACAGATGTTATTACAAACGGTATGGATGAAAATGAATTCCTTGAGCTTGTGGGGTCAGCTGAAAGGCGATCTGAACACCCCTTGGCAGAAGCCATAGTAAAAGGTATCGCAAAAAAAGGTGTTTCTACCGGGGAGACAAAGGCCTTTGAGGCAATTGCGGGACGTGGTATAAAAACTGTGGTTAAAGAAAAACACGTACTTGTGGGTACCGAATTATTTATGCATGAATCGGGTGTAAATATTACAGATGAAATTAAATCTCAAAAGAGTGGGCTGGAGGAAGCAGGGAAAAGCGTTATGCTGGCTGCTGTTGATGGGGATTTTGCAGGCATGCTGGCAGTTGCCGATACGCTTAAGGCAACATCAAAACAGGCAGTGACCAGCCTGAAGGACATGGGTATATGCGTATACATGATAACGGGTGATAACGCCCGCACTGCCAAAGCGGTGGCCAGAGAAGCTGGCATAGACAATGTACTGGCGGAAGTTCTGCCCGAGGGCAAAGCAGATGAGATTAGAAAATTACAAAGTCAGGGCAAAGTGGTGGCGATGGTGGGGGATGGGATTAATGATGCTCCCGCTCTGGCCGTGGCAGATATTGGTATCAGTATGGGTACTGGCACTGATGTTGCCATAGAGACCGGCGATATCACACTGATGATCGGCGACCTTAAAAGTATTTCCCAGGCGATTTTAATGAGCAAAAAAACAATGGGTAATATTAAACAAAACCTTTTCTGGGCACTGGCCTACAACGCACTTGGTATACCTGTTGCCGCCATGGGCTTTTTAGCTCCCTGGCTGGCCGGAGGCGCTATGGCCATGAGTTCGGTCAGTGTGGTGTTAAATGCGCTCAGGCTGCAGCGGGTTAAAGTTTAGGTAGGCAGATATTTATTTAAAAAAGTGACCAGGTCGCAAACCCTGATGTTTTCTTTAAGAAGGTAATCATCTGTATTAGGTGTAATTACAAAGTTATTAGTAGTCTCTAAATCACTAAAAGATTGAAGCATCCCCTTGGTTACGGATGGACTTGATGTGTATTTGATTTCTAATCCCATAATTGGTTTTCCTGATCTTATTAAAACCAAATCACATTCCGCTCCCACATGGGTTCTGTAATAATATGGCTGAATATTGTGATGCAGTTTCTGGGAAATTTGTTCGATAACATACCCCTCCCATGAATGTCCTAAAACAGGGTTACTTTTAAGATCCTCCATAGATTCAAGGTTAAGTAAATAATGGAGGATACCAGAATCTCTAATAA
Organism: uncultured Bifidobacteriales bacterium; assembly: GCA_964603925.1. GTDB lineage: Bacteria > Fibrobacterota > Fibrobacteria > UBA11236 > JADFYW01 > CAZRWX01. Next base: position 8,313 of record CAZRWX010000106.1, on the reverse strand, counting down.
AAACTTTAGGGGACTTCACTAATCTCTTTTTTAGATTAGTAGCAAAAGGCGGCAGTAGTTTAATTAAGAAAGCATTTTCTAAAAATGATAAATATTTATTAATAGAATTTGAGCTTAAATCCAGGGAACGGGCCAGATTGCTCATGTTTACAACCTGGCCGTGTAAATGAGCCAGCATTGTCCAGAATTTACGAATGAGAGAGCGGTTTATGCTTAACCCAAGCATGGGCAAATCCCGCTCGATATATGTTTTAGTGAACTGGTATTGCCATTCAAAAGAAAGAGCCTCTGAGGGGGCTAACCAGGCATCGGGAAAGCCTCCCTTTAACCAGTGCTTTTGCTGGATGTTGTTATTCGGCGCCCAAATTTCCGTGATATTAAACGGCGAAAGTTCTTTGTATGCTATTCTCCCAGCCAATGATTCTGATGAATCTCTAATAAGATCTGGAGTTGCTGAGCCTAAAATTATGAACCGGGACGCTACCCGATGATTGTCGACCATGGATCGGAGAATGGGAAATAGCTCTGGCATTCTTTGTATTTCATCCAGGATAACACATTTATTTAAGTTGCTTTCGAAATAGAGAACGGGATCTCTTAACTTCGCACTATCTTTGGGGTTTTCCAGGTCGAGGTAGATTGTTTCTAATTGTAGTTGTTTGCTTATTTGCTTAACTAAAGTGGTTTTGCCTACTTGGCGAGGCCCAATGAGGCCTGTGACAGGAAAAAACTCTATAAGGCTCATTAGCTCTTTAATTATATGTCTTTCTATCATTACAGACTCATTATTTACATTGAAAAATTTAAATGTAATTTACAATATTCAATGTAAAATAAAATTTAATATTTATATCCGCCACATTATTTTGTAGCCAAAATGGCTTTTATTTTAAAAATAAGCCAATTATACGATAAAATATAAAGATATAGTCTAAAATCATGGCAATTATTGATGCTTAAGTTTATTCTCCTGAACCCAGCAATATAAAACAGGCACGGTGAAAACCGTGATTAATACCAGACACATACCTCCAAAGGAGGGAATAGCCATGGGCACCATTACATCAGAGCCCCGACCAGAGGAGGCCAGAACCGGGATAAGGGCTAAAATGGTTGTTGCCGCTGTCATAAGGGCGGGCCGTATCCTGCGGCCTGCGGCAGTCAGGACTGCTTCATGTATGCTGCTAATAGAGTCTGGTTTAACTTCTTTAAAACGCTGGGTTAAGTAGGTACAAATAACCACACCATCGTCGGTGGCAATGCCGAATAAGGCCAGGAAGCCCACCCACACTGCCACACTTAAATTAAGAGGATGTATCTGAAACAAATCCTGCATATTGGTACCAAATACAGCAAAGTTCATGAACCATGGTTTACTGTAAAGGTACAGTAAAAGGAACCCACCAGACCAACCTATGAAAATACCGGAAAATACCATAAAGGTTGTAGAGACTTCTTTAAACTGAAAGTATAGGAGAAGGAATATGAGGAACAGTACCAGTGGTAGTATAAGGCCAAGTTTTTTGGCCGCGCGAATCTGGTTTTCGTAGCTGCCTGCGAATTTATAGTTTACACCAGCGGGAAGTATTAGTTCTCCTGATTTGATTTTACTATCCAGATAAGCCTGCGCCTGCTCTACAACATTAACTTCAGCATACTCGGGCTTTTTATCAAAAACTACATACCCGGTTAAGAATGTGTCCTCGCTTTTGATCATCTGGGGCCCGCGTATATACTCTATATCACTAAGCTGTGCCAGGGGGATTTGAGGGCCCGCAGCAGTGGGTACCAGGATTGTGCCCAGGGTCTCAAGAGTGTTGCGCAATTCACTTTGATAGCGCACCCGTACAGCATACCGCTCCCTGCCCTCAACTGTGGTCATAATAGTTTTGCCGCCAACGGCCACTTCAATTACATCCTGGACATCGGTAATTCGTAAACCATAACGGGCTATGGCCTCTCTGTTTATTTTAATCTCCAGATACGGCTTACCTATAATCCTGTCTGCTATAACCGAAGAGGCTTCTATTGATGGCACTTGCTTCAAATACTTTTCTATCTGCATTCCCACACTTTCGATGGATTTTAGGTCAGGGCCCTTTACTTTTACGCCCATGGGCGCCCTCATCCCGCTTTGCAGCATTACTATGCGCGCTGCAATAGGCTGAAGTTTGGGGGCAGAGGTTGTACCCGGGATCTTAGCTGCTTTAATTATTTCATCCCATATATCACCCGGTTTGCGGATATGCTCCCGCCATTGACGGTAGGGCCTTCCTTTATTATCGGCAACCAAATCTCCATTTACATCTCTGGCGTATTCTTTGCTTTTCTTGTTATATTTAAAACGTAAACGATGACCATTTTTATCCAGAATATACTCAGATTTATAATTGATAATGGTTTCTATCATGGAAACAGGGGCTGGATCCAGGGGGGATTCCGCCCTGCCAATTTTACCCACAGCCATGGATATTTCAGGAATAGCCCTGATAGCCATATCCTGCTTTTGCAAAACATCCAGGACTTCGCCAATAGAAGCATGGGGCATGGTTGTGGGCATGAACAAAAAAGAACCCTCATCCAGAGAGGGCATGAACTCTTTGCCCAGGCCTGGGAACTCATGAGTCATGGACTGGTAGATGGGGTTACTTTTAGCAAAAACAGGAATAAAACCAAAGATTTTATCAAAACCAATCCATACATTAGCCCCTAAGAATATCATAAGCAGGGGTAAGAAAATAAAGGTTTTTTTATGTAGTAGAAACCAGCGAAGCAGGGGCAGGTAAGACCTTTGCAAAAACCTTAATGAAGCCAATGCCCCTTATTACATACTCCGCCTTGTTTATCTCTATAGTACGGGCGCCTACATCTATATTGGACATTTTAACGGCCTGGAATACCATTTGGAGTGGAATGCCATATGACTGCATTGCCTGAGGGTTTACGTCTATCTGATATTCCTTAACAAAACCACCAATAGAGGCTACTTCAGCTACGCCCTCTGCGGCCATTAACCCATAGCGCACATACCAGTCCTGAGTGGAACGTAATTCCTGCAAATCCCAACCGCCTGTGGAGTTGCCATCCTTGTTCTGCCCCTCAAGCGTATACCAGTAAACCTGCCCCAGTGGTGTGGCATCTGGACCCAGGGCTGGGTTTACACCAGGAGGCAGTGTGCCCGGCGCCAGGCTGCTGAGTTTTTCCAGGATACGGGAACGAGACCAATAGAATTCAACATCTTCATTAAAGATTACATAAATGGAGGAAAACCCAAACATGGCGAAACTGCGAATGGTTTTAACCCCCGGGATACCTAAAAGGGACACAGTGAGAGGGTAGGAAATTTGATCCTCCACATCCTGTGGTGAACGCCCCATCCATTTTGTGAAAATAATTTGCTGGTTTTCACCAATATCTGGTATGGCATCAACGGACACCGGGCTCCGGGGTATGCCTGCCAGTTCCCAGTCAAAAGGAGCGACTAAAACACCTGTAAAAATGACGGCTATTAACAACAGGATTACAACAAGCTTGTTTTGCAGGCAGAAGCCTGTAAGCTTGTCCAGTATCGATCGGTTTGTCAGGTCTAGTTTTTCCATTATGTTTTGCCTTTTTTAATTTTTCATCAATGGAGAAGCCCTACACTTGTCATTCCTGCGGCGGCAGGGAATCGCATGTGTCAAGATTCGTAAACTTCAATTATAGACTCCAGGTTTTCTGTGAGACCACATGCGATTCCCCGCCTTCGCGGGGAATGACAGAGGAAGACCGAGGAATGACAGAGAAGGAAAGGGGAATGAGCGGAGAAGGACAAAGATAATGCTTAGAATAAAAATTTACCTGAAAATCATTCATAAATAATCACCCATCGTCTTCTGTCTGAATTGGAATGTTGAACTGCTCGGCCAAATCTTTCCATTCGGGATTGAACTCATTAATCAGTCGCTCCTTCCACTGACGGTTCCATTTCTTTAGAAGCTTTTCCCTATGAATGGCAGCTCTAATGTCGTTTGTTTCCTGGAAGTATACAAGCTGATTGACATTGTATTTTTGTGTAAAGCCCTGAGTGTCCCCTGATTTATGCTCAAATACACGCATGGTCAAATTATTGGTTACTCCGATATATAATGTGGAATGAGTTTTATTAGTCATGATGTATACGTAGTATTCTCTGGTCATATACCTAAAAATAGTTATCGGTTGGAATTAATTTGTATGAAATCAGAATTGCTTTTTGCCTTATGAAATATTGAGATTCCCCGCCCCCGCCTGTCATTCCCTGCGGAGGCAGGGAATCGCATGTGTTTAGAACTGTAATCTTCAATTTTGAACTCAAGAATGTTCTGTGAGACCACATGCGATTCCCCGCCTTCGCGGGGAATGACAGAGGAAGACCGAGGAATGACAGAGAAGCAAAGGGGCCTGTGGACTCCGGCTCGGGGGCCGGAGTGACCAAAAGGGTCTCTGCAAAAGAAGCAAAGGGGCCTGTGGACTCCGGCTCGGAGGCCGGAGTGACGGTATATAGCAGGTTTGATTCCGGCTCGGCCGGAGTGACTGTATAGAGCCTCTCACCGGCCATCATAACCCGCCAATTTCTTCCATAACCTCGCCGCAGCGCAGCATGGAGGCACCATAGTAGGGGTTATTAATAGTGTTATCCGTTTGTAGCCAGCTGCCCCCTTTGTTGTCAAAAGCCATAGGGCAGAAAGCAACATAGTGTTTTTTGCTGCCGGGGTGACCGTAGTCCTTATTTAAGTCTATCAAAGTGTTAGATACAGCCCGGAAGGCTTCCCTTACGCCGTTAATATCTCTGAGGTGCATTATGTGCTCCAACTGTATATTAAGTTTGCTTAATATAGACATCCAGCCTGTATGCGCCTGGCCCCGGGTCTTTTTCATATCCACATTGTTAGCTGCTTTTTTAACATTATCAAGAGCTGCCTGCGCGGCCTTAAAATCATCTTTTGCCAATGCTGCCTGAGATTTAAAATACGCTGAATATACACCATCCAGATCCTTCACAAAGTCAGTCATTCCAGCTTGTCTGGAATCAGCGTCGTTTTGATTCCGGTCGCGCTCGCTTTTGCTGGCTTGCCGGAATGACTTTTGAGGCACTTCTTTTTTATTTGACCCAGTTTTTGCTCCTCCATGATCATGCCCTGGAGCGGGCGCGCCGCCTTCGGGGCTCATCATGCTGGGTTTGGCCTGGATTTGCATTTCGGCATCAATTTTAAATGCACCTTTGGTAACAACATTTTCGCCCTCCTCAAGCCCGGATTTAACCACGTAGTAGTTACCGGCTTTGGGCCCAAGAACCACTTCTCTACCCTCAAATGTGGGATTATCCTTACCTTCCAAAGCAACATATACTACGGCTCTTTTACCTGTAACCAGTACTGCTGTGGATGGCACAACCAGAGGTGCTGTTTTACTTTTGGGGGATTTTCCAAAACCAAGTGATTCTGCTCTTACCAGGGGCATACCACAGATATCACATTTACCGGGATGGTTCTTTACTATCTCAGGGTGCATGGGACTAACCCATTTCCCGGCCAGGTAATCGTCAATAACTTTGCCTTCTGAAGAAACCTCCACCTTTACGATACCGGTTACAAACATCTCGGGTTTTAACCGCCCTTGTTTGTTAGTAACATTAACTCTCACCTTTACTGTCCTTGTTTTTGGATCCAGGATGGGATCGATAAAACCAATTCTGCCTTTAAATATTTCGCCAGGAATAGCCTCAGCAGAAAACTCCACCTCCTGCCCGTATCTGAGCCAGGCCAGGTCTGATTCGTAGGCATCCAGCTTTACCCATAATTTGGAGAGGTCGGCTACGGTATATAACCGGCTCCCGGTACTTACATAAAGACCTTCCACAGCATTTTTGTGGATCACTACGCCAGCAATAGGAGCGTAAATTGTAAGGTGATCGTTTGCAACACCTTTTTGTTCGATCTGTTTTATCTGGTTTTTACTCAGCCCCCATTGATAGAGCTTTTCCCTTACGGCGTCTATAGTTGCATTTGTTGTTCGGGCCGCCATGCCGGGGCTGGTTGATAAATATTTTGATGCTTTAAGCGCCTGGAGGAGCTCTTCCTGTGCAGTATATAATTCGGGGCTATAGATGGAGACCAGGTGTTCTCCTTTTTGAATTGGAACCCCTGTATAATCCACATATAGTCTGTCCAGCCTGCCTGGGATTCTGGATGTAATCACTTTAACCTGGGTTTCATCATAGGTGATTTTCCCGACCATTCTAACTTCCGCTGCTACATTCTTGCGCTGTACTGATGTTATTTGGATCTTGGCAAGTTTTTTGGATGCTACAGACATGGAAAGCTGGCGTTCACCTTCATCATCGGCTCCCTTTTCCAGCGGAATTAAATCCATAAAACAGATTGGACATTTCCCTGGCTTTGGGAGTTTGATTTGAGGATGCATGGAACAGGTCCAAGTCTGGGCTTGTTCCTGGGCGCTCCCATCGGGATGTTGATGAGTATCAGCGTCCTTATTTTTACTCCCGCCAAAGAAAGTACCAAAAATAAACGCTGCGGCGATAATAGAAATGATTATAATTGATTTTTTGGTTATCAAATTTTTCATGCTTATTTCTCCGGTTCAGTCATTCCGGCTTGTCCGGAATCAACAAATATGGTGTACAACCCAGTCATTCCGGCTTGTCCGGAATCAAAACAAGTTTTACTATTATTAAATAATGAAAAAAATGTACATATACATATTAGCCAACCACCATCCCACAATGTATGTCGGTGTGACCAATGATTTAAAAAGACGATTCTTTGAACATAAAAATGAAATAAATCCATCATCTTTTACCTCTAAATATCATCTTCATAAACTAGTCTATTATGAAATCCTTGATGATTCATATAATGCTATTATTCGGGAAAAGCAAATCAAAAACATGAGTAGACAAGAAAAGCTGGCTCTTGTTGGTTCGGTTAATGAAGAATGGAAAGATTTATCCGAAGAGTTGGTTGGGTTGATTCCGGACAAGCCGGAATGACTCACGGGGTTGATTCCGGACAAGCCGGAATGACTCACGGGGTTGATTCCGGGCAAGCCAGAATGACTGAAGAACCTCTTCATAATTCTTGTCCAACTATCATTTCCAGTTCAGCAATCCGTTTTTCGTGATTTGTTACAGCTTTTTCATATATCAGTTCAAAATTTAAAAGATCACGTTGAGCATCCAGCAAATCAAGGTAACTGGCTGTGCCACCACGAAAAGAGGTCTCAAAGGCTTCTAAAGCCTGCAGGGCTTTTGGTACCAGCGATTCTTTGTAAAGGGCGGCTTTTCTTTTTGCGTCATCAATTTTAAAAATCAGGTTTGCTAATTTTGTGCGAAACATGTTTTCAAGATCCTTCCTGGCATGTTCGGCGCTTTTCATATCTGCCCGGGCCTCTTTCACAGAAGATGAAATCTTCCCCAGTTGAAGAGGAATGCTGAAAGAAGCCCCGACCATTAAAGGATCTTTGCCGTTGTCCATGGGCGGCGGGCTCATTTGGCTATCTTCGGTTTGTATATAGTAGAGGCTAAGCATTAGATTAGGTAAATAGTTTTTCCTGGCCAGGGAAATCCTCTTTTCATTCATCTGGATTTTATTTTGCAGAGAGGTCAGGTTGGGGTTGTTCATGTAAAGTTTGGGCCATATTATTTCAAAAGAAACAGGCACGCTGTCTATGCCGGCTTTGATGGGAAAAGGAAAAAACAAAGTGTCGGTAATATTTACCAGAGATTTAAGCCTTGTATCAATGGGTCTTCTTTTTAATTCCAGGGTTTGAACCTGGTCTTCCAGTTTTCCTAATTCTACCTGGGTCTTTATTATCTGCCCATACATAGCCGAACCAGCGGCATATTTTTTAAGCAGTACATTTTCCCATTGTTTAAGTAAATCCAGATTTTCCCTGTGGATGGATAATGCCCGGCTTAGATAATAATAATCGTAGTACGCATCTTTAACTTGATAGAAAAGTTCCAGTTTTTGAGCTTCAAAGTTAAGCCTTGCCTGTTCAGCCCTTTCCCAGGCAATGCCCCCCTTGAGGGACAAAGTTCCAAACCAGGGGAAAGCCTGGGAAATACCGAACTTTTGTTTTTGCGGGCCAACTCTGGTTTCCACCTCTTCGATATAGTATGTATAAGTGAAGTTCGGGTCCTTCAAGGCTCTGGCTTGAGGAATTCTATAAAGAGCTGTCTTCCAATTGTAGAAAGAGGATTTTAAGCCGGAATTATGCTATTACCACAATAAACCGTTGGATTTCCCATAAGATTGGACAACTTCCACCAAT
>CAZRWX010000105.1:0-11192 GCA_964603925.1 uncultured Bifidobacteriales bacterium | reverse complement strand
GAACAGTCGGCAGCACGGGAGGCTCTTGATAATAATGTTGATTAAATAATATTTATGAGGTGGCGTTTTCTCAATACCGGAGCACTTAGCGGACCGCTGAATATGGCCATTGATAAGGTGGTCTTTGATGGTGTGGAAAAGGGACTTACACCGCCCACTTTCAGAATTTACACCTGGTCACCCCCCTGTATTACAATTGGTTATCATCAAAAAGCTGACAGCGAAGTTAATCTTACAAAAGCCCGTGATCATGGTATTGATGTGGTTAATCGCATTACGGGTGGTCGTGCTGTTTTTCATATAGATGAGTTCACCTATAGTCTATGTGCACCCAATGATGCATCGGCCTGGTGTTCTCAAAGCGGTGAATCCTATCATACTATATCCACCGGTATTGTGCGCTCCCTCCCGTTTAAGGGGCTTTCCATCAGCCTGGAAAAGGGCTATCCGGTGGAGTTGCCCAGGACAAAGGGCGCAATGTCTCCATGTTTTACCTCTACATCACGTTCAGAGGTCGTGTGGCATGGCAAAAAGCTCGTAGGGTCAGCACAGCGCCGTAAAAAAAACAGCTTTCTGCAGCATGGCGCCATGCTTTTATCAGAACAACATCTTAGGCTGGTTGACTACTTAAATCTCACCTGCTCTGAAAAATCTGCTTATTTGAGTCTTTTAAATTCCAGGGCAATTTCTCTGGATAAAATACTGGGTAAGGCGGTTACTTTTGAACAAGCCTCTAACGGGTTTCTGGAGGCCTTTGGGCAGGAGTTGAACGTTGACTATGAATCAAGCAGTTTAAGCCGGGACGAATGGCAAAAGGCAATGGAGCTGGCTGAGGAACCATAACTCTGACCGGGGGGTGTTTTTACCATCTTTCACATGGTTTTAAACCTATCTTTAAGCTGACTATTTTTAACTCTATCAGTGTAAGAAGGGGCTTTTTATGAAAATATGGGTACTTATGGCAGTAATCATGATTATGAGCTGTAATAAAAGCGGCAGCGACAATAAAGCAGATACTAATATCCCGCCGGCACTGGCAGCTTCCTCCACACCTGAAGTTCAGGGCCTGCTGGGGCAGCCCGATCCTATAGCAAATCCAAACGCCCTGCCAGGCGGTACTTATACTGGCTGGGGCAGCTCTTTTCCCAAGTCACTGAACATGTTTCTGGATTTGACCTCATTTAATGTAGAAGTTATGGGTCTCATGTTTGAGTCGCTCATTGGCCTTCATTCAACAGAAAACAAATTCACAGGTCATCTTGCGGAGTCCTGGGAGGTTTCTTCTAATAAAATGGTGTATACATTTAAAATAAGGCCTCAGGCCAGGTGGAGTGACGGCAAGAGTGTAACAGCTGGGGATTTCCAATTCTACTATGATGTTATGATGAACCCCGCTAACCTTACTTCTGTGTTTCGGGTGGGCTTAAAAAGGTTTGAGCGTCCGGTTGTGGTAGATAGCCAAACTCTTCAAGTTACTGCCAAAGAGTCCCATTGGCAGAATCTGGGTGAGGCGGGGGGGCTGGTTGCTTTTCCCAGACATATCTGGGAGGGTAAAGATTTTAACAAGCAGAATTTTGAATTCCCCGTAGTAAGCGGCCCTTATATGCTGGAGGAGGTAAAAAAACCGCGCTATATCCGCTTAAAACGCCGCAGCGACTGGTGGGGGCGTGCGCTAAGCTACAATGCCTTCAAGTATAACTTCAGCTTTATCAAGTATAAGTTCATTAATGACAGGAACAAATCTCTGGAGGCTTTTAAAAAAGGTGAAATGGATATTTATGCCATATATACATCGTCTATCTGGATGAAAAAAACAAATTTTGATCAAGTCAAGAATGGCTGGGTTGTAAGGCAAAAAATTTATAACAAAGAGCCTAAGGGTTATCAGGGGCTGGCTATTAATCTACGGAAGCCCAAGTTTAAGGATAAGAAAGTGCGCCTGGCCCTGGCCTATCTTTTAAATCGTCAGCAAATGAACGAAAAACTAATGTTTAATCAATATTTTCTTTTAAACTCGTTTTACCCCGATCTTTATCCTGGTAATGTTAATCCCGCCGTCCCCATTATTCCTTTTAATCCGGATTCGGCCAGGGCTTTATTAAAATCAGCCGGGTGGCGGGTTGATGATAAAGGCAGCCTTGTTAAGGATGGAGAATATTTAGATATATCCTTTTTAACAGCGGCTCCGGATCTACGCCATTTAAATATCTATCTGGAAGACTTAAAACAGGTTGGTATACATGCCACCATAGAGCAGCTTTCCTGGTCCAGCCTGCAAAAGCGGATGCAGAAGTTTGATTATGACATGTACTGGTCTGCCTGGGGGGCCGGTCGTTTAAGAGACCCGGAAGCAGCCTGGCATTCCAGCACTGCCAATGAAGAGGCCTCAAATAATTATCCCGGTGTAGAGGACAAAATAGTGGACAGCCTTATAGAGGTCCAAAAAGCAGAAATGAGTATAGATAAACGCAACGAAATACTTAAAGCCCTGGATAAAAGACTTTTGGAAATTGTCCCCTATGTATTCCTGTGGCAGTCCGATCATACCCGGCTTTTATATTGGAATAAGTTCGGCACACCACAATATGTTCTGGACAAATTTAATCGTGAGGATGCCGTTACTACATACTGGTGGCTGGATCAAGCTAAAGACAAACACCTTCAGGAGGCAATGTCTGCCGGTCAGGCATTACCTCTACAACCAGCTGTAATCACTTACGGGGAATGAAAGCTTACATACTCAGGCGTCTTATCTTAATAGTACCCACACTTCTGGGTATTACTGTGGTGTGTTTTGTCCTCGCTCAGATGGTGCCAGGCGGCCCGGTAGAGGAGATGATATCGCGTCTTAAACAAGCCAGTGTTGAGCGGGGGATGGATGCCTCCAGGTCCATATCACAGGAAGAAGTGGAGAATATAAAAGCATATTTCGGCTTTGATAAGCCCTGGTATGCAAGGTATTTAAGCTGGCTGGGTAATGTGCTTACTCTTGATTTCGGCACATCTTATCTTTATGAAGAGCCTGTCTGGCATGTTATATCATCCAAATTTCCAATTTCATTTTTCTTTGGTATTACTTCTTTTCTTTTTTCTTATGCTCTTTGTATACCATTGGGTATTATTAAAGCCGTTAAGCACGGCAGCAAGTTTGATGTAGCTACATCATTCATAATATTTGCCGGGTATGTTATTCCAAGTTATGCCCTTGGGGTTCTTCTTATCATACTTTTTTGCGGGGGCAGTTATCTGGACTGGTTCCCACTGGGGGGCATTGTATCGGATAATTTTGAAGAATTACCCTTTTGGGCCGGGGTAGGGGACTTCATACACCACATGGCGCTACCCATCATATGTTATATGGCCGGTCAATTTGCCTTTTTAACCATGCTGATGAAAAACTCTCTTTTAGAAGAAATTAAAAAAGAATATGTGCGTGCCGCCATGGCTAAGGGGGCTTCATTCAGCAGGGCCATCTGGGCCCACGCTTTCCGCAATTCGCTTATACCCATTGCCACGGGTATAGGCGAAATCTTCACCCTTATGTTTGCAGGCTCCTTTTTTATAGAAAAGATATTTGATATAGATGGTATGGGGCTTTTAAGCTATAACGCCATAGTAAGCCGTGATTACAATGTTTTTATGGGCCTTTTGCTTATACAGAGCCTTCTGGCGCTATTAGGCCGGCTTTTTGCCGATGTAACATATGTATTTGTAGATCCCAGAATAAAATTTGGTTAATGCAGTGGCTATTTCAGATCTTACAAAACAGAGGTTTAAACATTTTCGCGGGATGAAGCGCGCCTGGTATTCTTTAATTATCCTGAGCGGCGCCTTTCTGCTTTCCATATTCAGCGAATTAATTGCCAACGATAAACCCTATATACTCTCTTACCGGGGTGGTGTATATTTCCCCCTCTTTAAGTTTTATCCGGAGACAGATTTCGGCGGCCGGTACAAAACAGAGCCTGACTATTCAGCTCTTGGGAAGTCACCGGCATTTGTAAATGCCGGAGGCTGGATGCTGCGCCCGCCCATACCTCATAGCCCTTTAAACTCTTACCTCGATAACGCGGGCACGCCACCGCACTCTCCATCATTAAGACACTGGCTTGGTACAGATTCCATGGCCCGGGATGTACTTACCCGTTTGATTTACGGGTTTCGAATATGTATGGTTTTTTCTCTAATGTTGTGCTTATTAAGTGCCGTGCTGGGGACTTTAATAGGCGGCATTCAGGGGTATTTGGGCGGCCGGGCAGATTTAACCATGCAGCGCTTTATAGAAATTTGGTCAAGCATGCCTTATCTCTATGTAGTTATCCTTCTGGGTGCCGTATATGGTCGAAGTTTTGCTTTGCTGCTGTTTGTTACTGCTATATTCCAATGGATAGGCCTTTCCTACTATATGCGGGGGGAGATCCTCAAGCTTAAGAATTTAACTTATGTAAAAGTTGCTCATTCTCTGGGGTTTGGCCCCATGCGGATATTCTGGCGTCATCTTTTACCTAATGCTCTTACCCCTGTTATTACAATACTTCCTTTTACCCTGGTTGCCGGCATCAGCGCTCTTACGGCTCTGGATTTCCTGGGTTTTGGTTTACAACCGCCCACACCCTCATGGGGGGAGTTATTAAGCCAGGGCCTGGAAAACCTTTATGCTCCCTGGATAGCCATATCTACTATTATGGCTCTATTTATTACCCTGCTGCTGGCTACCTTTATTGGGGAAGGTGTTCGCGAGGCTTTTGATCCTAAAGCCGGAAAAACCTATGAATAATCCCACACCTGTTCTTAAAGTAGATGCATTATCCATAGGTGTGCACACAGGTTCAGGAGTACTAGCCCTTACTGAGAACGTGAGCTTTGAAGTAAACGGGGGTGAAATATTCGGTCTGGTAGGGGAGTCTGGTTGCGGTAAATCCATTACTGCCATGGCAATGCTCAAGTTACTGCCTCAGCCTGGTGGTGTAGTATTAAATGGCCGTGTGTTGTTAAATGGAGATGATATCCTGGTTCTTGAAGAATCAGCATTATGTGCCATAAGGGGCAAGCGGGTATCCATGATTTTTCAGGAGCCCGGTTCAGCCCTGGATCCATTGCTTACCGTAGAAAAACAGCTGATGGAATGCTTTCATTATCACCCTTTTAAAGGGGATAAGGTGGTGAGAGTACAGGAGCTTATGACACAGGTTGGTTTTTCAGATTCCCAAAGAGTTCTTAAATCATATCCTCATGAATTATCGGGAGGCATGGCTCAACGCGTGATGATAGCCATGGCCCTTATGCTTAAACCAGATGTAATTATAGCTGATGAGCCTACTACAGCTCTCGATGTTACAATTCAAGCCCAAATAATGGAACTGCTTACAAGTCTTCAACGGGAGTTGGGCGTTTCTATTCTGCTTATAACTCATAATCTTGGCTTAATAGCTCAGTACGCCCATCGTCTGGCCATAATGTATGCAGGGCGTATTGTAGAGCAGAGTACTGTGGCGGCTTTTCTCAAACAGCCCTTACACCCCTATACCCGTGGTCTGGTAAATGCCCTGCCGAATTTGTGGGATGATAACAATAAAATGGAACCCATACCCGGCACTGTGCCTCAGCCTGCAGATTTTGCTTCGGGCTGCAGGTTTAAGGAGCGCTGCCCCCGTGCCATGCCAAGATGCTCTGAGCGCCCTCAGTTAAGGTCACAGGGTCATGAACAAAAGGTAGCTTGTTTCCTTTATGACGGGCTCAAAGGGGACTTTTAATGGAACAGCTGCGTACTCACAGTCTTAAAACCTGGTTCCCTGTTAGGGGCGGTATCTTTCAAAAGACAATCGGGCATATTAGAGCTGTGGATGATGTATCTATATCTGTAGGAAGTGGTGAAATAGTTTCTATAGTAGGCGAGTCTGGCTGCGGTAAAAGTACTCTGGGTAATTCTATTATAGGGCTGGTAAAGCCAACTGCAGGGGATATTTTTCTTCAAGGTCAAAAACTTGATACTCAAAAAGCCAAATCGTGGCTGCATTTCCGCAAAGATTTTCAGATCATTTTCCAGGACCCTTATTCATCACTCAACCCCAGGCATACCTTATACGAAATACTGGCCGAGCCCATGCTGTTTCACAAGGTATGTACCAAAAAAACAGTTAGAGATAAGGTCGCAGGGCTTCTCTCCCAGGTAGGGCTTTCCGCCGACTATATGGACAGGTTCCCTCATGCGTTCAGCGGTGGTCAGAGGCAGCGTATATCAATTGCCCGGGCTCTGGGTTTAAACCCCAAAGTTCTTATCTGTGACGAAATTGTATCTGCGCTGGATGTCTCGGTTCAGGCGCAAATTATACATCTTCTACTGGAACTGAAAAACACTTTTAATCTGTCTCTTTTATTTATCGCCCATGACCTTTCCCTGGTTAAGGCCATTTCAGATCGAATCTATGTAATGTATTTTGGCAAGGTCGTAGAAACATCAAACAGCGCCGGCTTGTTTGGCAGCCCCCGGCACCCCTATACACGCGCGCTTATAAATTCCGTTCCCACCCTTAACAAAAAGCGCCCCCCCATAAGCCTTAAGGGCGAAGTGCCCTCTATGCTTACTCCTCTCCCGGGTTGCAGTTTTTACACCCGCTGTGTTAACCGCACCTCCAGATGCGCCGGCAGTTCCCCCGCCTTAATCAGCCTGGGTGAGGGTGAAAGTGTGTGTGCGTGTTTTAATCCCCTTGTGGCCTGATGCTGGAAGTTTCCGATTTAAATATATCCTTCCTTGAAGACGATGCCTGGGTACAAGTTACCGATAGTGTAAGTTTTAGTCTGTCACAGGCGGGTACTCTGGGCATTGTGGGTGAGTCTGGCTGCGGCAAGTCCATCACAGTTCAGAGCCTTCTGGGGCTATTGGATAAAAGGTTTACGCGGGTGAGTGCAAAAATCATGAAATTTGAAGGTATCGATTTGCCTTCACTTAATGAATCACAGTGGCGCAAAGTGCGGGGGCGGAATATCGCCATGATATTTCAAAACCCCATGTCCAGCTTAAATCCTCTGATGAAAGTGGGAAAGCAGATCCGCGAGTCTCTGACACTGCATCGCCAAATTAAGGCCCGGGATGCCAGGCGTAAATGTGTGGAATTATTGGCCAGCACCGGTATCAGGGAGCCTGAAAAACGCTATAACCATTATCCCCATGAGTTTTCCGGGGGTATGCGCCAGAGGGTGATGATAGCTATGGCCCTGGCCGCAAATCCCAGGTTGCTAATTGCCGATGAGCCAACTACCGCTCTGGATGTTACCATACAGGCTCAAATTTTAGAACTAATTCGCGCTCTTCAGCAAGAGCACGGTATGGGGCTTATTTTAATCAGCCATGATCTGGGCATAGTGCGTAAGATGGTGGAAGATATTATTGTGATGTATGCCGGGCAGATTATTGAGCAAGGCAAAACAACCGCTGTTCTGCAAAAGCCCAGC
The DNA here is from genome assembly GCA_964603925.1 of uncultured Bifidobacteriales bacterium. Taxonomy (GTDB): domain Bacteria; phylum Fibrobacterota; class Fibrobacteria; order UBA11236; family JADFYW01; genus CAZRWX01. Next base: position 3,740 of record CAZRWX010000105.1, on the reverse strand, counting down.
CACCCTTATACACAGGGGCTGATCAAATCTATTCCCAAAATTAAAGGCCCCCGCGGCCGCCTTGAGTCTATTGAGGGTACTGTACCATCACCCCAGGAATTTGGCGATGGCTGTCGTTTTTATGACAGGTGTGCATACAAGGAAGCCGAATGCCGTGTCCTTAAGTATGCCCTTAATGGCGATGGTAACCAGAAATCCAGCTGCAGGCGCAGGCATTTACTTCAAAAGTGCTGAACTTTTATATTTGCCGCCAGAGCCTACAGTTGGTTTACGTATAAGGGTTTATAGCCTTTGAATGCGTCTGGCTCCAGATAAAAGATAATGATGATCTCGGTTTTAACCTTTGGATTTATATTAATGATGATACGGTCTGAAAACAACCTTGACATATATATACCGCGGCCGGATTCATCAAAAATCCCCTTGGCGTTTATGTGCCTGTCAAGGAGATATAATACGCGCTCTTTGTCCAGGTTGCCTTGATTATCTAAAATGCTTATACATATTTTTTCTGTGTCAGACCCGACAGTGATATGGATTGTTTCATTTTCCTTTAAGGAAATATTATGGTATTCTTCATATAGCTTTTCGCCTGAATCATTCTGGGGTGAATGATAGATTGCATTAGTAATAATTTCGTCCAGAACCAGTTTGATTTCACTGGGGTCGCGGGGTAAGGTAGGCAGCAGATCAATGAGGCTGTTTCTTACAATTTTAGCCTCTGAAGATGCGGTGATTTGAAAAGAGCCCAGCTTTTTGTAAGCCGAACCAAGATGCTTTTCAATACCAAAAATATCACCTGAGGTAAGACTATGGACCAGGGATCCAAGTTCATCAAAATTAAAAGGTGTTGTTTTTGAGATAATGTTAAAAATGTTGTGATCTCTGGCCAGGCTTAAGTATTCGTCAACATTGTAGGCAGTAATAAGAGCCGTTCGAGTGTTTGGGCTAATACTTTTAACCTTGCTTAAAAGCTCATAACCCTTCATACCGGGCATATTTATATCGCTGATAACCAGGTCAAATGTATCGTTATTTACATAGTTGAGAGCCTCCCCGGCATTGGAACAGGCAGTAACATCATAGTCGGATTCCAGGAAGTCAAACAGCATGGACTGAATTGATGGTTCATCGTCTACAATCAAAACTTTATACATGTATCAGAACCTTTTACTGTAGTTAAAACCTTGTCTCCACAGGGCGCTCACTGGGTAAATATATCAAAACCTGTGCTCCAAGGTCCAAATTTTCGATTTTAATGCGTCCAAAATGTTCAGTAATAATGCGGTGACAAATGGAAAGCCCCAAACCAACGCCTTTACCAGGATCTTTGGTAGTAAAGAATGGATCAAATACCATAGCGAGTTTTTCCTCGGGAAACCCGCAGCCATTATCCGTTACTTTAATAATAATGATGTTGTCTTGGTTCTGGGTTTCAATGTTTATCCTGCCAGTAAATTCTGGTGTAGACTTGGCTTGTTCATTAACGGCCTGGATACTGTTTTCAATGATTTTTTTTACTGCGCTTTTAAGCTGATAAAAGTCGCCCCATACTTCCAGGTGTTGTTGAGATGAGGAGGGAGCCAGGGAAATATTGGGGATTGGTTCGGTATTAAACTCAGCAAGAGTATCCCTTAACAGGGATGCCACATTAATACTCTGAAAGTGGATTTCTGAAGGGTTGGAAAAACTTAAAAGATCTTTCATGATAAGGGTGGCTCTTTGCGCTGATTGGAATATAGTGCCTATGCGGTTGCTGCCTTTGGTATTAAGACCGTATTTTTCGGGTGTGCGCAGCATAAGTTGTGAATTACCCGAAATTCCAGACAGGGGATTATTCATTTCATGGGCGATACCGGCTACCATTGTGCCGATAGTTGCAAGCCTTTCGGTGCGGCGTAATTGCTCGTTGAGTTTTTCAAAACGCGTTATATCTCTGATAGTCTCAATATAGCTGGAGGCTTCTTTGGATTTAACAGTGGACTTAACTTCAATCTGATACTTTTGTTTTTCCACTGAACATGTAAAACCATCCTGATACTGAGCGTTAATCACCGGGCATTCGGGACATGGGTGTGAAAAGCCTCTGAGAATAGAGTAACATTTTTGCCCGAGTATTTCCGAGATCCTTTTACCTGTTAATTTAGCATAACTGCGATTTAACCGCCTTATTGCGAAGTGATTGTCCACAACCACTATACCATCGGTTATGGAGTCAAATGTTGCCTCCAGCTGTTTTTTAGCTTCAAATATTTTTTTATCCAGACTGCTGAGCTGAATGTTGAATTTTCTTGTCCTTGAAATGAGCTTTTTAGTGATATTGCGCCATGCATAAAAGAAAAATACACAAAGTATACCCAATATAACGCTAAGGGCAATGAGCAGGTACAGAATTGTCATATCAGATAAATATCAATATTGTAATATGGGAACCTTTAACAATTAGTCATTCCGGCTTGGCCGGAATCTAATACCTATGAAATTTCTTTAAAAATTAGATTCCAGACAAGCTGGAATGACTTCTTAAAGAAAGTTCTCAATTTTTAAAGATTTCCATATGATAAATTCTACAACCCTTACTGAAAGCCGTTATCAGGTATTAAAAAAGTATTTTCTCCAGAAACGATAAAAAATTGCCGCCGACAAGAGTATATATTCGATCTTTGAGATGTAATGGGTTATAAGTATTTGCTAATAACAGAGCTAATTGGGTTGCGAAAATAAATAGAAAAATGATTGATATGCTGTAAATAAGGACTTTTCTAAGAGGAGACATAAACTTTTTTAATTTAGGAGTTGGCATCTAAGCTGTTTTATACAGGTTGGTGTCAATAGATCAGCCTTCTTCTACCAGCTTTGAAGAGTGCACCGCAATGGCAAAATCCCCGGTATTTAATCTCCCCGGATATACATCCCGAATTAGAATAGTGGCCGAGCGGCTGCTTACCTTTACAACCAGCGCTTTTCCAAGTATCAGATCAGTTGGCTTTTCTTCTACAGGATCTCTGTTATATATTAAGATGCCATCACCCAGTTTAAAGCCTTTCTCCGCACCATTATCCAGGATGGCATATGTAAACGGAAGCGTAGTGGTTGACTCAGATTGAATAAACACTATCTGTGCCTGCCGGGATTTGTCCTGGTAAAGCTCATAACCCCGGATAGTGTATGCGGGATGGGGTGTAAATGGTGATACTCTGGCTTTGGGTGAAATTGAACCAAAACATTCTGTAAGAATACCTGTGGATTTGTCCCCATCAACCTGTTCAATACTCACAACACCCTTAATGGTAATAAGCTTACCAAGATCTTTTTCTGACCGGAAGCTGTAGTAACTTTTACCAACCTCAAATATTTGATAATTTTCGCCAGGTCTAAGACCATGGCTTTTGCCGACAGGGATGGCAATTTTAGTAAAAGGCTGTAATATTTCGCCTCCGGTTGGAGATTTGTAGGTGAATGGGGTTTCGTTAGAGAATATTTTACCGGCATTGGCTGGTATGGCAAAGTATGGGGCCATGTTTATGACTTCTGCCCGTATGCTTTTTGTAAAATCCTGATGTCTTGGGGACGAAACTGGGGGTTTAAGGCCCGCTGAAGAGGCTGCACGTTTATTAGTTTTACCAAGACCGGCAACTTTTTGAGAAAAGTCCATGCTTTTTTCAGTAGTATTTGGTTTAACTGAAGATGCAGCAGCATTGGCACCCTGACCGCTAAAGTGTACTTCATCTCCCGGGTAT
>CAZRWX010000104.1:0-11354 GCA_964603925.1 uncultured Bifidobacteriales bacterium | reverse complement strand
GTGGCCTCGTCCACCAGGTCGCTCTGGGAAAGCTCCAGCTCTTCCATGACTTTGGCGAAGTTTGCCCGCTCCACCACCGTATAGCGGCCGCTGTTGTGAAAGCTGACCACGCTGAACTCACTCACGCTGCGCCCGGCATCGGGCTCCATGCCCTCGCCTGTTTTTAAGGGCATGACGGCTACCACCTTTTTGCCCTCAAAAGTATCCTTACTCATAAGCTCGGTAAAAAGGTCGTTTAACTCCTTTTGCACAGCAAAAATGGGGGTTAAGGTTAATAAAAGAATGGATATAAACTTTTTCATGATATCTCCTTTGTGGCGTTACCCCCACTCCTACCCTCTCGCTTGCGAGAGGCCCCCTCCCCCGTTAACGGTGGAGGGGGATGTGGGGTACTTGTGTCCAGGTTTTTTGATCTGTCTTTTAGGCTGTTTTTAATCTCTAATAAAACATCTTGTAGAAAATTTATAACATATTCTTCTCTAAAATGTAAAACTTGCTGATTCCAGGAGGTACGGAAATCATTACGAATATCGTCATATTCCTCCTTACCCATATGAGAATCTCCATCAACCTCTATAGCAAGCTTCATTTTCGCACAATAAAAATCCAGTATGTATCTTCCAAAAGGCGCTTGCCTTCTAAATCGATACCCAAAAAAATTAGCCTTTCTTAATCCATCCCATAAAGCCTTTTCTCCAGGTGTAGGTTTCTTTCTATGACCTCTAGCCAACTCAGTCATGTACTTCGGCCTTAAGGGCTTTTTATAAAATCTGTGATTCATTTAGAAGCACCACCCCCTCCACCATAATTTGGGGAGGGGGCCTCTCGCCTGCGAGAGGGTAGGGGTGGGGGCCTATTTCTCCGTAGCTGTGTAGACCCCATCCCAAACCTGCCCTTCAGGCACCGGAGGTGCTTCTTTAAAGGCTTTACATCTTTTTATATATACACCCGAAGGCGTAGTCTTACAGCCCGGCGACCGGTCGGGGTGAAAGGGCTCATAAGTCAAGCACTCCTCAAAAAGCGCTTTGGCCTCATCCCACTCCTGTTTTATATAATGTTGCCTTGCCCTGGCAAACGTGTCAGCGCATTTTCTCATGTCTTCGGGCACTATGTCTGTGGTACACAATAGTTCAAAAATTTTAACCGGTTCGCTTTTGCCCACCACGCGGATAGTGTCTATTTGACGGGAGAGGAACTTACCGGGCCCTACACTTTTAATTGTGTCTTCGCTTACCAGGGTAAAAACCCCATACTGCTTGGCTCCGCTCTCCAGACGGGCGGCCAGGTTAACGGCATCCCCCATCATGGTGTAGTTCATGCGTACATGAGAGCCCATGTTGCCGGTAACAAGGGAGCCCGTATTAATGCCTATACGCATGCGCATGGCGTGTACAATTTCGGGCCATTTGTCTCCTTCGCTCTTCCATTTATTACGCAGCTCCCCCAGCTTCATCTGCATACGCAAAGCCGCCAGACAGGATTTCTCCGCGTGATCGGCCATCTCCAGAGGGGCCCCAAAAAAGGCGATTATAGCGTCACCTTCATATTTATCCAGAGTACCCTGGCACTCCAGTAGTATATCTGTCATGGCGCTTAAATACTCGTTGAGCAGCTCAACAAGTTTTGTGGGAGATCCTATTTTTTCTGAAAAGGTGGAAAAGCTCTGAATGTCCGTAAAAAAAGCAGTGCGAATACCCTCAACCCCGCCCAGCTGGGGCATAATCTTGTTCTTATACATATCCTCAATCAAGCTTTCAGAGAGATAAGTTTTAAAAGAGTCAAAAAGAAAGCTGCGATCCATATCCTTTTCAAAGAATATGACCAGTGAAGCCATAAAGGCGAAGAGCACCCCCGCAGACAAACCCTCAACAATGGGCATGAGGTAACCTATATCATACAACTTACCGCCTATGAAATAACTGGATGCTGCTAGAAGCATTACCAGTATATATGCAGTACGCACTTGAAGAGTTTTAAATAGAATGAGGACAATTATCAGCACCAGGAAACTGAATATTATAGCGCTACCTCTGCCGTAATATCGTATGCCTGAATTGGTTAAAATCGTAGCAGTATTTTTGGCATGCAGCAAAACCTTGGGAGAATCACCTGAATGGTATTTGTAAGACATTGGTGTAATAGTGTTATCGCCTAAGAGCGGAGCACTGGCACCAATCAAAACTATGCGGCCTTCTATTTGTTCCCGCCCTATTTCTGGTTCTCCACCAGAGTAAGAAACCTTCATGGATTTATAAAGATCCAACAGACCATAGAAGGGAATTTTATGTTTATAATTGATAAAGTTATTGGTTTTCTCATCAATAGGTATATGGGATCCCCCCACTAGCATTTCACCTTTTACCTTATCCCATTTAATTTCAGCTGTATCCAGATATAATGAAGCGCTTATTAAAGATAAGGAGGGGAATAAATAACCACCACTGCTCTGCATAAGAGGGAGCCTCCTCGCCAGGCCGTCGGCATAGGGCCTTTCCACATTGTGATGGGCTATCATCGGATTAAGCTCCAGAATTTCCTCATAGGGCAGATTGACATCAATAATGGAGCTACCCGGCACCTCACCTTTGCCAAGGGCGTAGCGCATGGGTATTACCAGAGTATCATCTTCTGGTTTTTCCGCCCAGCGAGTTGGGCTGTATATTAATATCACATTATCGAGTATCTGCAAAACCTGCTTAAAGAGAACATCACCTTCATCACAGGCATTTAAATTTTTATCGAACATTATATCCACCCCTATAACTTTTGCCCCCATTTCCCCAAGGTACATAAGAATTTCAGCATAGGTCTCCTTGCTGATAGGCCAGGTAGATGACTTGAAAAAAGGCTCATCAATGCCCACGACCATTATGTCCTGGCTTTCCTGAGTATCGCCGGTGCGATGAACCCAGGTGTCAACAACCTTCCACTCAAATGCCTCTGCTATAGGAAGAGAAAAAAAAGCCAGGGAAAATGTAAAACTGAGCAGGAGGGCCAAAGCGAGCCCCCAGAGTGTACGCTGCTTTGGAGGTATTTTTTTAATACGCCCGGATATTTTTGAAATAATACTCAATTAAACCCGCCTGATTTAGATTGCCTTTGTACGAAGAATTAAATTTTTTCGTACCAGTAAAGCAAATCTACAATTTCAGCCACTTGTTCGGGGTCTGCACCGCGAATACCACCATAGGGCATTACGCCTGACTTACCCTTTTTCTGGGCGGCTTTGGCTTTGCTTAAATCTTTAGCCAGCACCCGCTGACGGATTAGCTCTTTAAGTCTGCGCTTGTCCACCTTCTGTTTTTGAGCTTTTTCGTGGTCCCCGGCGGCACGCGTCTCTCCCGCTTCCGCAACGCTGAAACCCAGATACTTACCAAGATTCTGACCCTCAGGCAGTAATTCGTTTGCTTCTTTAAGAGCGGTTACAAAGCTCTCTACATCATTGTCCGACTGACTGCGCAGGTATAAACTAAGAGCCCGGTTAATGGCGATACCTGTAAGCTTGTTGCCGGCCATGGCGCCCTCCAGTATCTTAAGGGCCTTTTTTTCATCCCCCGTCAGCATAATGGCACAGGCATAGTTGTTGATAACCTCAGGAGATTTATGTTTGTCCATCAGCTGCTTAAAAATACTTTCCGCCTTTTTGTAATCGCCCGAACGGGCATAAAGTATGCCCAGAGAGTTTTTATCCGCTGCTGTAATATCTTTCTTATTCTCAATAGCGCCAATGGCGTTTTTCCAGGACATGGCGGCGTCTTCTTTAAGCTGCTTCTGGGCGGCTTCCACTTCTTTTTTAAGATCGGGCACTTCCCATTTACTTTCCTTGTTTTTAATGGAAACAGCCGCATATGTCTCCCAGGCCTCTTTAAGCTCAACCACACTAACACGCTGGCCGTCGGACACGGCCTGGTGAAACTCCTGGGCGGCCGTTGACCAGGCTGTGAGAAAGCCCTTATTTATTAAGGTTGTTTCTACAGGCACCCACAGTGTGCCCTTATGGGGTATAACACGGTTGGGGTCAGCATTAAGAGCATAGCGGTTTTTCTCAAATACTCCGGTATTAAACATTACCAGCACATGATCGGGATAGGATATAACTGCTGTTTCTATACCTACAGCCGTATACAGAGCGGATAAAAGAACAGAGGTATCATCACAGTCACCGCTTAAGCTCTCTATTGTCTCCCTGGGGTATTGAACCCTGTCCAGTACCCGGTTGCCCGGAGAGGCTGAAGGGTCTTTTACATATTTGATACCGAGCTTGCGCAGGGCTTCAAAAATTGCCGCCGCGTTAAGAAGCTCCACATTCTGGCCCTCTTTATCACCCACAGCAACTACTGCCTGACGGGCAAATTTGTGAATGGAGGGTTCGCGATAGGTAACAAAACCAGCCAGACTCATTGGGTCTACCCAATCCATGGTGTTGCGATCGTAAACCTTAACGGGGCCAGTGAGATTGCGTTTTTCGCGTTTGCCATTTTGTATGTAAGTGAGAGTGACCTTGCCTGTAAGGGTTTTTGTTTCCAGATTATCCAGCACTTTATCGGTATTGAGTATCAGGTTTACGTCTACATTGACCTCCTCACCAGGCCCCAGGTTTTCGAGTTTTTTATCCGCCGGCAGGTCCATTAAACCAGGGATAACCACACTGAGCATAATGTCACTTACGGGAACATCAGACAGGCATTTAAGTTTAATGCCCGCCAGCGGGTTGTTCTCATAATGGCGCACTCTGGAAGGGAAAATTTCTTTTAAAGTAAAACTGGTAATATCCAGACCCGGAACCGCTAACTCAAAAGATACCTCGCCGGTGCCTTTGCCAGCCTTAGCCGTTAAGCGGTTACTGGTAACGCCTGTTACAGCCAGGCCAAACTCCTTCTTTTTATCCAGCAGTTCACGCAGATCCTGAACAGAGCCTTTAAGCTGAATGTCGAACAGTGAGCTTTTGCCCTCCATGTATCGCATTTGAACGCCTTTAATAAAATCAACTTTTTTAAGCATGCCCTCCAGTTTGGTTACGCCACTGTTGTCAAGCCCCCCAACGATAAGCTCCATGGAGCCCTGGCTGTATACCTCGCTGCGCCAGTATTCGTTTAAGCTTTTAAAAAGCTCCTCGGCAAGGGCCATACCGCCTACCTCCAGGCCAAACTGGGCGGCGCTGAACTCCTCCTGGGAGTTCTTTTTAACACGTTTGGTTTTACTGGCAATAATTTCGGCATTGTCCGCCCGGACAATGTGGGCGTTAAGTTGTACGGGTACAGTGTAAAACTGTTTGCCATAAATTGTTTTGGGAGTAGGTTTGGCGGCATTAACACCTCCACGGATTATTAAATCGGCACCGGCACGAAAGGCAAGAGAAGCCAGATCGGCATCGTTCAGGGCTTTGGCTTTTTCCATCTCCTGTACTTTATTAAGCTGTTCGGGCTCAACAATTTTAAAACCCTTTTCCAAAAGGAATTCTTCAAACTTATGAGTGGCTGTTTTCTCAAACATCTCTTCGCCGGCCGCTCGCTCCTCCAGTATGATCATAATACGGGGCTTGTTCTTAGCCTCATACAATAACTGCTGAGCTACAAGATCGCTCTCCAACTTGCCCATCTCCACCTCAGCGGCCACTTTGACCTTAATCATGCCGAATTCCATTTCTGTGGAAATGATAAAATGATTTTTGACATAGCCTTTGGCGTTGTTTAAAATACCAGCATCAATCTTGTCCTTATTCTTGATAAGGCCCTCCTCCTGCAGCTGCTGGGCCACAGCCTGCTCCACAGCATGGCGAAGGGCATTGCGCTCAGCGCCCTGTTCTGTGTAACCCCTGGCCTCTACGGTAATCTTTTTAGCAAAAAGAGGATTTAAGCAAACGGCTGTAACAATAAAAAGCACTATACATGCCCAAGGGCCCCGCAGCATTACCTGTTTTGAATTTCCGGTTTTCATTTTAATTTCCTTTTTTTCAAAATTATACAGTCTTTCCTAATAGCTTCACAGTTAAAAATAACCTTTAAACTACTATGGTTGAAATCATTGATAGTAAATATTGGTTTTTTTTAAGGAAAGTTTTGTGATCCCGGTCAATTGTACGAAATCCAGTGATTAAGATCACAATTGTAAAAATCCCAACTATCTGCACACACACACCGCTCAAAGTGACAGGCACGAGTCTTTGAAACACAAATTGAGTTTAATGCAAACTTAAATGCTTTGCATTCAAAACGCTTTGCAGGCCCGAAAAGATAAACGTGAGTGACCGCCCTTTAAGGGGCGGGAGACCCTAAACCGGTAATTAAATAACAATTAAAACGGCATTTCTTCTTCACCCTCAGAGAAAAAAGGCAATAGCTCCCGCTTTGCCTCTTTAAGACGGAAAAGACGGCGCAGGGCACTTTTTTTAATCTGACGAACCCGCTCTCTGGTGATTTTAAACTCGCTGCCTATTTCTTCCAGAGTAAACTGCCGAGTATAGCTGATGCCGTAATACATGCGCAGCACCTGCTCCTCCATATCATCCAGCTTGGCCAAAATCCTGTCTATGGCACCGGTAAGGACACCCTTTTCGTGGTCCAGATGCTGCTCTTCGGGCACTCCGATAATGTCTAAAAGCGTGGATGCGGCTCCGGCATCCGCCCCTGCGTTGCGAATGGGGGCATCTAAAGAGGTATCTATAAGTTTGTCCATAACCTCTACTATATCACGCTCATGGTCTTGAAATACCTCCATTTCAATGGTTTTTTTGTAATCCCCATGATTGATGAAGAGCTCGCGCTGGAACTTGCGGAAAAGAGAAAGTTTATTGCTGGGAATGGGAACTGCGCCGATTTGATTGAATATGGCCTTCTGGATAGTTTGTTTTACCCACCAGACAGCATAAGAAATAAATTTAACCTCATGACTGGGATCGAACCTTTTGCCGGCTTTATAAAGCCCCAGAGTGCCCTCACTTATAAGCTCCATTAAAGAAAGCCCCCGGCCAAGATACTGCCTTGCCACAGATATTACAAAACGCAAATTACTTAGGATGAGCTTATCCATAGCTTTTTGGTCGCCTGCCTTTATTCGACGAATAAGCACCTTCTCCTCTTCTTGAGTCAGGAGCTTCTCTTTTTCGAGATCTTTAAAGAAAAAGCTGTGGTTTGATTCGTTATTCAATATGTGTGCCTGCCGCTGGTAACAATTAAGAGTAAACGCTGCAAATTAGACTATATAAAAACGGGATTATTACAGGCCGTCAGAATTATTATCTCAAAATATTCAGACGATAATCAAAATATTTACAAATAGCGCTCAAAATACCAGAAAAAGACCCGTATCAAGAGGCCATTAGAACGAGAAGCTAGCTTTTCGTTCTAACAAACCAATGGAGTGTGGACTTGTAGTCGAAGCAAGGATGTGAAAATGCTCATCGGGCATTTAGCTATTTGCCTCCGCCACAAAGCTGGAATAGAGGGTTTTGATGGCTTTTTCATAATCCTGTTTGTTAACACCGACTATAATATTGAGCTCTGAGGACCCCTGATCGATAATACGGACGTTGATGCCCGCAGTGCTTAAGGCAGAAAATAACCTGGCGGCCGTACCTATAGCATGCTGCATACCCTCACCCACTGTGGCTATCAGGGACAAATCATCATAAACAAGGACTTTATCCGGCTGCATAATGCGTTTGATATCTAAGCAAACGGCCTCAGCCTTTTCGCCCAACTCCTCTTTAAGCACGATTATGCTCATGGAATCTATGCCTGTGGGTGAATGCTCATAACTGATATCATGAGACTCGAAAATACCCAGCACCTTACGGCCAAAACCTCTTTGCTTATTCATCATGGACTTTTCAACATAAAAAAGGACCGCGTCCTTCTTGCCCGCAATGCCCGCCACAACCTTCTTACTGACCTCGGGCTTGCTTACAATACGGGTGCCACTGTCACCGGGCTTCATGGTATTTTTGATCTGAATGGGAATACCCATCTCCCTGACTGGTGAAATAGCCTCATCATGAAAAACATTGGCACCCATATAAGAGAGCTCTCTAATCTCCCGGTAAGTGACACAGTCCATAGTTTTGGCATTTTCCACAATACGCGGATCGGCCATAAGAAGACCGGAGACATCTGTCCAGTTTTCATATAAAACAGCGTTAACAGCCCGAGCGGCTATTGCCCCGGAAATATCTGACCCCCCCCGGGAGAAGGTTTTAATGTGCCCGTTATAGCTGCCGTAGAAACCCGGCATAACGTAAAGGACATTTTCATCAGCCATGCTCTCACCTAATTTATCATAAGTAACCGGGTCAATATCGCCAAAATTGTCAAAAATAACGTATTGCTCTGGGTCAATAAACTCAGCACCCAAATAAGCGGCCATAAGCTTGCCATTGAGAAACTCACCCCGGGAGGCAACATAATCGGCTGTTTCACCCTGTTTAATCTTTGATTTAATGATACTCAGCTCACCGGCAATATTACATGAAAGGTTAAGCTCCTGTTCAATTTCCTGGTAGCGCTGTGAAAGCTCATTAAAAGGTGTATCAAAATCCAGGTTCTTGCTGGCCAACTCATGGCACGCATAGAGGAGATCGGTAATTTTAGCCTCTTTTGAATGGCGTTTGCCGGGAGCGGAAGGCACAACAATACTACGCCGGGAATCCATAGCTAAAATATCTTTAACTCTGGTAAAATTCTCACTGCTGGCTAAACTGGAACCTCCGAATTTGCATACTATTCTCATAAAAGCACCTTCTTTTTTAAATATTAGGAGTAAAATTATAAAAACACTAAAGTTTTTAAACTCAATGCCGATATCTAAGAATAGAGGATACTATGTTTAGAAAAGAAAGTGTTAAAACAAATAAAAAACGAGGAATCTCTCCCTCGTTCTTTATATCCTCGAAAGGATAAGCAGTCGTTTCGCTAAATACTATATCGACTTTTTTTAAATAGACTTTAAGGCTTTATGCAAATTGCAGGATATCAGGCATATAAAATGACAAACCGGTTGGAAAAACCCACGGTTTCCAGGAAAGAGCCTGTTAAGGAAAAAAGTCCTTTTGCAGGCGTTGATAAGGACACTGTAAAAATTTCCTCCGAATCAAAACAAAAGCGCCTGGAAATGATAAAACAGCGTGTAAAAGAGGGTTATTACTCCACCAGTGATGTAAAAGAAGATATTACCAACAAACTAACACACGTTTTTGATGCTATCACAGGCTAAATGCGCCACCCTCCTTTAAACTGAAGGTCTCAATTTCAATTGAGGCCTTTTTAATTATTAGAACGAATCCACCCTAGGCGGATGCGTTCTAATAAGCCGATGGAGCGTGTCGGCCTAAGGCAGAATGCTCATCGGACATTAGCCACAACTAAGCTATCTTTGGTGTTTTATTCCAATTAAACACTATTTAACAGATGTCAAAAACACTTTCCACGCCCAGGCTGTCAAATTTTTCACAAAATTTCACAACGCTTCGGAAATATTTAAAAATACTGGATAAGGGTAAAATCAGTTTTGATAAGGCCCTTCAGCACTATATAAACGAACTGAATGGCGCCTTTCACCCATGGGAATTTAAGGCCGTTACTCACTCTCAAGGCGCTCACTATTTATATTCGGCCGATACAATTATTCCCATCAACCCCAAATACCGGGGTTTTGCCCGGCATCTCAGGCTTATTCAGAGCAAAAATAATCTGGAAAATAAAGCCATCAGACATGTGCCGTCTCTGTCTTCATTTTTCCCTGCATCGGGACTGGTTTCGGGTATTCCCCTTATTCTTAATTCTTCTAACAGAGTGTGGATTATAATCCTGACGCCCGACACCTCTAAAAGCATAGACAGGCCGCTGCAAAAGCTGCAAAAATTATTTACCTCATTTGAAACAAGCTTAAGCCGGATTGAGTTTTCCAACATACAGGATAAAATTAGAGACTTCGAGAATCAGGAAGAAGCTGTTGCCACACTGGTCCATCAGATTAAATCCCCTCTTTCCATGCTTGAGCAGACCCTGGGGGTCATAGGCAGCACACCCGCATCAGCATCCTCGTTGATTAAGGAATGCCAGGCCAGCCTTACACGCACCAGGCAGCTGGTAACACAATATCTGGACTATATAAAAATAAGAAAGATAGAGACACATCCCGTTTCTGTTGATTCTATGTTAAATCAAATCAAACGTTATTACCAATACAGGGCGCAATCACAACAGGTAAAAATAATTATAGATCATAAACACAATCGAGGCCTGCAATTATATGGCAATGCTGTATTTGTCTTTCAGGTACTGCAAAACCTGATGGATAACGCTTTTAGCGCTGTGGGCCCCAAGGGTTGGGTGTCCATTAAGACCACCACACCGCATAGTGGTAGTGGGGGCGTTTTTAAATTTATTATTACTGATTCGGGGGCGGGCATACCTCCCGCTTCAGTTAGCAGGGCTTTCTTACCTTTTTACACTACTACTCCCGGGGGGCATGGCCTGGGGCTGGCAATATGCAAACGGATTATGGATCTCCATGGGGCCTCCATACAATACCACACTACAGGCAAATATTCTAAATGTTTTATATTGGAATTTCCTCTCTGGGGGTGGGGCGGCGCAGCTGATGGGGTTGGGTCTCATGGTTAAAATACTTGTAGTGGAAGATAACGATCTGGAGTTTAACTTTATCTCCCGGGCCCTTCTGGGGGCCAGTGTTACACGCGCGGTAAATATTTATCAGGCAAAGGGCTGTCTCACAAAAGAAACTTTTTCCGCTGCTTTTGTGGATTATGAACTTCCCGATGGTACGGGTAACGATCTTATACAATGGGCCGCCCAGGCAGGCGTGGTATCCAACTATTACCTGATGAGTGCCTTCGGCACCATACCCAGGGCCATAGAGGCCCTTAAACTGGGAGCTCAGGATTTCCTGGAGAAGCCCATCGACCCGCATCTCATCCACAATATTGTCAAAGCTCTATCCACTAAAGCAGGATGTTCCCAAACTGAATTCGATTATACCAAGCACATTGTTCGAGCCCCCTCATCACCTCTTAACGACACACTTAAACTGGCCCTGGCTGTAGGGCCCAAAAACTGTCCCGTCCATATACATGGCGAGAGCGGTACAGGCAAAGAGCTTATTGCAGACATTATCCACAAATTAAGTCCCCGAAGCCAGGGGCCGCGTATATCCATAAACTGCGCGGCCATCCCCGATAACCTTATAGAAAGCGAACTCTTCGGGTTTAAAAAAGGTGCTTTTACCGGAGCTGTGTCCAATTACAAAGGTAAATTTGAACAAGCCCACCACGGCACGCTCTTTATGGACGAAATAGGGGAGATGCCCCTTCATATACAAAGTAAAATACTGCGGGTAAT
>CAZRWX010000103.1:7727-11362 GCA_964603925.1 uncultured Bifidobacteriales bacterium | reverse complement strand
GGTATTGCCATACAGCTATTCAAAGTACTGGGTTCAAGGCTCCGAGCCGCAAACGAGAAGGTCAAAGAATTAACCGCGACATTAGAGGCCAAATCATGAAAAATACTTTCTACTCTGCGCTGCTCATTAATGCCTTAGTAATACTAATGAGCTGTGCTCCTCCAACTAAGATGAGGGTATTAATTAAAATGATGCCGGCACAAGAGGAGCACTTCCGTAAAAAAGTAATCCCTCCCTTTGAAAAGAAATATGATGTAAAAGTTACAGTGGTAACATACGATCAAGCCAGCCAGTTACCACAACTTATCAAAGCCTCTGAGGCTGCCGGCGGACTTCATCTCATCAAAGTTCCGTTTGAGATGACGCGAGTGCTGGTATCAAAAGACCTGATACTCTCTCTTGACTCCATAGTTCAACCAGAACAAATAAAAGCCCTTAAAAACGAGTATTTTCTCTTAGACCTGGTCAGGATGAACAGGCAATACTTCTATATGCCCAGGAAATTTGAGACAAGAATGCTCCTTTACCTTAAATCGGAAGTTCGGGACGCTATCAGAAGCTGGTCAACCTACCAAAAAGAAATCAACAACGTTCTTAAAAATCATAATGGGTTGGGTCTTCCCAATAATTATCAGCTGGAAGAGAGTCCGGATGAGTGGGATTTCTATGATATTTTTGTTCTTGGTTTTTATTGGAAAAACCGTGATATTGGCGGCAAGATGATGCCGCGAATTGCCCACCGCGCTAAAAAATATGGGGGTACTGCCCTGAGACTGGTAGACCGTGTTTATCAATTGGGCGGTTCATCCAAGGACATATTACGCATGGAAGATGAAAGTGTCACAGATATGCTCATGTGGGAGACCATATATACGCATGAAGGTATTTATAACCCGCGAATGTACGAAGAAGGGTGGTCTGGAGCAGACATCTGGAAGGGTTTCAAATCTGGAGAGGTATTTTTGTCCTTCATGACCCAGATTGATGCTTTTTTTATTCATGGCGTGGGTACCAAGGAGATGCCCGGGTTTTTAAAAAATCCGGAAGATATGGGCGTTGCCATTATGCCCAAAGGAGTTTCACTGGAACTTGAAAATGGTATACCTGTAAGGGAGGGGGGTCGCTCCATTACAACTGGCGGCTGGTGGTGGGGTATCCCTAAAAACACTAAACACCGTCAGCTGTCATTTGAATTAGCCCATTACATCACAAACACCGAGAATCAAATTGAAGGCTGTTCGGGTTTTGGTATGGTACCTGTAAGACAGGATATTCTCTCTGAGCTGGGCTTAATGTTTGGTGGCGGCTGGATCTCCGAAGTATTCCATGTAGCATCACAACAGCTGGTTGAAAACAGGTTTACAGTTATACCGCTTGTGGATGAATATGATGAAATAGGAGAAAACTATATTGCAGCATTCTACGATATATGTATAAAAGGCTCCGGCTTGACTGATGGTAAAATTGACAAAGCAAAAATTCAAAAAATATTAGAGACTAAATACATACCGATACAAAAAAGCATCCTCAAAAACAAATTTCCTCCGGCCAAACAGGAATCCAAAGACCAAAAGCCAACTTTGCAAAAATTTAAAGCATTAAACAAGGACTTGGAGTAACACGATTCTCTTTAACAATTTAAACAACGGGATATGAATGGATAAATTAGAAGAAATTCTCAATATGCAGAAACAGCTTAATAACAACATCTTCGAAAAGAAGGGTATTCGTGATAATGACGGCAATATTCTGACAGTCGAAAGGCTTCAGACACTTGCCAGTGAACAGGACATTGGACCAAACAATGATGTTAATAAATGGCTGCGTAATTACCTGGAAGCCCTTAATGATGAAAGCAGGGAGTTACAGGAGGAACTTTTATGGAAGTGGTGGTCAAAAGACACCCTTAATATGCAGAATATCCGGGTGGAAATTATTGATCAGCTGCATTTTTGGCTTTCCCTTGCCATGACAGCGGGTCTGGATTCAAACAATATTTACCAGATTTATATGCAGAAAAATCAGGTGAATTTCCAAAGACAGGAAAAAGAATATTCTAAGGCTACTAAAACAGAAGATGACAATCAGGCTATAAAAGCTTAAGGAGTCTATCGTATTCAGCATTTGAGCTGCGCCCGGCTGCAAATCCGCGTCTCCGCGTTGCCCTTTTTCGATGTATTTCGCCTTATTACATCTGCAAAGTGCGCCTTGATATGCGAATTTTCGCTCGGGCTCGCCAAGCAAAGCCTTCTCCGACAGGCTCCTAGGGAATGCTACAGGAGTCTAAATCCATAATTACCCAGAGATTATTTTGAGTTGTGTCTCTGGTAAAATCATACTCCGGAGTATTGCCCGAATAAACCTTGGTGTAACATGAAATATCTTTAACCATGCTTTGCACATAATCGGATGAGGTAGAGTCTACAGACCTTATGCCGGCAGTAACATCAACAGGAATTGCCAGAGTCGACCTATTGGCGCTATTATTAAAGACAAAACCAACTTGGGGATAATACCTGGGGATAACGCCGAAATCGAAATTACCCACACTGTCTGCATATGTATATAGGCTGGTACCTTGAATAAAAAGCATGGTGGAATCTACCTGCAGCCCCGAACGGCGTGTAATTGTACCTGATAAAGGAGCTGAACCAGGGATAATAATGTGCTGAAAAATACCGTTATCCGCCAGCGACACATTAATTAAGGAAAAAAATAGCGGCTGAACAACCTGTGAATTATCACCTTGCAGAATGTACCCCCCCGCTTGCCCGGGCATAGGCAGTACAATAACGCCATTTGAGTCTGTTGTACCTTTTGAATGTGCAGTGGTAGTAGAATCTAAAAAAGGAATTACTCCACTGCTCCTCATGGTAACTGACACGCTGGCTACCGGCAAACCCACGCTGTCTGTAATAAAGGAGAATGAACCATTGTCCATGTAATAAAAAGCCGCATGGAGTATGGTGTCCTGCCCATAGACAGGTATTTTATTTTCCAGCCCTTGTTTTTGCGTATCAGGGATGTATGCCAGGAAGACCTCTTTTACCTGGCTGTGACCAGACACCCCTACAATAAAAACTGGTACAGAATCAAACGTAACTGACGAAGCCTCAAATGACCCCCGAGTAGTACCACTACTGATAACGCCTCCATCAGCCAGAAGAGAGCTGACAGGAACTACATTAAAGGCGTTCCCAGTCTCCGTAGAGGAACCCGATGCTATGCCGTTGTCTGTCTCTGTAGAGGAGCCAGCAATACACCCATAAAAAACTACTGCCAGGGCCCCGGCGTACACCCATGTAAACACACTTAACCAGAACAAATTAAGCCTGTTATAAAAAGGGCTGTAGTTACTATTTGACATTTTTCTTTTTTGGGGTCTTGGGGTTACTAAGAGGAAACAGCTGAAAATTGAGGTGGTATGCCCTGTCGGGAGATTTGTCTTCAGCAACTTTTTGTACTACCCTTTTCCTGGCCTCGATAATGATGTTAATAACCTCTTGATAGGCAGACTCGGAAATACTCATACTGACTGAACTGAAATATCGATATTCCTTGGAGAAACGTGTGACAGCCTCCTGAGCCAGCTCAGCCATTGACAGGTGAAATTTAGGTACAAGAAGAGATTGTAT
>CAZRWX010000103.1:0-7627 GCA_964603925.1 uncultured Bifidobacteriales bacterium | reverse complement strand
TGGTTAAATTTTACCAGATCGCAGAAATAAGCACTTTCGGCTTCATTAAGCCCAAGAGCATGGGCAAATTTAGGAATGCTTTTATCCGTGAGGCTATGAACACCCTCCATTACCCGTTTTAAGTAATTGGGACCGGACATACCGGCCATTTTTAGAAATGAACGATGAGAAAAACCGCGTAATTCTACTTTAGCCCAGGAATAATAGTCCTGAAGATAGGTACGGTAGTTAGTGTATTTAAATATTGAATGCAAAAGACCTACTTTATGTTGTGTGCTATAACAAAGTAACAGACACTATTTGACCATATTTACTCTAATATACCTAAATTAAAGCCAAATGTGTAGTGCAATTTGCAAATTAAATATGTATTCCATTTTAAATTTTATTAAAAAAGCCAAAAACAGTGCTTTCCAAATATTTACCCCTGTAAGGGATGCGTTTCAAAGCTATATTTTGACTTTCGATATTAATTACAATTGAGCATAAATGAAAATCGCTATTATTTTAGGTTTCTTTGCATACTTTCTACACCCCTCTATCGGTCAAGTTATTGACAGTGTCAGCAGCATACCTGGGGTAAACAGCAAAAAGGTGATTGTAATTCCCATTGCCCGGGAGGTTGACCCGGGGCTTAGTTTCTATTTAAAACGCGCAGTAAAAGAGGCTGAAAAAGAATCCCCGGACATTATAATATTTTCAGTCAACACATTTGGAGGCCGGCTGGATGCAGCATTTGAAATTGTTGATTTAATTACAGGGATAAAGTTCTGCAGCACTTACGCCTACGTGCATGAAAAGGCCATATCAGCCGGCGCTCTTATATCTCTGGCATGTAACCGTCTGGCAATGGGCAACCACACGACCATAGGTGACTGCGCGCCTATTATACAAAGCCAGGAGGGTATCAAAATGGCAGGGGAGAAAATCGAATCCCCCCTTCGCGCCAAATTCCGCAACCTGGCAGAGAGAAATGGTTATCCCAACCTTCTTTCTCAGGCCATGGTTAGCATGGATATGCAGATTATAAAAGTTATAAAAAATGGCAAACAGGTATATTTTACTCAAGGTGACTGGGACGACTTGAGCAAACGTGAGCAGGGCACATACACCGGTAAATCAACAATAGTAAGAAAGGGCGAGCTCCTCACCATGACAGATTCTGAAGCAAGAGACTTGGAATTCTCCCTGGGGTCTTTTGCCAGCATAGAAGACTTTATAAAAAGTCAAAATTACACCCTTTTAAAAAAGATGGAATCCAACTGGTCAGAAGAGCTGGTACGCGCTATTGGCAAAATAGCCCCCCTCCTTATGCTCCTGGGCTTTGGGGCCTTGTATATGGAGATGAAAACACCCGGTTTTGGCGTTTTCGGTATTGTGGGCATTATTTGTCTGGCAATTGTGTTCGGCAGTAAATATATGTCGGGGCTGGCTAACCACACAGAGATGCTCATACTTTTAGCCGGAGTTGCACTGTTTATCATTGAAATTTACATATTACCCGGTACCTTTATTTTTGGTCTAATGGGTCTTGTACTTATTACGGTAGGCCTTATCCTTTCCCTGCAATCGTTTACCATACCCAACCCGGAGTTCCCCTGGCAAAAACAAATCCTGATGGACAACATTCTCCTGGTTCTGGGTATGGCGGTTTTAAGTCTCTTTATACCATTGCTGGGTATAAAATATCTACTTCCCCACCTGCCTGGTAACATTAACCTTATTCCCGCAGCCACACTCAAACAGTCCCGCGTAACTTCAGTGGTAAATACCGCCGAACTCAAACCAGGTCTTAAAGGCATTACTTTAACTATTTTAAAACCCTCAGGTAAAGGTGAGTTCTCCGGTCACCGGTTGGAGGTTACAGCTCTAAGCGGCTATATTGATGATCAAAAAGAAGTTGAAATTGTGGAAATACAGGGTAATAAAATAATTGTAAAAGAGGTGGTATCGTGAGCGTCTGGGTTCCAATTGCTTTACAAGCTGGTGCCTTAATTGTAGGGTTGGCGGAGGCCCTTATACCCTCCATGGGGCTCCTTGCTCTTGTTGCTCTAGGGTTGTTAGGCTCATCGTGGTTTATCATTGTCAGGGACCTGAGCTCTGCTGGCACTATGGTTTTTCTGGCCGCGGACATCATAATTATACCCATCACTATTAAGTTCGCATTTACCATACTCAAATCCTCACCATTAGCCCTGCGTAAACAATTAGCTAAAGGCTCAGGCCTTGAACAAACAATTGAGCCCGATGCCCACCTGATTGGGCTGACCGGCATTGTGGACGCACAACTACGCCCAACGGGTAAGGCTATCTTCAACGGCAAAGTTTACGAGGTTACCTGTGAAGACGATGTTTTAGAAAAAGGCACACCCATCCAGGTATCCCGGGTAGTGGGAAACAAAATTATTGTAACATCAGAAATTTTATCTAACCAAAAATAGGAGTATCATATGACTCAACCAATTATCATTATTGCCCTTGTCATTGTAATACTAGTAGTATTATTTATGATAGGCTCTTTCTTTAATTTATGGCTGCAGGCCATTTTTTCAAGAGCCGAGGTATCCTTTTTCCAACTTATTGGAATGAGGCTGCGAAAAGTGCCGCCGCGCATTATTGTAGAGGCTAAAATTGTAGGTGTAAAGGCCGGTCTTGAGCTTGACACCAGCGGCCTGGAGGCCCACTTTATGGCCGGGGGCCATGTAACCAGGGTTATTCAGGCACTTGTGGCAGCAGACAAAGCAAATATCCCCTTAAATTTTCAAAGAGCAGCAGCCATAGACCTTGCAGGCAGGAATGTACTGGAAGCAGTGCAGATGTCGGTAAATCCCAAGGTCATTGAGACCCCGGCCATAGTTGCTATGGCTAAAGACGGTATTCAGCTTAAGGCAATTGCCAGGGTTACAGTCCGGGCTAATCTGGACAAACTGGTTGGCGGTGCCGGAGAAGAAACAATCATTGCCCGTGTTGGTGAGGGTATTGTAAGTACCATAGGGTCTTCCAGCCATCATAAAGCCGTATTAGAGAACCCTGACACCATTTCCAAGTCAGTGCTTGCCAAAGGTTTAGACACTGGTACAGCCTACGATATACTCTCCATTGATATTGCTGATGTAGATGTTGGTAAAAATATTGGCGCTGAGCTGGAGACTGACAGAGCAGAAGCCGACAAGAAAATTGCTCAGGCCAAAGCCGAGGAAAGAAGAGCCCTGGCTATTGCCACAGAGCAGGAGATGAAAGCCCGAACCCAGGAGATGAGAGCAAAAGTAGTAGAGGCAGAAGCCCAGATACCAATGGCCATGGCCGAGGCTTTCCGTTCAGGAAATTTAGGCATTATGGACTACTACAACATGAAGAACGTTATGGCTGATACCGATATGAGAAGTAAAATAGCCGGTGAAGGCGAAAAAGACAAACCGCAGCCTGAATAATAATACCCTATACAAAGTCCGTGGGCTGCTTCAGAAGGCAGCTCCGGCCTTTGATGGAAGGAACTACTAATGGAAAAAATTATTTTCGCCATTATCGCTCTTAATATTGTGGCATCTATTTATGCCAGCCGTAAAAAAAAGAAATTAGCTCAACAGGCTTTAGAAAATAATCCATCCCGATCAACGCTTGCTTCATCATTAAACAATCTTACAACAAGAAGTACACACCGAGCTGACGGGTTGCTGCCACAAAAACCCAGGCAAGACCGCAATATTAATCAAAAGGCGCAATCCACCGGCCGGAACATTTTAAGCGAAATGGCAAAGGAGTTTGGGTTCAGCCTGGAGCAGGATACACCTGTACTACCTGAACCAATAGTCCCAAATATTACTGCTCGAGAAAAGCTGAAAGTTGAAAGAGTAATGTCGGGGACTCAGATGGAAACCCGCTTTGAAACCCCGGTTTCTAAAAAGAAGCTACCTAAGCCCAAAGTAGAAGAATACGCTACCCAGCCGGTTGAAGTATCCGAAGGCTATAATTCCCACCTGCGTAACGCACAGTCATTGCGTCAAGCCTTCATAATAAAGACTATTCTGGACCCCCCTCTTTCCAGGGCAGGGCACAAAGCCAACAGGGCGTTTCCGCAGAATTAAAATAAAACCTATTCTTAGCTTAATGTCGGTAAACACCCGAAATAAAAAGAATATGCAGTAACGAGATTGAATTCAGGCCTGTATATCGACCTGACCGCCAAGTCCGGGGGGACTGGGAATAGCCTGGAGCAGCTGATTTGCTTGAGTTTCCGCAATTTCCTGACTTTTAGCCACCATTTTCATATTAACGGAAGAGTTTACTGCCTCATTTTTTAATTCTGAAGCCATTGCACCTAAATCCATGGTATAACCTCCGGGCGCATCATGGCCCAATATACTATCGGCAGAAAATGGTAATACTTAAGGGGAAAAAATTAGGCTACAGAGGAGATTGAGGATGTTTACCCCTGTGTTTTATAAATAGCTCTGAGAATAGTGCCAAATGATTGCCTGATAGCGCTGGCTGAATCCGAGGAATTATTAACCATAAAGCAGAAGCAGGCAAATTCTCCTGATTCTAGCTGGAGGAACCCGGCTGCTGTAACCACCCCCTCAAGAAAACCCGTTTTAACCCAAAGCACCTTGCTAAAGGGCTCTGATGCAAGGCCTAACCGGGAAGCAGCCTTTTCACCAGTTAAAAGAAGCCCTCGAAACAAGCTAAAGTCTTTGTCCCGGGATATATTCTGCAGTAATTGCACTACCTGCTCTGCTGATACCCAATTGTACCTGGAAAGCCCGCTGCCGTCCTTAAAATGACACTGAGAAGTATCCAGCCCCTGAACGGTCAGCCAATGTCGTAATGCCTCTACACGCTCCCTCTGCCCCCCCTGCCCCGCTCTCTGATAAGCAGCCATAGCCAGCAATTGTTCAGCATAAACATTATCACTTTTTGTTAATGTATGCTTAAGTAGAACCTTAAGTTGAGGTGATTTATGGACGTCTAATAGTTTTGCCCCACTGCCCCCCTCTCCCATAGAAAATGAAGAAGTTGGCTGAGAGGTAGCACATTGCGTGGATTCTTTAACCTTGATGCCCTTTTCTACTAAAATACCCTTAAAACCCTGTGCACAGGACCAGGAAGGATGGGGCAGAGACCCCTTGATGGAAAATGTGTCTCTTCCACTGGGAAAAGTGCCTGTAATTAGACGGTTACGCCCTAAAAATGAGCCGAATATATAGGCTTTATCATCACTGCCGGGGAGCCCAGTCTTAACCATGTTCTGGACCCCCTGTAACCCGGTATGAGCGGGTTCAGTAAAAAGGTATTTAGTAAGCATGCCCGGTTTAGAATGCCCCTGGAAAAAAATCTTATAAACATTGTCCCTGTAACAAAGGCCCGAAGGCATGCCGCCATAGTAATTACCCACATCCTCCCAAAGAGCAAACGGGTTTTGGCTTTCGGGGATAAGCGACCCGTCCCCGTATATACACCCATCTATAACCCTTATGCCCTGCTCTTTAATAATACCGGCCCATTTTAAGAACGGCCAATTTAACGTTTGATTACCATCAGGGAAATAACCGGCAAAACCCGAGGCACTGTCAATCACTGCTCTGGACTGATATTCAGCGGAGGATACAGGAGAAGAAAAGTACCGGCTGCAGAAGGCAGGGTCCCCTCCACCCTTGATAATTACATCACCTTTAAGAGCCTGGCCCTTTATTGACCCCTTTATAAACAAACTGGTAGAAAATGTATATGAAGGTCCCAGGGTCTTAAACGCAAACCAGGCAGAAAACATTTTTTGGATGGAGCCGGGAACTAAATTTGCCCTGCTGCGGTGATTCATTAAAGTTGTCCCTTGCCCGGCCATGACTACAAGCCCGCTCGCCAGCGCTGAAGGGCCATAAAGATTACTTACCTCCGGCAGCTGATTGGAACCCGCACGGACTTGAACCACCCCGATAAAGAGGCCCAGCAACAGGCTAAGAGGCAATAGACCCCTAAGTAAGCTCAGGGAATGTTGTGACCCTGTTACGGCCATTGGTTTTGCTTGAGTAAAGAGCGCGGTCGGCATGATTGAAAAGCTCCTCAATTGCAGATTCATTTTCCGGATAACATGAGGCCCCTATACTGATTGTAACTTTAATTGAATTATCATCAAAATTAAATACGATCTTTTCTATAGCTTCGCGAATACGATCTGCAACTACAAAGGCCCCCTTAATTGGAGTCTCCGGCAGAATAAGAACGAACTCCTCTCCGCCGAACCTGACAGCGGTATCCAGATCGGTGCGTATGTGGCTTTTGATCTCCCGGGCTACACCCTTTAAAATGTAATCACCGGCAAGATGCCCATGAGTGTCGTTAACATTTTTGAAATGGTCAATATCCATAACCATCAGGGACAATGTGCGCTTGTAGCGTACAGCCCTTTTAAACTCATCACCGATACGCTGGGAATAGTAACGCCTTGTATATAAACCGGTAAGTTCATCTGTTGAGGCCAGGTTGTACAGGCGGGTCTGGTCTAAAACCGCCGATGCATGGGAAGCCAGAATACATAATACATCCAAATCTTCTTTATCGAATGAATCGGAATCATCCCCGTTGGTGACATATATTACACCAAAGGAAGTATCATTCATAACAAGCGGAACACACATTAGCGAGTTGGCCCGGTCATCCATACCAGGGAAAGGCTCCTCCTCAACCCTTAATTCTGAAAGAATGACAGGCTCCTGAGACTCCATGACCCTGCCCTGAATACCCTCACCCGGAGGGATGCTGGCGGCCTGAATAAGCCCGGAGTTTAGCTTTTCTTCAGCGTCTTTATTGGGAAGCCCAAGTACTACTTTAAGCTCGAGACAGCGGGTATTCTCATTTTCCAGCATTATAAAACCGCGGGAAGCATTAACTGTGGTAATAGCCACCCTGAGAATAAGCGAAAGCAAATGGTTAAGATCCTGTGCTTTGCTTACGGCATTGGCAATACTGCGAACTACAGAAAGATTATGAACACTGCGGCCAAGCTCTTTAGCCAGCTTAATATTGTTGCTCTCCAGCTCCATTTGATCTTTAGACTGCACCCAAAGCTGGCTTAAATGCTCAACGGCAAACTGCTCTTCCTCTTTGAGAGCACGTTTAATAAGAATAGCGCCTGTAACATAGCTGCCGCTGAAAAGAGGAATAAGAGTGAAGCCCTTAATTGTTGTGCTGCTGGGACTTTTACGGGAAATTGCCTTAATAATGAGGGCATCCTCCCCCTCCATACCCATTGACTCCAGAGTGTTATAAGACTCTGACAGAACCTTTATAACTCCCTCGCTGTCATTATAGCTGAAAATACCAAATGTTGAACCCTGGAGTGCCTCATCAATAGCCTCCACGAATTGCAGATTAAGCTGGGTTAAACTATTAGCAGTTCGGAAATTATTTGCCGAACTCTTAATAATATTCAGAAATAGCTTAGCTTCCAGCAATATTTAGTCCTGGTAGAGAGAAAAGCCCCTATGACGATTCAATTATAAAAAAGTAATTTGACACAACATTATCCACAACTTTTACCCTTTATATCATTATGACGGGCCTTAACCTCCACTTAGCGCAAATTCGTATCCACCCAGGCAGTATCAGCCGCAATGCCAGGGCCATTATCACA